>JAWLHW010000014.1:0-7622 GCA_041690155.1 Desulfomicrobium sp. | reverse complement strand
ACATCCATCATCACCGCCTACGCCATAGGCATGGACAACACCGGCCTGTTCTATGAAACGCCCTGCCCGGACCAGGCCTGCGCGCGTCTGGAACAGGAACTGGCACAACTGATCAAAAAGGCGGCCAGACCGGACTCGCGGTTCCGGGGAAAAATCCAGCCCTATGTTTCCCGCGCCGAACCGAATGTTGTCCAGGCGCTGACGCAGGCCGCGCAGGAGCTTGGAGTTGCCGCCAAAAACGGCCTCACGGTTTCAAACAGCGGCTTTTTCGCGCCCCAGGGACGCGACATCTCGCGGCTGCGGCCAAGCACGCCGGATCTGGACAGGATTTTCAGCGACTTCGATCCCGGTCTGAACGGATTACGTATCGAAAACATGGAGATGGAAGCGAGCTTTCTGCTGCACTTTCTCGGCGGGCTGGGACACTGGGGAGGGGCAATCTGCCCGGTCATCGCGAACAGGCGAGACAACACCTTTGATCACGACTACCTGACCGCCATCGAAGGCGCGACCAAAACGGCGCTATTGGCCCTGGCCAAGCTTTCAGCGTGCCGGGATTCAGCCTTGCGGGATGAAGAGCTTTCTGAAGAGTGAATGGTGGCCGAAGGTCTTTCGCGGCCTTTGAAGTGGCGTCAGCTACGACTGGGGCGAACAGGCCTTGACAGACCTCGCGCCCGCGTCGACGCAGATTCTGAGGATATCCTGCAAGGCGGCTTCCTCCCGTTTGGGGGAGGGAAAAAGGGCCAGGATGTCCTGCTCCTGCAGATCCTGGACTTCTTCCACGGTTTTTTGCAGCACCTCGTCGCAATAGGCCGAGGCGCAGACAAGGCCGTCCCCGGGGATGTTGGTCAGAAAACCCACATCAATGATTCTGCCGTCGCGCACGGCCACGAAAATCTCCACAAAACGGTCACAATCCTCCCCGCGGCCTGCCTGACAGGGCCAGCCGGGCATGCCCAGGTGCGGGGGATCGAAGGCGCGCAGTTCAAGTTCCTCAAGGCTCAGGCTCATCGTCTTCTCTCGGAATGTTTGCGGTCAGCGAAATCGAAATTATCCGGCAACGAACGTTTCACACCGCGCTTTCGCCGGCCAAGCATGACCAACGATAACGCCAGGCCAAGCACGCCTGCCAGTAATAACAAAACTCCTATCTCTTGCATGAAGTATCCTTTTGCCCAGCCATAATCCCTGACGCGTTGAGCGCAATCTTGTCGGATTTCTCCGACACGCCTCACATATCGGCCAAACCTCGCTCCAGCAGGAAGCGAATCAGGCCGGAAGTGGTGCTGATACCGAGTTTGCGCATGGCGCGGGTGCGGTAGGTGCTGGCGGTCTTGACGCTGACGCTCATGGCTTGGGCGATGGCGGTCATGGTCTCGCCTTTTGCCAGCCTGCGCGCCACATCGCGCTCCTGGCGGGACAGGGTATCCATGGCCGAGGAAGGCCTACGCGAGTCCAGCAGCGACGGGTTGACGTAAATTCCGCCGTCCAGAATGGAGATCATGGCCTCTTCAAGCTCTTCGGGAGCCGAATTCTTGCTCAGATAGCCGCGTGCGCCCATGCTCAGGCAGCGCTGGGCGTATTCGATCTCGTGGTGCATGCTGAGCACGATAATGGGCAGGCCCGGTGAGTGTTCCTGCGCGTACTCCAAAAAATCAAGCCCGCTTCCGTCGGGCAGGGAAATGTCCAGGATGACCAGATCGAACCGGGCATCCTCCAGCACCAGCCGCGCCTCGTGCAAGGTTCCCGCCTCGGAGAATTCGCATTCCGGAAAACGGTCGATAATGATGTTTTTGGTGCCTCGTCGCACCACTGCGTGATCATCCACAATCAAGATGCGCATGAGCCATTCTCCCCGGTCAGGGGCACCCTGACCACAACTTCGGTTCCGCCCTTGGGCAGGCGGGCCACGTCGAGCGTTCCCCCTGCCAGGCGGACCCGTTCGCGCATTCCAAGCAGCCCGAGCGAGCCGGACGCGTCGGCCTGGTCTCGCGTAATGCCACGGCCATTGTCAGCCACGCGCATGACAAGCTCCCCTTCCGCGGCCTGCACGGCCACATGCAGACGGTTGCCCCCTGAATGGCGGGCCGCATTGGTCAGACATTCCTGCAACACCCGGTACATGGACGTGGCCAGGACGGCGGGCAGGTCAGGGATGCATTCGATGCGTTGATCCACGCGCAGCCCCGATGCCTGCGCAAAGGTCCGGACCTGCCAGGCCACGGCCTCGGCAAAGCCCAGTTCGTCGAGCATGGGCGGACGCAGCTCCCGCGAGATGCGACGCACAGTCTCAAGGGTGCCTGCGACCAGGGCGCGCAGCTCCGCCACCTGCGCCAACCGCCCGTCGCCGGTGTCCTGAAACGACCGTTCCAGACGATGCAGGCCCATGTTCATGGCGGTCATGTCCTGCCCCAGAACGTCGTGGATCTCGCGTGAAATATGGGCCCGTTCCTCCTCGATGCGGTCCTGCAGATATCCAGACAGGGCCCGGTAGCGCTCGCGGGACAACTCCAGCTCCGCCGTGCGCTCCTGTACCCGCTCTTCAAGATTCTGCCTTGCCTGATCAAGAGACATGCGGGCCTGCACCCGCTCCGTCACGTCGCGCAGGGACAGGCGCCAGCCCTGGAACCTGCCGCGCGGATCAAAGACGCGGGTGGTCTCCTGGGAAAGCCAGATCTGCGAGCCGTCCAGACGGAGAATGCGAAAATCCATGGCAGCGATGTCTCCCTGGAGTCCGCAGTCCATGGTCCGCCGCCATTGCGGCAAATCCTCGGGGACGATGATCCGCGCAAAGAAATCCCTGTCGTGCCGTGCATCCTCCGCCGCATACCCGGTCATGCGCAGGCAGGAGGGGGAAACGTAGCGCAGCGAACCGCTGCCATCCATCCAGATTTCCAGATCATAGGTGAAGTCGGCCACCGTGCGATACATGCGGAGCAAGGCCCGCTGCCGGGAGCGCAGGCGAGGTATGGCGAAACGCGGCTTCATGCCTGCCGTATGAAACAGAAGCGGCCCCGAGGCAAGCCTGTCCGCCTCCACCTGATAACGGCGCAGGTGCGCACAGGCGGAACGGCCGCTCCGGAAAATCAAAGCTCGTACTCTCCTGCGCGTTCGGGCTGATAGACGATCTCTTCGATGCGCACCTGCAGCATTCCCCCGCCGGGTCTGGGCCACTGGATTTCGTCGCCGATGGAAAGTCCAAGCAACGCGCTGCCCACCGGGGCCAGAATCGAGATCGTGGTACCCTTGTCGTCTGCCCTGCCAGGATAGACCAGGGTCAGACAAAACTCCTCGCCTGCGGGCATGAGCTTGAACTTGACCGTGGAATTCATGGTCACCACGGTGGGCGGAACGTTCCTCGGCTCCACAATGGTGGCCCGGTCAAGCTCGTCCTCCAGATCGGCTTTGCCCGGAAAGGCGCCCTTGGGCAGGGAATCGAGAAGTATCTCAAGACGTTCAGCGTCAAGAGAGGTTATGGTGATATTTGGTTTTTTGTTCATGCTTGTCCTCGTGCACTCTCTTTCTTTCGATTTTAACGCCTGCGGCCGCAACCGGGTCAAAACATTTTCAAGCGGCGGGTAACAGGCGAAAGCAGACACTCTCCCGTAAATATAAAAAACGTCAAGCATGACAGAATATTCTTACAAAATATTTTTTTATTCTTGAAAATATGAAATTTGAACAGAAAACAAAACGCACATCACATTTCATGCAGAAATTATTTTTCCGATAACTCTTTCATCATGTTTTTTTGCAATGCGCTTAAAAGCGAATTTTTGCGGTGAACGGGCTGAAAAATTGATCGCAAAAAACAATTTCATACGACAAGGTCACCGGGGTTGCATGATTTGAAAAATGCGTATAGCAGTTCGGCGTCTTTTTGAGTCCAAAGTTGTCCGGGGAGTCTTTCGCGAGAAAGCCTCCCCTTGCTTGTTCACAGCGGCATGACCCGCTGCCGAGGAGGAAAAATCATGGCCTTTCGAATCGTAAACAGCCCCACTGCCGAGACCCGGCAGCTCCAACAGTGCATGAACGCCTGAACATCCTGATAGAAAGAAACCTTTTCGGGGGATGCGTCGTTGGCGCGTCCCCTTTTTTATTTCCCGCATCTGATCCGAAATTGCAGACAGGAGGCTTGAAGAATGCTTGATCTCTGCGCAAAAACACCCCAGGCGCTCATGCCCACCGATATCATCTTCCAGACGTCCTACTGGGCACAGGTCAAGTCCCGGCTCGGCTTCAAGCCCCTGGCTTTTGACCTGGAATCGAAACGTTGCGGTGATGTGCTGGTGCTGTTGCAGCCTTGCGGCGAAAAAAAGATCGCCATGGTGCCGCAGGGGCCCGAATACGTCCCCGACGAGGAAAACTATGGACCCTTTCTCGAAAATTTTTCCCTTTCCCTGGCCAAAGAACTGGGCCCGGACGTGGCCTTCATCCGCTACGACCTGCCCTGGAAGTCACTCTACGCCGATGAAATGAAGAAAAGGGAATGGACCGCCTTTCCGGAACCCAGAATCCGGGAAATGCGCATGAACATGGGCACCAGGCACTGGAATATCCGCAAGGCCTCCACCGACCTGACCGTGGCCAGTTCGCTGGTGGTGGATCTGGACGGAAACGAAGAGGCAATCCTGGCGCGCATGAAGGCCAAGACCCGCTACAACATTGGCCTCGCGCAGCGCAAAGGCGTGACGGTGCGCACGGTCAGCGCGGAAAACCTGCCCCAGTTCCACGCCCTGTACTGCCAGACCGCACAGCGCAACGGGTTCGCGCAGTGCAGCTATGAAAATTTCGCGGCCCTGTTCAAATGCCGCTTTGCGGGCAGGGATAATTCGGAACTTGTCTTTCTGCTGGCCAGCCACGGGACGGATATTCTGGCCGGAGCCATCATCGCCGTCTCGGGCAAGGCGGCCAATTTTCTTTACGGTGCCTCATCCAACCTGAAACGGAGCCTCATGGCGCCCTATCTCATGCACTGGACAGCCATGAATCTGGCCCGGACACGCGGCTGTCTGACCTACGAAATGGGCGCAGTCTCTCCCGGCATGGACCCCGCGCATCCGTTCTACGGCATGTACCGCTTCAAAACGGGCTTCGGCGGCAGGATCGAACTCAGAAGCGGCTCCTGGGATTTTCCTCTGGATCAGGATGCCTACCGGAGGTTCTGCAACACGGAGAGCCTGGACCGTTCCCGTCCCGCTCCGAGGCCGTGCTGATGCGTGACGGTTCCCGCTGACTCGCATCGAATAAAAACAGTTCACGGCACAAAGCGGACGAAAAAACGTGGCGCTGCAATGACATGGACTGTTACACCGGTACTGCGCGATGCCATGCAAAGGGCCCTGCGTCGATTCTCTCGAATCGTCGCAAGGCCCTTTTTCGTGCGCGCACCTGAATATGTGCGGATTTCAGACAATTTCCCTTTTGCGCAAAACTTCTTGCGCCACAGTCCGAATCAGGATTTCCCCCCGAACAAGGTCTTCAATGTGTCGATGGGCACCGGGAAAACGATGGTCGAGTTCTTTTCTCCGGCTATATCTCCAAGAGTCTGCAGGTACCGGAGCTGAATTGCGTTCGGGCTTTCGGACAGCTTTTGCGCCGCCTCCACCAGCTTCTGCGCGGCCTGCTGCTCGCCTTCGGCGTGGATGACCTTGGCGCGCCGCTGCCGCTCCGCCTCGGCCTGCTTGGCGATGGCCCGGATCATGGATTCGTCGAGATCGACATGCTTGATCTCCACATTGGAAACCTTGATCCCCCAGCCGTCGGTCTGGCGGTCGAGAATCTTCTGGATGTCCTCGTTGAGCTTGTCGCGCTCGGCCAGAATCTCGTCGAGCTCGTGCTTGCCGAGCACCGAGCGCAGGGTGGTCTGTGCCAGCTGGCTGGTGGCGTCCATGAAGTGCTCGACAGCGATAATGGACTTTTCCGGATCGATGACCCGGTAATAGACCACGGCATTGACCCGCACGGACACGTTGTCGTGAGAAATGACATCCTGGGTAGGAACGTCCATGACCACGGTGCGCAGATCCACCCTGACCATCTGCTGCACGAAGGGGATGAGGATGATCATGCCCGGTCCCTTGACCTTGTCGAACCGGCCCAGGGTGAAAACCACCCCGCGTTCGTACTCGCGCAGAATCTTGATCGTAAAGTAAAGCAAGACCGCCAACAGTATTATGCCGAAGGTCATAAATTGCAGAAAAAAGGGATTCATGCGGTTCTCCTTTTTATTGTTTGTCGTTGCCGGTTGGCGTCGGGGTTACGGAAAGGACGAGTCCCTCTTCCTCCATGGCGATAACGCGGACCGTGTCGCCCTGGCGGATCGGATGCTCAGAACGGGCCGACCAGTTCTCGCCCCGTAGATGCACCCTCCCGAGTCCGTCCATAAAATCCTGAATGGCTTCGGCTTCGAGGCCAACCATGGCCTCGCGGCTGCTGAGCCTCGGCCTGCGCAACGAGCGCGCGGCCACCCAGACAATGCCGCCAAAAATCAGGGCTGACCCGCCCCCCATGCCGACAATGGCATACGTGTTGATGCGGAATTCGGGCATGTCGCCCTCAAAAAGAATGACCGACCCGGCCACCACGGCGACAATGCCGCCAACCCCAAGGATGCCGAAGGCCGGAATGAAAAGCTCCACCCCGATCAGCGCCATGCCCAGCAGGATGAGGGCAAGTCCGGCGAAGTTCACGGGCAGGATCTGAAAGGCGTACAGCGCCAGCAGCAGACAGATGCCGCCGATGACGCCAGGCACCATGGCACCCGGATTGTAGCCCTCAAGGACCAGGCCGTATATGCCCACCATCAGCAGCATGTAGGCCAGAGTCGGATTGGTGATGATGGCCAGCAGTTCCGTGCGCCAGTCGGTTTCGATCTCGACGATGGCAAGGTTGGCCGTTTGCAGAGTACGCGTGCCGTTTGCCATGCGCACTTCGCGACCGTCGATGGCTTCGAGAAGCTCGGGCAGATTGGCCGCGATAACGTCTACAACATTCTGCTCCAACGCCTCGGAGGATGTCAGGCTGACGGCCTCCCGCACCGCGCGCTCGGCCCACTCGGCGTTGCGCCCGTGACGCTCGGCCAGCCCCTTGATGTAGGCCACGGCGTCATTGACGACCTTTCGCCCCATGGCGTCGGCAGGCAGGTTTTCCGGCTCTTCCGTGGCGTTGGCGCCTTCATCGCCGTCCTGTTTCATTGCGTCCCGGACACGATCCCAGGTCGAGGGCGATTTGTCGCTCTCACTGCCCCCCATCTGCACCGGTGTGGCCGATCCAAGGTTGGTAGCCGGGGCCATGGCCGCAATGTGGCTGGCGTACATCATGTACGTTCCGGCACTGGCTGCCCGGGACCCGGCCGGCGCGACCCAGGTCACCACCGGCACTTCGGAGGCCAGAATCTTGCGAATGATGTCGCGCATGGAGGCGTCAAGCCCGCCGGGAGTGTTCAGGCGCAACACGACCACCTCCGCGCCGTCTTTCTCGGCACGGGTGATGTTGCGCACAATGTGGTCGCGGGTGGCGGGTCCGATGGCGTCATCAACGGTCAGAATGTACCCTCGCCGCCCGTTGTCCGGCTCCTGAGCAAAAACAAAACCAGCCAGGACAGCCAGAATAAGGGCAGC
>JAWLHW010000013.1:24345-25735 GCA_041690155.1 Desulfomicrobium sp. | reverse complement strand
TGAAAGGCTGCGAGCTGGCCAAGGCCAACAGTTGAGCTTCGGGCAACGGCTTGATGAAACGGGCGTTGAACACGGCCACTTCCTTGCCCGTCTCCTCGCGTAGCATCCGCGCCGCTTCCAGCGCAGGGTTCACTCGGCTGCCGAGCGCCACGATGACACCATCGGCCCCCTCGCGCAGCAACGCGCCTTGACCGATAGGCAGAATCCGGGGTGCGTCCGTCAATGGCGCGCCCTCGCCCACCCCGCGCGGATATCTCAGCGCCACGGGGCCGTCAAAAGCCAGAGCCGTGGCCAGCATGTGCTGCAGTTCTGTTTCGTTGCGCGGGGCCATGAGCACCAGATTCGGGATATGTCGCAGAAAGGACAGGTCGTAAACGCCGTGATGCGTGGCCCCGTCCTCCCCCACCAAGCCACACCGGTCCAGACAGAGGGTCACGTTCAGGTTCTGCAGACAGACATCGTGCACGATCTGATCGTAGGAGCGCTGCATGAAGGTCGAATAGATGGCGACCACGGGCTTCATGCCCTGGGAGGCGAGCCCGGCGGCAAAGGTCACGGCATGCTGTTCGCAGATGCCGACGTCGAAAAAACGTTCCGGATACGTATCCGCGAAGCAGCTCACCCCGGTCCCTTCGGGCATGGCGGCGGTGATGGCCACGATGCGCTCGTCCTTCTCGGCCAGTTTGCAGAGCGTGGAGCCGAAAACTTCAGTGTAGCTGGGCAACGAGCAGGCTCCAAACTTTCGGGCCGCGCCGGTCTCGGGCTCGAAACAGCCCACCCCGTGGTAAAAGGTCGGATTGGTTTCGGCCGGCTCGTAGCCCTTGCCCTTCTTGGTCAGGACATGCACCAGAATCGGCCCCTCAAGTTCTCTGGTCTGCTCAAAGACGTTGGTCAGCATGCGCATGTCGTGCCCCTGCAGAGGGCCGATGTAGGTGAAGCGGAAGGCCTCGAACAGCATGCCGGGGGTGAAGAAGCTCTTCAGGGAATCCTCACTGCGCCGGGCGTATTCGGCCAGATCGTCGCCGATCTTGGGAATCTGGCGCATGATGCTTTCCGCTTCCTTCTTGAAGCGCTGCACCCAGCGTTTGGACAGCTTGCGGCTCAAAAATGACGAAAGCGCCCCGACGTTGCGCGATATGGACATCTCGTTGTCGTTCAAAACCACGACCATATTCTTGCCCAGTCCGCCGGCCTGGTTGAGGCCCTCGTAAGCGAGCCCGGCGGTCATGGAGCCGTCGCCGATGACGGCCACGACCTTGTGGTCCTGGTGGGCCAGGTCGCGGGCTGCGGCCATGCCCAGGGCGGCGGAGATGGAGGTCGAGGAATGGCCCACGCCGAAGTGGTCGTAAGGGCTCTCGCTGGTGCGGGGAAAACCGCTGATGCCGTCCAG
>JAWLHW010000013.1:0-24245 GCA_041690155.1 Desulfomicrobium sp. | reverse complement strand
CCCATGTCCAAAACCTGGCCGCCGACCATGCCACGTGGACCGGCAGCAGTCGAGAGGTGAAAAATGGCCTTCAGAATCCGGTCCGGTTGCAGTGCAACAGACGAGGCCAGGGTAAAAGCCTCGGTCAACAGGCCGTCTCCGGCCAAAATGGCCGTGGCTTCATCGAATTTCTTGTGGTTGGAGGGCTTGCCCCGGCGCAGGTCGTCGTCATCCATGGCCGGCAGATCGTCGTGAATGAGGGAGTAGGTGTGGATGCATTCGATGGCGCAGGCGAAATCAAGCACCTTGTCCGCACGGCCTCCGACCAGTTCCGCCCAGGCCAGGCAGAGCACCGGACGCAGTCTTTTGCCCCCGGCCATGAGCGAATAGTCCATGGAGGCGGCCAGCAGCGCGGGAGTCTGGCCGTCACCGAAGATCGTGGCCAGCCGGGACTCCACCAACGCGCCGAGCGCCCCGAGTTCGGCCTTCATTTCCTGCGGATTCATGCCTCGTCTCCCGCAGCATCGGACTCCGCCGCAGACTCCTGCCCGGCGCTCTCGACGATGATGCGGGCCTGCTCGAGTTCGGCGCCGCACTCCCTTGAGAGCCTTACGCCCTCCTGAAAGAGTTTCACGCCCTGCTCCAGAGGCAGGTCCCCGCCTTCAAGCAGCGCCGTGATCTCCTTGACCCGCTCAAGCCGCTTTTCGAAAGTTTGCTGTGTCTTTGCCATGTCGCGCCTTTTTTATTGGACAGAATTTGCGAAAAAGAGAGCCGCCGGGTCCATCGCCAGATCGAGCACGTAAAGGCCCAGGTGCAGATGCGGGCCAGTGACCCGGCCGGTCTGGCCCGCAAGCCCGAGGATTTCCCCGGCCTCGATCATGTCCCCCTGCCTGACCTTGAACTCGTCCAGATGCATGTAGACGGTGAAAACGCCAAGACCGTGATCAAGAAAAACCGAACGGCCGCCATAATAGTGATCCGCCGCCAGCACAATCCGCCCGGGAGCGGCGGCCCTGACCGGATCTCCCAGCGCAGCCTGCAGATCGAGCCCACGGTGGGGATTGCGCTCCAGATCGTTGAAAAAACGCTTCAGGCCATAGGCGCTGCTGACTCCGCCCGGAACGGGACGCATGAACGGCAGGACCAGATGATTGTCGGGCGAGACCGTGCCAAGCACAGCGCGCACCTCGGCGTTTTCCCGCGCGATGCGCTCCTGCACCGCGGCCGGGGGAGTGGCCATTTCCGCCGGCACCGTCAGACGCTGCTCGGGAAATTCACGATCCTCGACCAGAATCGAGGTCTGTACGGACAGGGGACTGAGCCCGAGTTTCAGGATGCGCAGGGTCTCGGTGCCGGGCCTGGATTTGAGCACGTCCGTGCCGAGCAGAAATTCGACAGCCGTTTTTCCGGCTCCGGGCACATCAAGCTTCTTCCCGGCCCATTCCACGCGAAGCCTGTCCAGAGGCTCGTCGGATTCGACCCGGACCACGAAGGGCAGGCCGATGCCGATGACCTCGGGGCATTCCAGGCGCAGCTGCGCGGCGTGAAGCCCGCTGCCGGGCGTGGCGAAAAGGGCCGTGGCCAAAAGGATGGAAAAAATAAAACCTCGCAACATCATGGCAGCACCTCCGCTGAAAATTCTCCGTCCGCGACCTGCACACGGATCTCATCCCCCGCCCGCACATCCTCCCGCGAACGCACGAAACCGGATGCCCCCCGGACTAAAGCGTAGCCTCGCGCCAGCGGCGCCGCAGGGTCCAGGGCGGCGAGACGGCCCTCGAGCCCGCGCAGGGCTTCCAGCCGGACGCGCACAAAACGGGCTCCGGCCTGTTCCAGTGCCGATTCAGTCCGGTCCAGGTCGGAACGCAGGGACAGCATCGCGGCTGGACCCAGGGAGCGGTGCATGCGATCCTCCAGCCGCGCCAGGGCCGTGGCGCGGCTGTCCAGCTGTGTCCTTGCGGCCTGGCGCAGACGATCCCCAAGCCGCTCCAGCTCAAAGCCCCAGCGCTCGATGCGCCGGGCCGGGGAATGCCAGTTCAGTCCTTGCACCTGTTGCTGCAGACTCCGCTCCCGCGCGTCCAGCAAACGCGCCATGCCGCGGGCCAGGGCCAGGAAGATCTCGTCGGCCTGCTGGCGCAGCACCCCGCGCTCGGTCCACAAAAGCTGCGCCGCGTGGGAGGGCGTGGCCGCGCGCTGGTCCGCCACCAGATCCGCGATGGTCGTGTCCACCTCGTGTCCGACCCCGCAGACCACAGGCAGGCGCGAGCGAAAGATGGCCTCGGCCACGGGCTCGGTGTTGAAGGCCCACAGATCTTCAAGGGATCCCCCACCGCGAATCAGCACGATGACCTCGGCCCAGCCCTCGCGGTCGGCGCGGTCCAAGGCGGCGGAAATCTGGGCCGAAGCGCTGTCGCCCTGCACCAGGCTCGGATACACCCGGATGGTGGCACCATAACCCCGATCACCGGCAATGCGCAAAAAATCCTGCAGGGCCGCGCCCTGGGGAGCGGTGACCACGGCGACCCGGCGCGGGTTGCGCGGCGGTGTCATCTTGCGGTCCGGATCGAAATACCCCTTGGCGGCAAGCTTGGCCTTCATGGCCTCAAAGGCCACGGCCAATTCGCCAAGCCCCTGTCCCTGCACAAGCTCCGCCACCAGCTGGTAGGCCCCGCGCGGCGGATACACGTTCATGCGCCCGGCCACCAGCACTTCCTGCCCATCACAAAGCTGAAAAGGCTCCCCGCTCTCAACCTCGCCGGTGACGGGATTGACCCGCTCACCACCACCGGCGGCCCCCTTGGGCTGCGCCCCCTTGAACCAGACCACACTCAAGGTGGCGTCATCGTCCTTCAGCGAAAAATACACATGCCCGGACGGCGGCCGGGAAAGGTTCGAAGCCTGCCCACGCACCCAGACGAACGGAAATTCGCCTTCAAGGACATCCTTGATGGCTTGGGTCAGGGTTCGGACGGAGAATATGTGCATGGTCGGCTTCTGTTAATCGCCAAGCCGCGACCGCGCAGCCTGGGTCTCACGGTCCAGTTCTCGACGCAGTTCCTCTTCGCTGGGAAGCACCAATCTGTATTTGCTAGCAAACAGTTGCTGGCTTTCGTGCAATACGGAATATCTTGCAACCGAATGATCCTTGCTGCCGCAAAGTAAAATTCCAACCGTCGGGTTGTCGCCATCCCCACGGCGCAAATCGTCATACAGACGCACATACATGTCCATCTGGCCGATATCCTGATGCGAAAGATGACCTGTCTTCAGATCGATAAGCACAAAGCATTTGAGCACGTAGTTATAGAACACGAGGTCAATATAGAAATCCTGAGTCTCTGTACTGATACGCTGCTGACGTGCGACAAAGGCGAAACCCTTGCCAAGCTCCAGCAGAAACTGCTGCAGCTTGTTCATGAGCGCCTGCTCCAAATCAGACTCCAACAATCCAGCAGAATCAGGAACACCCAGAAATTCCAGCATCACCGGATCGCGCACGAAATCGCGTGGCGATCCCTTCTCCGACCGCACCAGTTCTCGCGAATCTTCGAGCAACCCCTGCTTATCCTTGCTGGACAACAGGCGTTCGTAAAACAGGCTGCCTATCTGCCGCTCCAGAACCCGTGTGCTCCAATTTTGTCCTGCCGTTTCAAGCATGTACCAATTGCGGGCCTCTGGTGAATCCACTCGCAGCAGCAGGCGGTAATGCGTCCAGCTCAATTCGGAACGCACTGCGTTCCAATTTGGAAAACACTGAAAAAAAGCCCGCATATTCCGCAAGTTACGCTCATCAAATCCTTTGCCAAATTCCTGGGTGAGCGCATCCGCCAAATTGGCCAGCAGTCGCTTTCCATAATCGGCCCGAGCCTGCCCGTCCTGTTCAAACTCAACGATATGCCTGCCGATCTGCCAATACGTCTGCACCTGTATGGTATCGACGCTGCGCAGCACCTGCTGTCGCGCCTGACGGATCAAATCCCGGACTGCATTCACAAGGCTGGTCGAATCAGCCATCACCGGAATTACAGGCTTTTTCATACTACGCTCCCTGCTCACTGTTGACTTTGGTGAGGCAGGTTATGCCAGTCCCCACTCCTTCATCACTTCCTTGCGCCATTCCAGAACCGCGTTCTGCCAGTCGGCCACGGGCAGTTCACGCTTTTCGCCCGTCTTGCGGTTCTTGGCCTCAAGCACGCCTTTCTCCAGCCCCTTGCCGCCGATGACGATCTGCATCGGAGATCCGAGCAGGTCCGCTTCGTTGAACTTGACGCCGGGGCGCTCGTCGCGGTCGTCAAACAGGGTGTCGATGCCCTGGGCTTCAAGCCAGTCATGGATTTCGCGGCACTGCGCCATGACCTTTTCGTCCTTGGTGGACATGGCAAGCAGGGTGACCTCGAAGGGGGCGATGGAGGGCGGGAAGATCATGCCGTGGGCATCGTTGTTCTGTTCGATGCATGCGGCCACCACGCGGCTCACGCCGATGCCGTAGCAGCCCATGATGAGGACCTGTTCCTTGCCGTTCTCGTCCAGGAAGGTCGCGTTCATGGCTTTTGAGTACTTGGTGCCGAGCTTGAAGACGTGGCCGACCTCGATGCCCTTGGGCATGATTATGGAGTCGCCGCAGGCCGGGCAGGGGTCGTCCAGGGTGATGGAGCGCAGGTCCGCGTAGCCCGTGGGCGCGGCGTCGGTGGACAGGGTGATGTCGCGGCGCGGGTCGACGTGTACGAGGTGCGCGTTGGCGGCGTTGGCACCGCAGACGAAATCCGTGCCCGCCGCGATTTCATGGTCCGCGTAGATGGCGTCGACCTTCAGGCCCACCGGTCCGGCAAAACCCACGGGCGCGCCGCTCCAGGCCACGACCTGCTCCGGAGTGGCCAGTTCGACGCTGGTCGCGCCGAGGAGGTTCTTGAGTTTCACGTCGTTGACTTCGCGGTCGCCGCGCAGGAGCACGGCCACGGACTTGCCGTCGACGTCAAAAAGCAGGGTCTTCATGACCTGGGTCGTGGCCACGGCCAAAAATCCGGCCACGTCTTCCACCGTGTGCTTGCCCGGAGTGGCCACCTGCTCATGCGCGGCGCAGGTCTGCGTGCACAGGGGCAGAGGCTTCGTCTCCGCCTTTTCCAGATTGGCGGCGTAGGAGCAGGATGTGCACACGGCCAGGGTGTCCTCGCCCGTGTCGGCCAGGACCATGAACTCATGGGAAAAACTGCCGCCGATGGCGCCCGAATCGGCGCTGACGGCGCGAAACTCCAGTCCCAGGCGGGTGAAGACGCGCTCGTAGGCGTCGTACATGGCCTGGTAGCTTGCGTTCACGCCCTCGTCGTCCTTGTCGAAGGAGTAGGCGTCCTTCATGATGAACTCGCGGCCGCGCATGAGGCCGAAGCGGGGGCGGATCTCGTCACGGAACTTGGTCTGGATCTGGTACAGGTTGATGGGCAGCTGACGGTAGGACCGGACCTCGCCGCGCACAAGATCGGTGACGACTTCCTCGTGGGTGGGTCCGAGGCAATAGTCGCGGCCGTGACGGTCCTTGAGGCGCAGGAGCTCCTTGCCGTAGAAATCCCAGCGCCCGCTCTCCTGCCACAGGTCGGCCGGCTGCACCATGGGCATGGAGATCTCCTGGGCCCCGGCCCGGTTCATCTCCTCGCGCACGATTTTAGCGACCTTGTTGATGGCTTTGAGGCCGAGCGGCATGTAGGTGTAGATGCCGCTGGTCAGCTTGCGGATCATGCCCGCGCGCAGCAGAAGCTTGTGGCTTATGACCTCGGCCTCGGCCGGTGTTTCCTTCAGGGTGGGCACGTAGAATTTGCTGAACAGCATGAAATGTCTCCTCGATAATATATCTAAGTAAATAAATTAGTTAAATTCAATTCAGATTTGCCGGAGTACTGCAGGCCCGATTCTGTCCGACTGAAAATGCAGCAACTCGCTGCACAATTTGAAATGCAGGACCTGAAAAAACAGACCACAGTGCCTCAACGCACAGCATCACGGCCTGCGAAAGTCACGCCTTCAACTCCCCTTCCGCCTGCTCCGCAAGCCTCTCTGCCAATTCCAGCAGATCGGTACCTCGCGCAAGGCCGTCCGTGAAGCGCCAGGGAATGCCGGAAAGTCCCGTCTGGGCCCCGACCAGGGCTCCGGTCAGGATGGCGCGGGCCTGATTCTGCCCGCCGCCGTTCACGGCATGGAGCACGGCGGATTCAAAATCGTCACGGAAGCGCGCCGCCAGATAATACGCTGCGGGCAGCTGATGGTAGATGGCACAGGGCATGCCGTAAACCAGGGAGACCTTCCAGGCCGGTTCGATGCGCACGTCAGGGTCCGCGGCCGCGGCGGCCATGTACGCAGGGGACAAGAGCGCATCGGGAGACGCGAAACGACCGGCACGCGGCGGATCGGGATCTCCCGGCCTTGGCGGCTGCAGGTTCTCGCGGGTCACGGCGTGGAACGGCAGTTCCCCGGTCTTGACCAGCTTCATGAGCCGGTCTGAAATTGTCGCGTCCAGCGGATGCCCCTGCACCAGTTGCCCGAGCACGGCGCAGTAGGCCACGGTCATGGACAGGACGAGGTCATCGGCCTGAGTCAGGGCGGCGTTATCGGCCACGGCCGTGGCAAGCTGCGCAGGATCCTGGGCGTAGCGCACTGCGATGGCCAGGGTGCGCTCGATGGCTTCTGTGGTGTCGGCCTGTCCTGCGGTCTGTCCCCACGGCAGCTTTTGTTTGACGCGCCGCCGCCAGGCCTCGCGGATGGACTGGCTGGTGTAGCCCCCTGGCCCGCTCACGGGCGTCCCGTCGAGGAGGGGAAACAGCTCATACTCCATACGCTGGCAAAAATCCTCGGCGTCATAGTCGCCGCGTTCCACCAGAGAGGCCAGGGTCAGTTCGAGGATGAATCCCGCCTGGGACTGCTGCCCGGCCCGCAAGCCATCATGATAGCGGCCGGGTTTCGGGTCGGTGTAACCGGTGATCCAGTCGCCGTAATCGCGGCGCAGGTCATCCAGATCATAGTACCAATGTGGTCCAAGTGCCAGGGCGTCCCCGATGAAGGCCCCCATGAGGGCTCCGACAGCGCGGTCCTGAAAATCCTTACCAGACATGTCTCACCCCCGTAGGACAGGCATTTCCATCAGTCAGCAACCGCAGGCGGACTTTCATGCAACGCCCCGCCGCTCTTCCAGAAATCTCTCCAGCTCCTCCATGAAGGCAGGCAGCAATTCCGAACGCCCCTTCACCTTGCGCACGACCTCACCCTTGCGGAAGATGAGGCCCGAGTCCCGTCCTCCGGCCACACCAATGTCGGCTTCGCGAGCTTCGCCCGGCCCGTTGACCACGCAGCCCATGACCGCGACGGTAAAGACCTCGTCCACCCCGCGCAGCCTGTCTTCCACGGCATTTGCCAGCTCGATGAGCCCGATCTCGGTGCGGCCGCAGGTTGGGCAGGACACGATCTCCGGGCCTCTGGACCGAAGCCCGAGGGCGCGCAGGATCTCCCAGGCCACGAGCATTTCTTCGACAGGATCCGCGGTCAGCGACACCCTGAGCGTGTCGCCGATGCCTTCGGCCAGCAGGATGCCAAGGCCCACAGACGACTTGACCGCCCCGCGCATGGCCGTACCGGCTTCGGTCACGCCGATGTGCAGCGGATAGTCCACGGTTTTTGCCATGAGACGATAGGCGGCGACCGTGCCCAGCACACTTGATGATTTGAGCGAAATCTTGATAGCGTCGAATCCTCTCTCTTCAAGCAGGCGCACATGCTCAAGCGCGCTCTCGACCATGGCCGCGGGGGTCGGACCTCCGTATTTACGCAGCAGGTCCTTGTCCACGGAACCGCTGTTTACGCCGATGCGGATGGGCACTCCGGCTGCACGGGCCGCGTGCACCACGCGGTCGATCTTATCAGGGCCGCCGATGTTGCCGGGGTTGATGCGCAGGCCCTTCACGCCCGCTTCAACGGCCTGCACGGCCAGGCGGGAATCGAAATGAATGTCCGCGATAAGCGGCACGGGCGTGGCGGCGCAGATGCTTTTAAGGGCCATGGATGCTTCAAGGTCCAGCACAGCCAGGCGAACGATCTCGCAGCCGGCCCCGGCCAGGGCCGCAATCTGGGCCAGGGTCGCGTCCACGTCGCGGGTGTCCGTGTTGGTCATGGACTGCACGCGCACGGGGTTGGCGCCGCCGATGCCCACGCCGCCCACGAACAGGGTGCGGGTCCTGGCGCGCGGGGCCAAAACGGAGGAATCCGGACAAGGATGCGAAGAGGCTGCTGGGGTTGTCATGGCGGAGGAGCCTAATGAATTTGACCGTCAAAGCCAAGGACGGGAAATCCGAAAATATCCCCCTCTGTCAGCTAGGCGACAGACAGAAAATCGTGCAATGTTCTAGGAAAGTCCAAATGGACCGCCAAAGTGCGGCGTGACGTATTCCATCATACCAAAGTCCGGCGAAAGGCCGCGAAACCAAAAGGAGGACGTGCATGGCCAAGGAAAGAGAAATCCAGGATTTGAGCCCCTGGGAAGACGCCCAGAAAATGATCGCCAAGGCTGGACGCGAGGGTGTGAATCTCGTCTGGGACCGGCTCAACGATCAGACGCCCCATTGCACCTTCTGCGAACAGGGCCTGACCTGCAACAAATGCGTCATGGGCCCCTGCCGCATCAACCCCAAGGGGCCGAAGAAAATGCTCGGCGTGTGCGGCGCTGATGCCGACCTGACCGTGGCCCGCAACTTCGGCCGCTTCGTGGCCGCAGGGGCCGCAGCGCATTCGGACCATGGCCGCGACCTGCTGGAAACCCTGGCCGCCATCGGAGATGGGCAGACAACGGACTACGGCATCCGCGACGAGGCAAAGCTCGAACGCATCTGCAAGGAACTGGGCGTAGAGGTTGAAGGACTGTCGGTGCAGGAACGGGCCAAGGCCCTGGCCGACCTATTCTTCGAGGATTATGGCTGCCGCTCCCACAACGTGGCCTTCAGCAGCCGCGCACCCCAGAAACGCAAAGACGTCTGGGAACGTTCCGGTTGCACTCCGCGCGGCATCGACCGCGACTGCGTGGAGATGCTTCACCGTACGCACATGGGCGTGGACTGCGACCCGGTCTCCATCTGCCTGCACGCCAGCCGCGTGGCGCTGGCCGACGGCTGGGGCGGGTCCATGATCGCCACCGAGGTCTCGGACATCATCTTCGGCACACCGAAACCCGTCAAATCCCTGGTCAACCTGGGCGTTCTGAAGGAGGACCAGGTCAACATTCTGGTCCACGGCCACAGCCCCATCGTGTCCGAGATGATCCTGGCAGCGGCCCGCGAGCCCGAAATCCTGGCCAAGGCCAAAGAAGCAGGAGCCAAGGGCATCAACATCGCGGGCCTTTGCTGTACGGGCAACGAGCTGCTCATGCGCCAGGGCGTGCCCATGGCCGGCAACCACCTCATGACCGAACTGGCCATCGTGACCGGTGCAGTGGAGATGGTCATCGTGGACTACCAGTGCATCATGCCGAGCCTCGTCAACGTGGCAAACTGCTATCATACCAAGTTCGTCTCCACCTCGGACAAGGCCAAGTTCCCCGGCGGCATCCACATGGAATTCAACTTCAAGAACGCACGCGAGAAAGCCCGAGAAGCAGTGCTCATGGCCGTTGAAGCCTATTCGCGCCGTGATCCGGACAAGGTCGAAATTCCGTCCGTACCCATGTCCATCACCTCCGGCTTCTCCAACGAGGCCATCCTCGGCGCCCTGGGCGGCACGCCCGAACCGCTGGTCCAGGCCCTGGCCTCCGGAAAGGTACGCGGCGTTGTCGGCATCGTGGGCTGCAACAACCCCAAGCTCAAGCATGACCATGTGCACGTGAACCTGGCCCAGGAGCTGATCAAACGCGACATCCTGGTGCTGGCCACCGGCTGCGCCACGGTGGCCATGGGCAAGGCCGGGCTTCTGGAGCCGGAAGCGGCCTCGCGGGCCGGGGCCGGACTTGCGGAAATCTGCCAGGCGCTGGGCATCCCGCCGGTGCTGCATGTGGGCAGTTGCGTCGACAACTCGCGCATCCTGCACATCTGCGCCGTGCTGGCCAATTACGCGGGCCTTGACATCAGCGACCTGCCCGTGGCGGCCAGCGCGCCCGAATGGTACTCCGAGAAGGCAGCGGCCATCGGCCTCTACGCCGTGGCCAGTGGAGTCTACACCCATCTCGGCTTGCCGCCGAACATCCTGGGCAGCGCCATGATCACGGACCTGGCCCTGAAAGGACTCGACGACGTCTTCGGCGCATGTTTCAGCGTCGAATCCGATCCCTTCAAGGCCGCGGACATGATCGACGAACGCATCAAGGCCAAGCGTCTTGCTCTGGGCTGGTCCGCCTAGCCCGACACCGCTCACTCTAAAGCTGATACAACGGGGGAGCCTGCGCTCCCCCATTTAAACTGACTGCCTGGAAAATTCAAAATTCGCAGGCCGCTCAAAAATGGTGAGATGCGAGGAAACGAACAAATTCAGGACGCGCGGTGTATTGTGAATACATAAGCGGTCTGGATTTTTTCGTTGACGAAGCAGATCGCCGTTTTTGAGCGGCCTGCGGAAGGAGCATCGCATGAAGATCGCATTCGCGGGCAAGGGCGGCGTGGGCAAGACCACGCTGTGCGCCTGGCTGGGGGATTATCTGGCACGGCAGGGACACGACGTGCTGCTGGTGGACGCGGACACTGCGCTCAGCCTGGGCCAGGCCAGCGGACTTGAGGCCGCAGAGCTGCCCGTGCCCCTCTACGCACGCGAGGATCTGGTCCGCGAACGGATCGGCAGCGGCTATTTGAGCCTCAACCCAGACGTCTCCGACCTGCCCGGGGAGCTCAGCGTCGAGCTGCCGGTGCAGAACAATGGCGGACTGCGTCCGGGCCGCAAGCGGCTGCTGACCATGGGTTCCATCACCGGTGCCGGAGACGGCTGCGCCTGCGCGGCCAACGCCCTGCTCAAGTCCGTGCTGGCCCATCTGGTGCTGCAGGAGGAAAGCTACGTGCTGGTTGATCTGGAGGCCGGGGTGGAGCATCTGGGGCGGGGCACTGTGGCCGCGGTCGATGCCCTGGTGGTGGTCAGCGAACCAAGCCGCCGGTCGCTGGAAACGGCGGCCAGGGTTGGCGCGCTGGCCGGAGAACTGGGACTTTCGCGGCAGGTGCTGGCGGTCAATCGGGGCGTCGGCGAACCCAAGCTGCCCGCAATGGCGGGACTGCCCGAAAAGGTGGTGCATCTGCCCATCCTGCCTAGCCTGGTCGACCGGCAACTGACCCAGGCCAGCGTCCTGAATCTGGCTGACGGCCCTGTGGTCGATGCCGTGTGCGCCCGGCTGCTCGCAGCGATGACTCAAAATTCCTGAACGTGCCCGAGGCCTCAAGCCGAGGCGCTGGACACATGGCCCGCAAACCAGCATGAATCCGCAAAAGCAGGGAGCATCCAGGCCGAATCCTTCGCCTGGATTCCCTTTCTTTCACGGATCACAAGCCGGAGCTGCCCATGCGCCTGACCGAAATCACGCTGCTGCAAGACCTCCATCGCCCGGAGATGGCTCCCGTTCGCAAGCTCTTCAGCTCCCGGAAGTTTGCCCGGGGAGCCCTGGTCTTCGAGCCCAAGGCCGGGGACCAGATATTCATCGTGACCTCCGGGCGGGCCCGCGTGTACCTTGCCTACCGCGACAAGGAATTCACCATGGCCATGCTCGACGCCGGGGACGTTTACGCGACCCACACCAGGGCCTATGTACAGGCCCTGGACGACCTTGAAATCCTCATCGCCAGCGTTTCCGAAGTCCGCCGCTACCTTGGCACCATGCCGAGCTTCAACTCCGCCATGATCCACGTGCTGGGCGACCTGTTGTCCCACGCCATCTCGGTCATCGACACCCTGGCCTTCAAGGACGTGCGCAACCGGCTCATCGAATTTCTGGTCTACGAGGCCAGACGCCTGCCCCGCTGCCGGGAATGCCGCCACTGCGGCCAGTGCGAAGACGGCGGCATGGTTTCGCTGGGCCTCAATACGGAGCAGATGGCGACCATCATCGGCTCATCCCGCCAGACAGTCTCATCCCTGCTCAACGCCCTGGCCAAGGACGGCATCATCCAGCTCAAAGGCCGCGGCGTCATCTGCATTCCCGATATCGCGGCGCTCGAAGACTGCGCAGCGCAGGAAAACTGATTCAACTGCGCATCTTGCTTGCCGGACAATCGCCTACTGCACAGCTCCAAGCGTTGCAGCAACACTCTTCATGGAAAACCATGGATTCCCGCCTGCGCGGGAATGACACCGAGGTTCGACGGGAATATCCCTAAAAATACCCCAGGCTCCTGAGCTGTCCCATCCTCTCCTCCTTGGCCGAGTCCCGCCCCGAGCGTTCTCCCCGAGCTGAGCGGGCCGTGCAGGGCATGCAGCCCAGCGACCGGTAGCCCTGATCGTAGAGCGTGCACCACGGGATGGACTCGCGCACCATGAAGGTCCAGACGTCCAGCTCCGTCCATTCCAGGATGGGCAGGGCCCGGACGTGATCTCCGTGATCCTCCAGCCATGGCCGGTCGGCCCGGTCGGGATTCTCGTCGGCGCGCACGCCGGTCAGAAGTGCCGGGATGAACAAACTCTGCACGGCCTCATTCAAGGGACGAATCTTGAGATCGTCACAGCAGGCCACAGGATCCGCAGCCAGCGGGTAGCGGGACAGATCGACTGCGGGTCGGACAATGTGCAAATCCAAATCCCATTCACGGACCAGATGGTCGCGAAAGGCGAGCACTTCCGGAAACTTGCAACCCGTGTCCAGATTCAGGACCCGCGCAGCTACGCCGGGGCTCTTGGCCGCAAGCATTTCCCGCCACAGGGCCAGCACCACGGTGGAATCCTTGCCACCGGTCCAGCCCACGGCCGCAGCGGGGCCGAAACGCTCCAGCACCTCGGTCATGCGCGTTCTGGCCAGAGCGATTTTATCAAAAAGGATCATATCGTTATCCCGACTCTACCTGAATTTTTGCAAAGAGCCTGGCATTACTCCTGCTCTGCGTGTTTAAACGGCAATTCGATGCGAAAACACGTGCCCTCTCCCGGCGTGGATTCCACTTCCATGCTCCCGCCATGACTCTTGGTGACGATAAAATAGGACACCGAGAGCCCAAGTCCCGTGCCCTGCCCCGGAGGTTTGGTGGTGAAAAAAGGTTCGAAAATGCGGCGACTGACCTCTGGTTCCATGCCCGGGCCGTTGTCCTCGATCTCAATCCTGACCCGATCCGCAATACGGAATGCCCGCATGATGATACGCGGGTTCTCGACAGGCGGCGTGGCCTCAGACATGGCCTGAGCCGCATTGCGCAGGATGTTCAGAAAAACCTGCTCGATCTCCGTCTCCGTGCAAGCAAGCTTGCCAAGGCCCTCGTCGACTTCAACCTGTAAATCAATTTTCTTGAAATCGTAGAATTTTTTTAAATCGTAATCATTTCTGGCCAGGGCCAGGGAATGTTCAATAAGAGTCGGCAGATCGCACTGGGAGCGTCCGGATTCCGCCAGCCTGCTGAAATCGAGCATGCGTCGGATAATTCCCGCAGCCCTGGTGGCCGCATCCTGAATATCGGCAATGAAGACGTCGAGCTTGCGGGCGCGCATGTATCTCGCCATAAGCTCCATATCCAGGCCGATATCTTCGGCCGCTTCAATGTTCTTGCTGAAATCGGGCCGCGTGCGCCGCATGAGGTTATGCGAAGACTGCAAAATAATGCCCAGAGGATTGTTGATCTCGTGGGCGATGCCTGCGGCCATGCCTCCCACCGAACGCATTTTTTCGCTCTGGATCATGATCTCCTGCAATTTCTTCATTTGCGTGACATCACGCAATACGGCCAGCAAATGCGGCACTCCATCGATCTCCAGGGTCTGGCAGGTGATGGAACAAACCGCGGAAGAACCGTCCTTACGCAGGGCTTCGAAATCGAAATCGCGGAGCATGCCCTCACGTTCCAGACGGCTGTATATCTCGTCGCGTTCTGCGGGATTGCGATAAATGCCGAGCTCAAGCATCGTCCTGCCCAGAGCCTCTTCCCGGGTATAACCGGAAATATCCACAAAGGAATGGTTGACATCGACAAACTGCCCCGTGTCGACATTCATGAGCACAATGGCGTCGGGGGAGAGGCGGAAAAGCTGGGAAAACTTCTCTTCGGACTGACGCAGCCGTTCTTCGGCCTGACGCCGCTCGGTAACGTCGGTATGCGTCCCGCTCAAAAGCAGCGGCTCCCCATCACCGCCACGCTCAATGATATCCCCGCGGCCCAGAATCCATTTCCAGCCTCCATCTTTCGTACGCATGCGATATTCTGCAATGTAGGTTTTTCTTCCATTTGAAGACACAACATCTTGAATATGCTGATAGACGCTCTGAAAATCCTCGGGATGGCAAAGATCTTTCCAGGTCTGAAAGGTCATGGGCAATTCCTGGTCCCTGTAGCCGAGCATCTCGTACCAGCTGGGGCTGAAATACGCCTGGCCCGTTTCGAAGGACCATTCCCAAACGCCGTCGGAACTGGCCGATATCGCCCGAAAAAGGCGCTTCTCGCTCCTGGCCAGGGCCTGATGCGCCTCGTCGAGGTCGCGGTAAGAGCTGTTCAGTCGCTCCAGAAGCTCATTGAAAGCGTGGCTCAGGCTTGCAATTTCATGATCAGCCTTGAGCAAAGACGGGTTGAGGGTCAGGGTGGCGGCGTCCATGTTCCGCATGGACCTCCCCAGTTCGCGCAGCGGGTTAACCACCGACTTGCTGAGGCGACGGCGCAGCAGAAGCTGCGTGCAGAGCAGGCTCAGAACGAGGAAGCTGAGCATGAAGGCGAAAAAACTCAGCGACTGTTTGCGGAGCAAGGACAGGTCGTAGCTGATACGGACCCAACCGATGGTTTCGCCCGCCGCGATTATCGGTCGGGTAAAGCGCAAGGCCGAAAAATCATGGTCAAAGGCATAGTTGGAGGCATCGTCCCAGCGGTCAATGTCAAGCGGCTCCGAAACCTCTACCGCCTCTCCCTTCGACGCAGCGGCCAGCGGGAGCCCCTTGGCGTGGTACAATTCGACCCTCAACACATCTTCGACCATGCTGATCTCGGCCAGACGCATGTCAAGGGCCAGGATGCGTCGTTCGAAGAGTTCGTTAGCGAGGCTGTCCTGCTCCCTGGCAACGAGAGTGTCGAGGATGCGACAGACAATATGGATGTTGTCATCCTTCCAGCGCACTTGCATGAAACTGCCCAAGGCAACAAACAGGACTCCGATGACCGCAAAGGTGACCAGAATATCCTTGTTCATGCGCTGGGAGATGCTTTTGCTCATAGACCCGGCACCACCTTCTTGACGAATTCGATCCTGTCGGGGGTGATGCGCAAAACGACAAGGGGCTTGTGGGGATCCCGAGAATGCTTGAAGCTGATGGAACCCGTCACGCCGGGGTAATTCTCCGTCGAGGCCAGTGCATCCCGGATGGCGGCCGAATCATCGCTGCCTGCGCGGCGGATGGCGTCGGCGACCAGCCCAAGGGCATCGTAGGCATTGGCGTTACCGGCATCGATCATTTCCAGCGCAGCGGGACCGAATTCCTCAAAGAGAAGTTTGACAAACTTCCGACTGGCTTCGGAATCCAAATCCGGATGCCAGTGAGAAGCATAATAATTTTCGCCTTTGGCCGGGTCGAGATACGGGTAATGCTCCAGGGCCGTCCAACCGTCCCCGCCCAGAAAGGGCATGTCCAGACCGGCACCTCGCGCCTGCTTGAGCAGCAGTCCCGAATCACGGGTATATCCGGCCACAAAAACCAGATCCGGAGATGTTTCGCCGATATCGCGCACCTGCTCATCGAAATTCATGGAGTTCTGCAGATAGCGAAGCTGCTTCTCGACTTTTCCGCCCAGCGCGACGAACCTCTCGCTGAAAACCGTGCTCAGACCTTCGCTGTAGACGTCCCCGGCAATGGTCACCACGACGACCCGCTTGGCCAGCAGATCATCAAAGGCGAACCGTGCCAGTGCGTCTGCCTGCGATTCGTTGGTGTAACAGGCCCGAAAGATGAAATCGCCGATACCGGTGACCTCTGCAGCGGTAGTGGTCGCGCCAACCATGGGAATGCCCGCTTCCTGCAGTACCGGTGCCATGGCCATGGCCTGAGAACTCCAGGACGGACCGATGACGGCCACGACCTTAGCCGCCACGGCGTCTAGGGCCACCTGACGCGCACCGAGGGGCGAACTTTTGGTGTCGAACTCGACCACTTCAACGGGGCGGCCCAGCAGGCCTCCGGCAGCGTTGATCTGCCGGGCCGCGAGCATGACCATCCGATAATTGGGTGAATTCTCCTCCGCACCGGCCCCGGTCTTGGCGAAAACGCTCCCGATCCTGATCGGCTCGACCGGCTGCGCGAGGCAGACGTCAGACATCAGGAAAAAAAGCGACAGCAGGCTTATGGCGCAGATCGCGAAAACCTTTGCCCCAAGCCGCGAATATATGGCATAACCATCTGAAAAAATGGATGGAAAAGATTTGATTGTGCGCCTAAAGTCAATCACGATCACCCTCCGCATTACCAAAAGTTCAGCCGCTCAAAAAGAACATGGCACAAGGCCGGATAAAACTCCATTCACTTGTCATACATAAAAAAACTATAAGCAAAACTCAACGCTGCGCTCACCCCGCCTTGACACCTTTCCCCGCTTGTCCTAGCCAAAGATGAGTTTTTGCAGGGGTGGCGAGGAGCCTGAGATGATACCCGTTGAACCTGATCTGGATCATGCCAGCGAAGGGAATTGCAAGACGAGGCCGTAAGCGGCCTATCCTCATCCCTCGCCCCTGCTGCCCCCCAACGCCAACAGCAGTGCGAGGTGCACCGTGACCGATCTTGCCCGCAAGGCCGCAGACAACCTGCGCGCCCTCAGACAAACCAAGCCCCTAATCCACAACATCACCAATTTCGTGGTCATGAACTACACCGCCAACGCGCTCCTGGCCTGCGGCGCGTCCCCGGTCATGGCTCACGCCGAAAATGAAGTCGAAGAGATGGTCGCCTACGCCGGGTCCCTGGTGCTCAACATCGGCACCCTGACCGACGTCTGGGTCGCGGCCATGCTCAAGGCCGGCCGCAGGGCCACGACCCTGGGCAAACCCATCATCCTGGACCCGGTGGGTTCCGGAGCGACGGAGCTGCGCACCGAAACCGCAAAATCCATCCTGGCCTGGACAAAGGTCAGCGTTGTGCGCGGCAACGCCTCGGAGATCCTGTCCCTGGCCGGACAGAATACGGCGACCAAGGGCGTTGACTCCACAGATTCCATTGAAGACGCAGGACGCGCTGCCAAAGCCCTGGCCCGCGAACTGGGCACGACCCTGGCCATCACCGGACCCACGGATATTGTCACCGACGGCCGTCGCACGCTGATCATCGAAGGCGGACACGAACTCATGCCCTACGTCACGGGCACGGGCTGCTCGGCCACGGCCCTGGTCGGAGCCTTTCACGCCATAGACCCCGATTCCGTCTCCGCCGCCGCCACGGCCCTGGCCTTTTTCGGACTGGCCGGGGAACGGGCCGGAGCCAAGGCCGACGGCCCCGGCACCTTCCAGATCCATCTTCTGGACGCCCTCTACACTATCTCCCCCGAAGACCTGGCCAAAGGCTGCCGCATCCGCGAGGAACCCCATGCCTGATCTGTCCCTGTACCTTGTCACGGACAGAAATCTGTCCCTCGGCCGCTCCACCGTGGACATCGTCCGCGCCGCAATGGCCGGAGGCGTGACCTGCGTGCAGCTGCGCGAGAAGCACTGCAGCACCCGAGAGTTCATGGCCGAGGCCCGCGCCGTGCGGGAGCTTCTGGCCGGGACAGGCATCCCGCTGATCATCAATGACCGCCTCGACGTGGCTCTGGCCATCGGTGCAGATGGTGTGCACCTGGGCCAGACCGACATGCACATATCCGACGCCCGGCGCCTGGCCGGAACGGACATGCTCATCGGCGTTTCGGCCGAGTGCGTGGAGGACGCCGTGCGAGCCGAGGCCGAAGGCGCGGATTATGTCGGGATCAGCCCCGTTTTCTCCACCCCGACCAAAACCGACACGGCTCCGGCGCTGGGGCTTGACGGCATCGCCCTCATCCGCGCGGCCGTGTCCCTGCCGCTGGTCGGTATCGGCGGCATCGGACCCGGCAACGCGGCCGCGGTCATCCGGGCCGGATGCGACGGGGTGGCCGTGGTCTCGGCCATCGTCTCGACCCCGGAGCCCGCAAAAGCGGCCGCGGAACTCAAAACCATCATTCGCGCAGCCAAGGAGCATGCATGAACCAGCGCACATATCACCGGGTACTGACCATTGCCGGGTCCGACTCGGGCGGCGGAGCCGGCATCCAGGCCGACCTCAAGACCATTTCGGCCCATGGCTGCTACGGGGCGAGCGTGATCACCGCCCTGACCGCCCAGAACACCCTCGGCGTGACCGGAATCCACGCAGTGCCCGTTGAGTTCGTGGCCGCACAGATGGACGCGGTGCTGAGCGACATCGGAGCCGACGCGGTCAAGATCGGCATGCTTTTTTCTCCTGAACTGATCCGCACCGTGGCGCAGGGCCTGGTCCGGCACGGAGTCACGACCATTGTCCTCGACCCGGTCATGGTCGCCCAGAGCGGAGACAAGCTGTTGCAGGACGAAGCCATCGAGGCCTTGAAAAACGAGCTCATTCCCCTGGCTACGCTTATTACGCCGAACCTGCCGGAGGCATCGGTGCTACTGAACCGGGACATCGCCACCCAGGAAGAGGCCTTGCAGGCACTCAAAGAACTTGCGGCCATGGGCTGCGAGAATGTGCTGGTCAAAGGCGGCCATCTGGAATCCGGCGACAGCGACGACACGCTGTATCTCGGCACGCCTGGCCGCGTCGTGACCCTGCCCGGCGTGCGTATCCCGACCCGCAACAACCACGGCACGGGCTGCACCCTGTCCTCAGCCATCGCCTCGAACCTGGCCAGGGGCGAAGATGTTGAAACAGCCGTGCGCCACGCCAAAGAGTACATAAGCGGAGCCATCCAGGCCGGAGCCGCGTACGCCATTGGCCAGGGGCACGGACCGGTGCATCACTTCTACCGGTTTTTTAAATAGCCGTGCACACGCCAGGTTTCGTTCGCACCGCGCCGGATATCGCCATCGAGAAACTTTGCCTTGATTTCGCCGGTCAACCGCTGTTCGCGGATCTGTCCCTGACCCTCATGGGCGGACGCACGACCTGCATCCTGGGGCCGAGCGGATGCGGCAAATCGACCCTGCTCAAGCTCATGGCCGGATCGCCGAACCTTGATTTCAAGGGACGAATCCGTTTCGAACCCACGGAAGACAGCTCCGGCCAAGTGGCATGGATGAGCCAGAACGATCTGCTTCTGCCCTGGCTTACCCTGCTGGACAATGTCGTGCTTGGAGCGCGGCTCCGGGGTTCCCTCTCCCGCGAAAAACGCACCAAAGCCCTGGCCCTGATCCAGGAGGCGGGTTTGGCCGGCTACGAGAACAAGCTGCCTGCCGCCCTGTCCGGCGGCATGCGCCAGCGCGGGGCGCTCCTGCGCACGCTCATGGAGGAGCGGCCGGTCATACTCATGGACGAACCCTTCTCAGCTCTTGATGCCCTGACCCGCGTGCGGTTGCAGAACCTGGCCGCACGCCTGACCGCAGGCGCGACCGTGGTGCTGGTCACCCACGATCCCATGGAGGCGCTGCGCCTGGGACACAGCATCATCGTGCTCGGCGGCACGCCCGTGCGGGTGCTCGAAACCATAGAACCCCAAGGCCCGCCACCACGCGAAGCAGGCAATCCGGAAGTGACCGGCCTGTATGCGGGCCTGCTGAAACGGCTGATGAGCACAGAGGCGGCATGAACATCCTGCGCCCCCTGATCCTTATGGCAGGCTTTCTCTTCCTGTGGCAGCTGCTGGTCAGCCTGACCGGAGCCCCGCCCTACATCCTGCCCGGGCCGCTGCCCGTGGGCCACGCCCTGGTCGAAAAATTTCCGCTGCTGCTCTCCCACCTGGGCACGACGCTGGCCGAGATCCTGCTGGGCCTGGCCATGGGCACGGTCCTTGGCACCAGCGCGGCTCTGGTCATGGTCCTCTCACCGCTGCTCAAACGCTGGATGCTGCCCGTGCTGGTGATCAGCCAGGCCATCCCGGTCTTCGCCCTGGCCCCGATCCTGGTCCTGTGGCTGGGTTACGGCATGGCTTCCAAGGTGGCCATGGCGGTGCTGATCATCTTTTTCCCGGTGGCGTCATCCTTCTACTCGGGCATGCAGCGCACCGAACCCGACCTGCTGGAACTGGCCCGCATCATGGGAGCCAGCCCCCTGGCCGTGCTACGCACCATCATCATCCCGTCGGCCCTGCCCGCCTTCGCCTCGGGCCTGCGCGTTGCCACGGCCGTGGCGCCCATCGGGGCAGTGGTCGGGGAATGGGTCGGATCAAGCGCGGGCCTTGGCTTCTACATGCTCCACGCCAACGCCCGCATGCAGATCGACGTCATGTTCGCGGCCCTGACCGTCCTGGCGATTACGTCTCTGACGCTCTATTTCATTGTGGACCGATTGCTGGACAGGCTGGTTTTCTGGCAGCCGAGGCAGGGGGTGCAGTGAAAACGCATTTTTTTACACCACGTCTGGGTCATCCCCACAAACGTGTGCCCTGCATGGTAGGTGAGCTTGTATCATTCAGAGTGTATTCATGATTTTTCGTTACGAATTCAGGCAAACAACTCCGCATGAACCTCGGTGTCATTCCCGCGCAGGCGGGAATGACACCGAGGTGATTGGGAAATGATGTGTAAAGGGCTGGCAGGCAATTCCGTTTCGGTCCGCCTCCAAAATCACCGTCCCAGCGTGCCGGTTCGATCCGGGCCGGGGGCGGCAACTGTCTGACTGAGCCAGGCATCGTTTGTTTTCCCGTCGCCTTCCGCCCGAAGCGCTCCAGTCTGTTCGTCAGCAACGACGGGAAAACATTACGAGGCCGGTGAAGGAGTTTTGGCGCACCCGGCCCGGATCGAACCGGCGCGCGGCCGCGTTGCGCAATCATCTTTCTGATTTGAACGACAAAGGCAGCAAAGGCATGGATTCCCGCCTGCGCGGGAATGACCCGGACAAGGGCGCCAAGCTTTAGTACCGAAATAAAACAAAAATTTTGCTTTACTCATTCTCCCATTCTTCAAACCACAAGGACAACCACATGAAGAAAGTCACCCTCTTCCTCGCAACCCTTCTCCTCCTGGCCACCCAGGCCCAGGCCGAAAAGCTGACCGTCCTGCTGGACTGGTTCATCAACCCCGACCACGCCCCCCTCTACGTGGCCCTGGAAAAAGGCTTTTTCAAAAACCACGGCCTGGACGTGGAACTCATCGCCCCCTCCAACCCCAACGACCCGCCCAAACTCGTGGCCGCCGGCAAGGCTGACATCGCCGTATCCTACCAGCATCAGCACCAGATGCAGATCAGCGAAGGCCTGCCGCTGACCCGCATCGCCACCCTCGTGGCCACGCCGCTCAATTCACTGGTCGTCCTCGCAGACGGCCCTATCAAGTCCATCGCCGACCTGAAGGGAAAAACCGTTGGCTATTCCGTGGGCGGCTTCGAGACCGCGCTTCTTAAGGTGATGCTTCAGAAAGAAGGGCTGACCATGGACGACGTAAAACTCGTCAATGTCAACTTCTCCCTGTCCCCGTCACTGTTCACGGGCCAGACCGACGCCGTCATCGGCGCGTTTCGCAACTTTGAACTGAATCAGATGGACATCGAGGGCCGTCCCGGAAAAGCCTTTTTTGTTGAGGAACACGGAGTGCCCGCCTACGACGAACTGATCCTTGTAGCGTCCAGCAAGAACGTGGCGGACCCGAAGCTGCGCGCCTTTGTCGATGCCCTGGAGGAAGGGGTGCAGTACCTGATCAACCACCCCGAGGAGAGCTGGAAGCTCTTTGTCTCCGGCGAGCGTTCCAGCCTTGACGACGAACTGAACCGCCGTGCCTGGAGAGACACCCTGCCCCGCTTCGCCCTGCGCCCTGGAGCTCTCGACAACAAACGCTACACACGTTTCGCGGAATTTCTGGTGAAGGAAGATATCGTGACCAACGTGCCAGAACTCGAAAAATGGGCAGTGGAGCTACGCTGACCTAAACGACGAACCGCATTTAAAAACGATGCCGGACGGCTGCAATTTCGCAGTCGCCCGGCATTTTTTTCTACGGAAGCAAATATAACTATCTAGAAAAAAACTAAAATTCGCGTTCCCGGGAAAAGAAAACCCCGCCCAGCATCACCGCTCCAAAGATGGCCAGATAGGCCACAACGGCCATGCCGTGCGAAAAACAGGCGGCAAACATCATGAACAGGCTGCCAAATATGGCCAAAGAAGGCATGATGTAGCGTTTGAAGACCGAAAAGTCGGCTTCCTTTTTCATGAACACCACGAAAATTGGTATATACAGGGCATAGATCGTCACTATCGGAAGTTCCGAAGGGTCGAAACAGAAAAAGCCGAACCACGGTTCGGTGAGATTCGCCCCGTAAAAGTACACCAGCCAGAACGAGGACAAGAGGAGCCCCAGAACGGCGGAGTTTGTGGGCATGTTGGTCGCGTTGTCGATCTGTTTGAACATGAACGGATGTGGGCCCTGGTTTCTGGCGGAGATGGAATATATGCCCCGCGTGCATCCGAGCATCAGGCCATTCAAGGTGCCAAGGCAGGAGATGATGACAAAAACGAAGATGAGCGTTCCGCCCAGGCTAGAAAAAACGGTTTCGAAAGCCAGCTTCGCCCCTTCCTGACCGCCTTCCATGAGGGTCTGGTTGGTGACCGCACCCGCCAGCCCGACATAATACAATATATAGACGACCATGACCGTAAAGGTACCCACCATCAAAGCCAGGGGAAGATTCCTTTTGGAGTCCTGGAGCTCTGCGTTGATGCTGGTGGCGATGATCCATCCCTCGTAAGCGAAGGACGTGGCAACAACGGCGGTAAACACCGCGATGACCGGATCGACTTCAGTGACGGAGGTGGTAAAATTCTGCACGATCATGCCGTTATCCAGGCCAAAGACCATGCCGACCACTCCCATGAGCAAAAGCGGAATGAGCTTGACCACCGTCGTCGTGACCTGAAATTTTCCGGCCAAAACAGGAGACAGCGCGTTCAAGGCATAGCTCGCCACCAGGTAGAATCCGGAGATGGTCATGCACTCGCCCCCGGTGATGTCCCACCCGAACAGGACGGCCGTATAGCGGGCCGAAACCCAAGCCAGGACCGCGGTCAGTGTCGGGTAATAGATGAGCGCCATGAACCAGCCGACGTAATAACCATATTTCTTGCCCATGGCGGCTTCAGCATAGTCGACGATGCCGTTCACGCGCTCGTATTTTGTGGCCATCAGGGAGAATGTGTAGGCGCAGGAGATCATGATGAACCCACCGATGATCCAGGCCAGAATCCCCAGCGGCAGGTTGCCACCAGTGGCGGTGAGAATTTTCTCCGCCTTGAAAAACACGCCGCTGCCGATGACAATGCCCACGACCATGGCAATGGCGGTAAAAAGCCCGTATTTCTTGTTCAGCTCCGAACTCATTTTCCCATTCTCCTTATCACGTCGTACCAACATTTTGAAAAAATAATATATTATCGAAAATATTTCTTATGACTCAACGTAATGAAGCTCACAAAACAGCGCCACCGCGCTCATAATCCAAATTGATACGTGGATCAGACAGTTTCGTGCGTTTAAAAAAAGACACTCCAAAGCGTGTATCAATCCATCAAGCAAAAAATGCAGAGAGGCCGTACCCGATACGGATACCATTGTAAACGCAGATGATTCCAACAAGCTCAATGTCGCAACCTTCTGATTTTCAACACATTCCAAATCTCCTGCCTGTAGTGAATATCCTAAAAGAAAAAACCCGCTAGATGAGCATGACTTTTGCTGGGAATCAGTAGCAATAGGTAAAGATTTCTTGTCGATCTACCGATAAGAAGAACAATAGGCACCGTTTTCAAGGAGAAGGGATCGTCAACGACCTCGCCCTGAAGGACGAGGCTTGTAACTGCACTCAGCCGCAATTCCTCTAGGAGGCTTTGGCTTCAACATGCGTTACGATAGGCCGGTTGACAGGCGGCCCGCCCAGGGCGGGCATGCCACCCTGAGCAAGGTATTTCCAGGCTATGTTCCGGGCGGCGTTGAGGTCCGCGTTGAGCGAGAAGCCGCAATCACCGCAGGCG
>JAWLHW010000012.1:0-27125 GCA_041690155.1 Desulfomicrobium sp. | reverse complement strand
TTGAGCCGGTCTCGAAGTTCCAGCGCTTCGAGGTTGTTCCAGTAGGTGAAGCGGATGGCCGGAAACTGCTGTTCCAGGGCGCGCAGGGAGCGGTCTGTGAGCAGGTCGGTAATGGACTGGTCCGCGCCGATGATCACAAACTCCCTTGTGTCGGGGTTCAGAGAGAGGGCCGCGAGCATGGTCTCGGCAAAGGCCGGGTTTTCAGCCAGGCCGGTGATGTCTTTCTGGCCCTGCAATTGCCCGGGCGTAAAATCGTTGACGCCGCAAAAGACGACGGGCGCGCCGCGAAAAATGTCGTCCCGGTACTCGAGCACGAAGTCCAGGGCGTCGTTGTCTGTGGTGATGATCAGGCTGAAGGTGCTTTCGGCGAGCTTGTGCCGCAGCAGCGCGGCCTGCAGGGAGAGATAGGACGTGTCGGTGTTGCGCTTCGTGTCCAGGTATTCAACCCACAGCAAGGCCTCCGGCATCTCGGCGCGAAAGGTTTCGCGGATGCCCGTATTGAGCGTGTCGGTCCAGGACAGGCCCGGATGATAGGAATGCAGGACAAGCACATTCGGCGGAGCGGCCAGGAGCGGCAGGGGCGGCAGGAGCAGCAGGAGGAATAGAATGATGCGCATCATGGGCACGGTGTAAGCGCAATCCGTGCGACCTTCAAGTCTGGGGGGCGCTATCCTTGACAGGGTTTGCGGATCAGAATAACGATCCTTGTTTCCTTGCTCCCCCGAATGGAATGGGGTGGGCTTTTACCCGTAAGGAGGATTTATAATGATGACAAGGTACGAGGAATTGATCCTGCTCAGCCCTGAGCTGGGTGTGGAAGAATGCCGCGAAATCGTGAACAACTTCAGCGCCATTGTCGAGCGCGAGGGCGGCACCGTCCTCAAGATCGACGACTGGGGCGTCAAGGATACGGCATATCCGGTACGCAAGTTCAACCGTGGCCGGTACGTCCGCATGGAAATGAACATGCCTGGCAAGGCTGTCGCGGAATTGGAACGCAATGTCCGCATCACCGATGGCGTGTTCAAGTTCATCACCGTCAGACTCGCCGAGACCCCCGCTGCGGCAACCGAGGAGGCATAACATGTCCTTTAAGAAGAAATTCGCACCCCGGAGAAAGTACTGCCGTTTCTGCGAGAATCCCGAGATCCTGCTTAACTACAAGCATCCCGAAGTCCTGAACGATTTCGTGACCGATCGCGGCAAGATCATTGCCAGTCGCATCACCGGCACCTGCGCCAAGCACCAGCGGGCCCTGACCCGTGAAGTGAAGCGCGCCCGCCAGATGGCTCTGATGTTCTACACGGCTACCCACAGCACCGACGTGCTCAAAAAATCTAGAGTCTAGGAGATTTGATCATGAAGGTCATTTTGAGAGCAGACGTGGATAATCTGGGCCGACTGGGCGACATCGTCGCGGTCCGTCCCGGTTATGGCAGAAATTATCTGTTGCCTCAGGGTCTTGCTTCCATGGCAAGTCCCGGCAACCTGAAGGTCTTTGAACAGGAACGCCGCAAGCTGCAGGCCATGAACGACGCCGTCAAGGCCGAGGCCGCCGCTTTGGCTGCAAGAATCGAGGCGGCCAAGGTCGTCATCGAAGTGCGCGTGGGCGACGGTGACAAGCTTTACGGCTCCGTCACTTCTTCCCAGATCGGCACGATCCTGGAAGAGCAGGGCGTGGAAGTGGATCGCCGCAAGATTCAGCTCGAAGACGGCATTCGCTCCCTGGGCGAATACGTCCTCGATGTGAAACTGCACCCCGAGGTTGTGGCCAAGCTGACCGTGAATGTGGTCAAGTATGGTCGTATGGAACAGGTGAACGAAACCGAACCGCAGGCCGATGCAACCGAAGAAGCAGCCGCAGAGTAAGTTCGGGCAGCGCCTCGAAACTCGAATCAAACCAGAGGAGGCCTTGCAAAAGGCCTCTTCTGATTTGTTGCGCAGAGTCCCCCCCCACAACACCGAAGCCGAACAGGCGGTGCTGGGCGGGGTTTTTTTGCGCAACGATATTTTTCATACCCTGGTCGATTCGATAAACGACGAGGATTTCTACTCGCCGGTGCATCGCATCATCTATCAGGCTTTCCAGGAACTGTACCGCCGCCGCGAGCCCGTTGATCTTGTCACCGTGGCCGAATATCTGCAGACCAAGGGACAGCTCGACGAGGTCGGAGGCACGGTCTACCTTGCCTCCCTGGCCGAATCCGTGGCTTCGGCGTCCAATTCCGTCTTTCACGCCCAGATCGTGCGCGACAAGTCCGTGCGCCGCAGGCTCATCCAGACCTCCTCCGAGATTCTGACCAGCTGCTTTGAGGCCGGCGAGCAGACCGAATCACTGCTTGACCAGGCCGAGCAGCAGATTTTCTCCATCGCCGAATCCAAGGGCAAGCCCGTCTTCATGAGCAGCAAGGATCTGGTGCAGCGGGTTTTCGAGCAGTTGGAGGCGCGGGCAGGGCAGGGCGAACTGGTCACGGGCGTGCCCACGGGCTACACTGACTTTGACCAGATGACCGCCGGGCTGCAAAAGTCCGACCTGATCATTCTGGCGGCCCGTCCTTCCATGGGCAAGACCGCTCTGGCGCTGAACATGGGTATGCGCGCGGCCATTCAGCATGATGTGCCCGTGGCGGTCTTTTCGCTTGAAATGTCCATGGATCAGCTCATGATGCGTCTTTTGGGCTGTCATGGCCGCGTGGACTTAAGCCGTCTGCGCAGCGGCTACCTGAACGACGAGGACTGGAGCAGGCTCTATCAGTCCGCCGAAGACCTTTCCAGAGCGCCCATCTACATCGATGACACTCCGGCCCTCTCGACCATGGAGATCAGGGCCCGCAGCAGGCGGCTCAAGGCCGAGAAGGGCGTTGGCCTCATTATCGTCGACTATCTGCAGCTCATGCGTTCCTCCCACAAGAGCGACTCCCGCGAACAGGAAATTTCCGATATTTCGCGTAACCTCAAAGCCCTGGCCAAGGAGCTTGAGGTGCCGGTCATCGCCCTGTCGCAGCTCAACCGCAAGGTCGAAGAGCGCTCCGACAAACGGCCCATGATCTCGGATTTGCGCGAATCGGGCGCCATCGAGCAGGACGCCGACGTCATCGTCTTCATCTACCGTGACGCGGCCTACAACAAGGCCGAGGACAATCCGAACAAGAATATCGCCGAGATCATCATCGGCAAACAGCGTAACGGTCCTGTCGGAGCCATCCGTCTGGGGTATTTCGGCCAGTACACCGTATTTGAGAATCTTACGGAAGTAGGCTTGCCGTCCGAGGACGGCGGCGCGTACTGACCAATCCCGCGTACCTTCAACTCAAGAGCGGACACAACCATGAAAGCCTATTGCCCGGAAGAATTCTTTTCGCGCAGCGAATTGGACAAGGTTCAGAAAACGCGTCTTGCAACCACCCTTGAGCGCGCGGCCCGGTCCGAATTTTATGGACACCGTTTCACCGAAACGGGAATACGCCCCGAGGACATACTTTCCGCGGCAGACATCACCAAGCTCCCCTTCACCACCAAGGACGACCTGCGCAGCGCCTATCCCGCGCGCATGCTGACCCGGCCCGTGACCGACATGGTTCGCCTGCACGCATCTTCGGGAACCACGGGCTCGGCCACGGTCATCTACTACACCAAGAACGACATCGATTCCTGGGCCGATCTCATGGCCCGCTGCATGCACATGGTCGGAGTCAGGGCCGAGGATACTTTTCAGAACATGTCCGGTTACGGACTCTTCACCGGAGGGCTTGGCATCCACTACGGCGCCGAGCGCCTGGGCTGCCTGACCATCCCTGCCGGGGCGGGCAATTCCAAGCGTCAGCTCAAGCTGCTCGAAGATTTCAATGTCTCCGTCATTCACATTATCCCCTCTTATGCGCTGCATCTGGGTACGGTCAAAGACGAGATGGGCTATACGCAGGATCGCCTGAATCTGCGCGTGGCCCTTATCGGCGCGGAGCCGCACACTGACGCCATTCGCAAGCGTATCGAGGAGGTCTACGGGATCAAGGCCTACAATTCCTACGGACTGTCCGAGATGAACGGGCCGGGCGTGGCCTTCGAGTGCCTGGAACAAAACGGCATGCACATCTGGGAAGACGCCTACCTGCCCGAGATCGTCGACCCGGAGACGGGCGAGCCCTTGCCTGACGGCGAAGTCGGCGAGCTGGTCATAACCACGCTGTGCCGCGAAGGCATGCCGCTCATCCGCTATCGCACCAAGGACCTGACCCGCTTCATTCCCGGGGACTGCGCCTGCGGCCGCAAGCATCGCCGCCTGGATCGCATCATGGGTCGCGCCGATGACATGATTATCCTCAAGGGCGTCAATATCTACCCCATGCAGGTCGAGCAGGTGCTGATGAGCATCCCCGAAGTCGGGCAGAACTACCTGATCGTGCTGGAGCGCGACGGCTATCTGGATCAGATGCGCGTCAAGGTGGAGGTCAAGCAGGAGTATTTCGTGGAAGACATGCGCGAGCTGAAAAGCCTGCAAAGCCGGATCAGTTCCAGGCTGCGCGACGAGATTCTCATAACCGCGCGCATTGATCTGGTGGAGCAGAACTCCCTGCCCAGTTCGGAAGGCAAGGCGAAGCGGGTGCTTGACCTGCGCGAATAGGGCGCTGTTTGGCTGCGGATTGAGATCAGACGTTCGGGACGATCACGGCCTTCAGGGGCCACGGTCGTCCCTTTTTCATTCAAATTGTGTGACTGCGCAGGAGAGCCCTTTTTGTTCGGCGCGGGTGCAATGCGCCAGGGCATCGTCGCGGGAACGCTCGAGTGCGAACTGGATTTCGACCCCGTTGACCAGTTCGCGCTCGAAAATGTCCAGCTGTTCGGGCAGGCCCAGGCTCATGCTTGCACGGTTGATCTGCTGCTGGTCCGTGAGCGGACCCACCGTGGCCACAAAGGGCCTGAAGACCACCGGTGATTCGGCCAGGCTGTTTTGCGCCGCGAATTTTCCGGCCTCTTCGAAACTTTCGAAACGCCCCACGAAAAGCGAGAAGCTCCCATCCCCCTGATCGTGATTCCAGAACAGGGGCTGCTTCTGGTCCATGAAACGCGGCAGGTGCAGCAGCAGGGATTCCATGGTCGGATACGCTCCGAGCAGGAGCGAATAGGGGCCGTCGGTTGTGCGTTTGCGAAAAACGGTTTTGGCCACGCTCTGCCAGTGCACGGAGCCTGAATTCGTCTGCACGTTTTGCGGGGGTGCGGGGCTTGTTGGCGCGGGCTCGACTGTCTGCCGTGGCGTGCCGGTAATGGCAGAGAACATGTCGCCCAGGCGCGCTTCCGGCATGAGCCAGGAAAAAAAGAACAGGAATATCGCGATGATTCCCGCCATGCTCAGGGCCAGGATCACGCCCGCCATCAAAGAATTGCCGGAGCCCATGTTCTGGGTCGGCATGGCATCGTCCGGTTTTTCCTCTGGTTCGGGGCAGTTGCTGCTGAAATTCAGGGCCTCTTCCGCGTCGCAGCATTGATCCGAATGCAGCGCCTTTAAAGCCAGCGTTATGGTCAGCATGCGCAGGATGCCGATCACTCCCGCAGCGCGCTTGGCCACGGCCTCGGGGTTGCCGATGAGGTCTGTGGCCAGCCCGGCGCCGTCGAGAAGAAAGCGGATGTAGGCCAGGGACTGCTCGCGGTTGAGCTTGGGAAGAGTCCAGATGGCTCCGAGCATGTTGTAGATGGGTCTGTTTTCGGGCCTGGCCAGTCTGTGTACGATTTCGCCGTTTCCGACCAGAATAACCTGCAGCACTGTTGAAAGGTGCCTTGTCAGGCTGAAAAGGCCTCCCAGAAATGCGAAATCCGCATCCGTAAGCAGATGGGCGTTGTCGACAAAGAGAAGGACGTGCTTCTTTTCGCGAAGCAGTTGGGTCAGAGCTGCTTTATTTTCCTTTTCGGGGGACAATTTCTCATTTATAGTTTGGGAAAGAGTCTGTCCGGATGATGCGGTGATGGTTAATGTATGGGCATTCTGGGCCGATACAAGGCGGTTCAGAAAAAATGTCTTGCCTGATTTTGGAAATCCGATCACACAACTCAGCAGACGATGGTTTTGTATGTCGCTCAAGACAGATTGAAAAATATCCTCAAGCTGCGGAGTACTGAAGTGCTGTGCAGTTTCGGATATGTTTTCAAAAGGTGAGTCATGCATAAAATGTCTGCTTTTGGAAAAGGTGTCGGGTGGGGGGCGGATACTCATGATTATTTATGAGTCTTCGCTTAATACGTAGGTGTAGCCTTAATTCTATGCAAGCTTTTTTTTAAAATATACTGCTATTATGCATGCTTTGGTGGATCGTGATGCCAATTTTCTCAGCTCTCCCTTTTATTTCCCTGTTTGTCGGCATGTTGCTCTGGGGCAGCTCTTTTGTGGCATTCAAGTATGCCGTCATGTTTTTTGATCCCATTTTCGTTGTTTTCATGCGCATGGCCCTTTCGGCTTTCCTCTTTCTGCTCGTGCTGTCGCGCTGGCGTCCGCAGAATCTGCGCCGGGAAGATCTGGGTTTCATGGTTTTTATGGCCTTGTGCGAGCCGTGTTTCTATTTTGTGTTCGAGGGCCAGGCCCTGACCATGACCTCGGCATCCCAGGCGGGGATGGTCGCGGCCACGATGCCGATCCTGGTGGCGGTCTGCGCGGGATTTTTTCTTGGTGAGTATTTGAGCGTTCGGTCATGGACGGGCCTGATCCTGGCCGTGGCCGGGGTGATTTGGGTCAGCATCTCGGGAGTTGCCACGGAAGCTGCTCCGCGTCCGCTTATGGGCAATTTTCTCGAGCTATTGGCCATGATCTGCGCAGCGGGCTACACCGTGAGCATGAAAAAGCTCTGCGCCCGCTATTCCCCATGGTTCTTGACCGCCGTGCAGTCCATGGTCGGTACGGTTTTTTTTCTGCCCCTTCTTTTTCTGCCATCGACTGTGCTGCCCCAGGCCTTCCCCCTCGGCCCAAGTCTGGCCGTGCTGTACCTGTGCGTATGCATAAGCATCGGGGCGTACGGTTTTTACAACTACGGGATCAGCAAGCTTCCGGCCTGGCAGGCCTCGGCTTTCGTCAATCTCATCCCGGTTTTCTCCATTCTGCTGGGCTGGCTTTGCCTTGATGAGCGACTCAATTTTTCGCAACTTTTGGGAGTGGGAGCGGTTTTTGGCGGCGTGCTGCTGTGTCAGCAGTGGCCGGAAAGTGAAAACAGGAGCACCCTCCTGCGTGATCTGACGAAAGAGGGTGCTCTGTCTGAGTCTGTGTCGGGGTCTCTCGACGGGTCCACACAAACTGTCCTTGTTCCGGTGCGCAGCAAGGAATGATTGTGTGCGCGCCCGGTTCAACGGCGGGCGCGTCCTGACCCGCTCAAGAGAGTTTAAAGCCTTGTCAAACCCTCGGGAGCTGCGGCCACGGGGGTAAACTTTTCCTCCGTGGTCTTGCCGTCCCGGCCCACAATGGCCCGTACGCAGGGGATGTCTTTGCCGCTCTTGGCCAGAGCCTGGCCGACGATGCGCGAGAGCCCCGAGCAACAGGGCACCTCCATCTCCAGGATGGTCACCGACTTGATCCTGTTCTGGGCGAAGACCTGCGTCAACCGCTCCACATATTCCCCTGCATTGTCGAATTTCGGGCAGCCGAGCATGATGGTCCTGCCAGCCAGGAAGCGCCCGTGGAAATCAGGGGCTGCCACGGGGCAGCAGTCTCCGGCGATCAAAAGATCCGCGTCCTGCAGGAAAGGCGCGTGAGGGGGAATGAGCCGAATCTGAACGGGCCAGTGGGACAGGGCCGATCCGACCTGCCCCTCGGGCACGTTGGCCTGCTCGCAAGGGGTCATGCGCATCATGCCGGCGGAAGGACAGCCGCCCTGCCCGGGCGCGCGAGTCGAAACCTGGGCCGACGGGCAGCCGCCGTGTTCTGCTCCGTGAGCCAGGGCCTCGACGCCGCCCATCTTGCGGACATGCTCCATGGCGGCTTCTTCGTCAAAATCGTCGGCTTCGCGCTCGATGATGTGCAGGGCGTCCTCGGGACAATGCCCGATGCAGGCACCAAGGCCGTCACAAAACATGTCGCGAACAATTCTGGCCTTCCCATCAATAATGGCCAAAGCGCCCTCGGCGCATCCAGTCACGCACTGGCCACAGCCCGTGCACTTTTCTTCGTCTATCTCAATGATTTTTCTTTTCATGCGTTCCTCCGCTGTTGTTTGCGTGAGTCCTGTCTATGGTCTTAGACATATGAACGCTTTGAGCCATGTCAAAAAAGAAGAGATGTCGGGACAAGATTGGTGGCGCGTCCTCTTGTTCCGTAAATGAGGGCGGTTAGCCATCAAATATCTTGCCGAAGCATGTCCGTGCAGGTCAGATCACAAATGGTATTGGAAGGAAACTTGAGTTGGTGATTGAAGGCCCTTTTGCCTATTCGCCAAGCGCACCCAGTAATATCACGTCGCCCAATCCCGGATGGTAGGCCAGATATTCCCCCCCGCCGACCGCGCAACGGCCAACCCAATGAATGTGGTAAAGCTCCCATCCCTGAGGCTCGAAATTGTAAGTTGTGCTGGGTAGGGACTCGACTGGGTGCAGTTCAATTTGCTCCATGAATTTGCGGACAAGGGCATCTCGAATGCGCTGTTGCACGACTTCGCGATCTGCTGCCATGATTGGTGCTCCGATAAGTGGGTTCCAAAGGTTTTTTCCTGGGCGGATGATGCCGTGGTGGATTTGCGGTTCATTTGCGGTGTATTCGAAGGATTCAGCCTGTCATGAGGATTCATTTCACAGGCACTGGTCATTTTTATATGACATTTGATGAGATACCATTGTTTACAGGTTTGTCAGTAGGTACTGAACAGTATTTTTAAGCAATCCTGTACGGTGATATGGTACGTGAATCTGGTAGATATTATTTCAAAATATGTATCAAAATAATTATTCTTCGCAGGCCATCTTTTTTATCTGTTTTTCAATATCTGTACGTTTTTTTATAAACAAAAGGCGATAATAATTTACGCACTGGAAAAAAAATTGTTCGGAGCTGGCGATCAAATTCTCATAAAAAGCTCACGAGCAGCCTGCGTTTTCAGTATCGCCAGACTCCAGAAAAGAAAAAGCCCGCCCGAACCTTCTGGTCCGGCGGGCAATTTTGTGTTTAAACCAACGTCAGTCTTCCGACGAAATGGGCGGGGCTTTGGGTGCTGCCTGGGGTTTTGGGGCTGATTTGGCGGGTGTTTTGCGGGTCAGGCGTTCCTGGAGTTTTTGGGCGGCCAGGCGGGTTTCTCCGGCGGCGGCCAGAAAGAGCATCTCGCCCTTGGGGGTGAACCAGTGCCACCCCTCGGGTTTGGTGAGCAAGATCGCCCCCTTTTTTTCCAGGTATTCCAGGTCTTTGCCTGATTCAACAGCTTGCTGAAGCTGAATCTGCAAATTATCCGTTTCAAGCACGATGGAGGCGGTGCGAAAGAGCTCGAAGGCGCCGTGGGAAATATCCATGAGCAGCCCCTGGTCCGGGGTCTTCTTGGTGGTCAGGGCCTTTTCCAGTTCCAGAAGGTCTTTTTTGAGATCCTTGAGTTCCGCGATGGCCATGTCCCTGGCCATGTCGCCCTGTTCCTTGATGGTCTTGGCCAATTGATTCTGTAGCGCCTTGCTCATCTCGCTCCTTCCTCGGTTTTTCGTTGTCAGATCAGAGAATTTGCCCCAAAAACTCCTTGGTTCGTTCCAGGGTGGGCGCGGTGAAGAAATGTTCGGGTGCGCCCTGCTCCAGAATTTCGCCTTTGTCCATGAAGAGGACCCGGTCAGCAACTTCGCGCGCGAAACCCATTTCGTGGGTGACCACGACCATGGTCATTCCTTCGCGCGCCAGATTCTTCATGACGTCCAGAACCTCGCCAACCATTTCTGGATCAAGGGCGGAGGTGGGTTCGTCGAAGAGCATGATTTTCGGGTCCATGGCCAGGGATCTGGCAATGGCCACGCGCTGTTGCTGGCCGCCGGAGAGCTGGTCGGGTTTGGCCGCGAATTTTTCGCCAATGCCGACTTTTTCCAGAAGCGCCATGCCTTTGGCCTCGGCCTCTTTTTTCGAACGCCCGCGCACCGTCATCTGGGCCATGGTCAAATTGTCCAGCACCGTCTTGTGAGGGAAGAGGTTGAAGGACTGGAAGACCATGCCCACTTCGGCACGAATGGCGTTGATATCGCATTTGGGATCGAGAATGTCCACGCCGTCGATGATGATGTGTCCGGTATCCGCGTATTCCAGCCGATTCAGGCAGCGCAGGAAGGTCGATTTGCCGGAGCCTGACGGCCCGATGATGACCACGACCTCGCCGTGCGCCACGGTGCAGGAGACGCGGTTCAGCGCCTGCAGGCGTTCCGGGGTGTAGAAGAACTTGTCGATGCTTTGAACGTCAATGATGGGCGGCTTGTGCATGAATATCCTCTAGATGGCCTTGCGTTCGAGATATTGCACGAACATGGACAGGGTAAAGGTCAGGACCAGGTACAGGATGGCGCACACGATCCAGATTTCAAAGGGCTGCAGGGACGAAGAAACAACCTCGCGGGAGGCCTTGGTCAGTTCGCGAATGGAGATGACCCCAAGCAGCGAGGAGTCCTTGACCAGGCTGATAAACTGTCCGGCCAGCGGTGGCAGGATGCGGCGGAAGGCCTGGGGCAGGATGACCTTGCGCATGGCCTTGTTGTAGGTCATCCCGAGCGAGCGCGCGGCCTCCATCTGGCCGCGGTGCACGGACTGGATGCCTGCCCGCACGATCTCGGCGGTATAGGCGCCGGTGAAGATGGCCAGGGCCATGACGCCGAACCAGAGCGGCGGGATTTGTCCGATCCCGTATTGGGACAGCATGCTGTTGATGACCGTGCCGACCACGAAGTACCAGAGAAATATTTGCACCAGTAGCGGTGAGCCGCGGATGAGTTCAATGTAGGCAATGGCTCCCCAGCGCAGGGCCGGGTTGTCGGAGATGCGGGCCAGGCCCGTGAAAAGGCCGAGCAGGATGCCAAAAACGATGGCCAGGGCGCTGACTTCAAGAGTCAGCAGCAAGCCTTCGATCAGGATGCCGGGCTTGGTCTGGGAGTAGAAGCCGATATTGTCGCCGGGATAGACATAGTCACCCTGGGCCAGCAGCAGCGAGGTTTTGGGCAGGGCGTGGCTTTCTTCCCCTTCATCGCCCTGTACCGTCACGAGTACGTCCTCGCCGGTCTCCTTGATCGAGGTGATGGTTCCTTCCATCTCCGCCCGGATGTTCACCTTTTCGTCGTAGATGAAATACTGGGGCACACGATTCCATCTCCACGTGTACTCTACCGTTTTTGTGGAGTAGTAGAGAAGGGCCATGACGCCGCAGAGGCCGAGCACAAAGGCCATGCTCCAGAATTGGTAGTAAAACTTGCTTTTGGGCCGATCGAGTCCGGTGTAGGTGGCCATTATCCGTCCTGGTGATGCTTGAGTCGTGAAAACGAGGAATCCGGCATGAAAGCCGGATTCCTCAGCATTGCTTGATTACTGGATGTCCTTGAGCCACTCGGTGCCCTTGATCCACTTGTTGTAAATGCGGTCGAAGCGGCCGTCGTTCTTGATCTGGGCCAGGAAGTTGTCCAGCCAGTTCAAAAAGTCGGGGTCGCCCTTCTTGATGCCGAAGCCCAGGGGCTCGTAGGTGAAGACCTCGTCCAGCAGGATCAGGTTCTTGCCGCCCTGCTGAGCCATGAAGACCACGTTGAAGGGCAGGTCGTAGACAAACGCGTCGGCCTGGCCGTTGACCACTTCCATGGCGCCGTCGGCTTCCTTCTCGAAGCTCTTGTACTGGGCTTTGGGGATCATGCGCTTGGCGGCCTGTTCACCGGTGGTGCCGATGCGCGAGACCACGGTGTATTTGGGATCGTTCAGGTCCTTGTAGGAGCTGACCGTGCCTTCGTGTTTCTTGTTCAGCAGGATGGCCTGGCCGACAACGATGTACGGGTCGGCGAAATTGATCTGCAGGTTGCGCTCCTGATTCACGGTCATGCCGCTGATGATGATGTCGAACTTGTCGGCCATCAGTGCGGGGATGATGCCGTCATAGTCGGTGTTGACGATGGTCAGCTTGACGCCCATGGCTTTGGCCATTTCCTTGGCCATGTCGACATCGAAGCCGACGATATCGCCTTTCTTGTCCGTCATCTCGAAGGGCATGTAGCCGGCGTCGAGGCCGACACGCAGCTCGCCGCGCTTCAGGATTTCGTTCAGGGTGGATTTCTGGGCGAGTTCGTGATCCGCGGCCATGACAGGCATGGCCGCAAACGCGACCAGCAGCAAGGCCAAAACAATCTTCGTCATAAAACGCATAGAGCCTCCTCTTTGGTTACAAGGCTTGCCGGTGGTCAATATTTTCCCTCGGTCAGAACCTCTTTGATGTTCATCTTGACTTTGCAGTACTCGCAGGTGGGTATTTCCTCCTCGGGCAGGCAGATGATTTTGGTCTGCTTGCATTTGGGGCAGGCGACTTCGATGAATTCACGTTTGTATCGATTTTTGAACAGTTCCATTACATATCCCCCTCGCGTTGATTCCCCTACGCCGTGACGGCCAAAAACTCAAGAATCAGGGCTTTAGAGACGCAGCGACAGGCAGGTCAGGCCGCCGTCCATTTTGCGGTATTCGCTGGTGTCCAGTTCCACGATGGGCAGGCCCAGAGATTCGAGCAGGGCCCTGGTCCGGGGATAGCCCGCAGGCATGATCAGAGTGCCGTTCACGAGCAGCGTGTTGGCCGCATATTCTTCGCCCTCGGGGCAGACGATCTGTTTGAAATCAGTGATGGACGGATGCCCGGCAAAGTCAGCCGTGACCAGCATGGTGTTTTCGCCCACAAAATTGAGGCTGGACTTGAGGTGCAGGCCCGCAGCCACGTTGATGATGCTGCTCTGATAGCCATGAACGGTCAGGATGGCAGCCAGCTGCTGCGCGCCTTCCTCGTTGGTGCGATCGGATACGCCGATAAAGAAGCGCTTGCCGACCTGCAGGATGTCGCCGCCGTCAAGGGTGCCCGGAGCTTCGATGCGGGCCAGGGCGCGGTGCGCGGACAGGGGGCCGATCATGGACTCGGTTTCGCCCTGGCGGGAGGGTGCCCCGGGCCGCGAGATGACCGCGATCTCGCGCGTGACCACTGCCGTGTCTTCGACAAAGCAGGCATCGGGAAAGCCGGACGCGGCGGGCAGGACTTCAGCGGTCAGCCCCAGGGATTCAAGGCAGCGTACATATGCGTCGTGTTGTTCAAGAGCCAGCTCAAGGTCTGGGGCGGACAGGGTGGAGGTGGTCAGTCCCTTTGGGTAGTCCGGGCCGGGGATGCGGGTGATGGCATGAGAAAACATGGAGTATCCTTATATGCTTGATGTTCGAATCGGAGTTCCCAAGCAAGAAAAACCTTCTTTGGCAAGCATTATTGTTCGTTCAACGTGCGGTTTTTCCGGGACAAAAGGTCTTCAGTTGCGTCCGAGTCCCTGACGGCGGCCTCGGCGCGCAGGATGCTTTTGTTGCCGAACTTGTCCCGGATGCGGTCCATGGTCTGGTCCAGCTGCTGACTGCGCCTGCGGCCAGCATCGGGCATGAGCGGCAGTTCGGCCTGCACCAGGCGGAAATTGGAAACTCCTGTGCCGATGAGTCGAACGGGCTGGGGGAGTTTTTCGGCAGCAAGGAGCTTGCGCGCGGCCTCGAAGATTTCCGTGGTGATGTCCGTGGGTCTGGTCAGAGTCCTGCTGCGCGTGATGGAAGAGAAATCCTGGAATTTGATCTTGAGCGTCACGGTCAGCCCTTTTTTTCCAAGTCCGCGCAGCTCCCGTCCGATGCGTTCGGCCTGGATCAACAACCAACGCTCAAGCAGGGTCCGATCCAGCGTATCCTTGTCCAGCGTGTTTTCCGCGCTGCAGGACTTGGGATCGCTGCCGGGAACCACGGGCGAATCATCGATGCCGCAGGCCCTGTCGTGCAAAAACGCTCCGCGCTTGCCCATGATCTCGTTCCAGTAGGTTCGCGGGTGCGCAAGGACATGGGGGATCGTGGTCACGCCGATGCGGCGCAGCTCCTCCTGAAACTGTTTTCCGACTCCGGGAATCTTGCCCAGCGGGAGGGCATGCAGGAACGCGGATACCTCGGCGGGACGGATGCAGGTCAGGCCGTCAGGTTTGTTCCAGTCCGAGGCGATCTTGGCGAGAAACTTGTTGGGAGCGATGCCCACGGAGCAGGTCAGGCTTGTCGCGGTCAGGATCTCGGCCTTGAGATGGCGGGCGATGTTTTCCGGAGGCCCGAAAATTCTGAAGGTGCCGCTTATGTCCGCATACGCCTCGTCGACCGAGGCCTGCTCGACCACGGGACACAGCGCGCGGATAATGTCCATTATCTTCCCCGAGACTTCACGGTAGCGGGACATGCGGCCAGGCAGGAATACTGCGTGAGGGCAGAGTTTTTTGGCCTGCATGACAGGCATGGCGGATTTGATGCCGTATTTTCTGGCTTCGTATGACGCCGCCGAGGCCACTCCGCGCAGGGATTGTCCGATCACTACGGGCTTTCCCTGCAACAAAGGGTCGTCGGCCTGTTCCACGGAGGTGAAAAAAGCGTCCATGTCCACGTGCAGAATGACTCGTTTAAAATCCGGGACATTCTTAGGAGATTCATGCATAGTCTTGATTGTCGGTGCTGCTCAGTCGAGGGTCAAGTCATATTTGCCGCTGCGGCGCCATTTGCCGATGCAGATTTTATATTTCTTTTGTTTTTCTGCCTTTGACAATAAATTGTGATAGAGCTAAAGATAGGCAGGCTGGTTTTCAGAAAAATGTCCGTTTTTTCATTTGAGAAGTAATATTAACCTCAGGAGTAGAATGTATGAAAGTTAAAAAATTGGTTCTTCTAACTCTGCTTGTGGCCATGTTTTCCGCCTCCGTGGCGGTGGCCGCAGAAAATTATGTGCGCAAGGTAGACAACTTTTTCATCCTGGTCGACCGTTCCGGCTCCATGGATGAAAAGTATGTAGGCACCAAGGAAACAAAGATAGTCCTGGCCAAGGCCCTGCTTGAACGCATGAACGCCATGATCCCCGAGCTTGGGTACCAGGGCGCTCTGAGCACCGCCGCTCCTGCTGGTGAACTCCAGGGTCTGGAAGCCTATTCCACCGCCAGTTTCGGTGACTCCATTGCCAAGGTTCCGACACTGATCGGCTCCAATCCCACCCCGCTGGGTGTTGGTCTGGCCGAACTTGAACCCGCCCTGCAGGGTGCCGTGGGCCGCAGCGCCGTCATTATCCTGTCAGACGGACGTGAAAACACCGGTGAAGGCTCCGTCAAGGTTGCCGCCGCCCTGGCTGAAAAATACGGCGCGTGTTTCCACACCATCAGCTACGCCGATACCGTGAACGGCAACCAGGCCCTGCTTGATGCCATCACCGCTCTGAAGCCTTGCGGCGTTGGCGCTTCCGCCGCCCAGTTGGCCGATGACGCAGCCCTGCAGCAGTTTGTGAAAGATGTTTTCTATGACGACGCAACTGCGGTTGACCCCTGCTCCCTGGATGACGACAACGACGGCGTAAACAACTGCATCGACAAGTGCCCCGACACTCTTGCGGGCCTGGCTGTTGACGCCGAAGGTTGCCCGATTGACGATATCGTGACGCTCAGAGTCTTCTTCGACTTCGACAAGTCCGAAATCAAGCCCGAATACTATCAGGAACTGGCCGACTTCGCTTCCTACATGAGACAGCAGCAGTCCTTCACCGTTGTTGAAATTGCCGGACATACCGATTCAATCGGTACCGAGGAATACAACCAGAAGTTGTCCGAACGACGCGCCAAGGCCGTCCGCGACTACCTGGTCAACACACACGGCATGGACCCCGATCTGTTCTCCGCTGTTGGTTATGGCGAGAGCAAGCCCATTGCCAGCAATGACACCGAAGAAGGTCGTGCCAAGAACCGCCGCATCCTGGCCGAACTCAAGGGTGTTTACAAAAAGAAGTAACTCTCTTCCGTAAATGACGTAACTGAAAAGGCGGTCCCGTTGGGGGCCGCCTTTTCATTTGTCAGCGGCGCGAAAGGTGACTACGCAAAGCGTGTTGTATCGGGAATGCAAAATCCATTGTACTTTTCGGGCCGGGTTGTCGGTCACGGTTTTAACGGGGAAGGTTGCATGCAGGAATATGTGGAGAAGGTTGGCGTAACGGATGTCGGGCAGCGGCTGGATGTTTTCTGGCAGGCCTGCCTTGAAGAGGAGGGCGTGGGCAGAAGTCGCGTCCAGGCCTGGATCAAGGACGGGCGGGCACGCATCAACGGGCAGGTCTGCAGCAAGGCGTCGACCAGGCTCATGCCCGGCCAGACCCTGACACTTGCTCCCGAATACACTGATTCGAGCGTCGTTCCCGATGAAGGCCCCCTGGATGTTTTTTTTGCCGATGAAGATCTGGTTGTGGTCAACAAGACTCCGGCCATGACCGTTCATCCTGCGCCTTCGGTGGCTGAGCCGACCCTTGTGCACCGGGTGGCCCATCATTTTCCGGCTCTGCTGTCTCAATCCGGGGAGCGTCCCGGGGTCGTGCATCGTCTGGACAAGGACACCTCCGGACTCATCGTGCTGGCCTTGTCCGAATCGGCCCGCCTGAGCCTGACCCAGGCCTTCGCATCCCGGGAGGTCTACAAGGAATATCTGGCGCTGGTGGCCGGAGTGCCCGATCCCTCCGGAACCGTGAATCTTGCCCTGGGACGGCATCCGAGCATCAAGACGCGCATGGCCGTGGTGCAACGCGGAGGCCGCGCGGCCGAGACCAGGTACGAGCTGCTCTGGAGCGCTTCCGACAGAAGCGCATCTTTGGTCCGGGTGCGCATCATGACGGGGCGGACCCACCAGATCCGGGTGCATATGGCCGCGTTGGGCCATCCCCTGCTGGGGGACACGGTCTATGCCGACAGGCAAACCGCTGCGCGCGCTCCCCGGCAGATGCTGCATGCCTGGCAACTGCGTTTCGAACATCCCCGCAGTCATGAATCCATGGAATTCTGCTCGCCTCCCCCGGATGATTTTCTGCAAGTGCTGCGCGAGCTTTGCCGCGAGCGGGCCTGCATCGGCCTGACCGGAGCCGTGGGCAGCGGCAAATCCACGGTCAGGGCGGTGGCCGAGGAGATGGGCGTGCCGGTCTTCTGTGCGGATCGGGTGGTGGCCGAGGCCTATGCCAAGGGCGGTGAGGGCTGCGCCATTCTGGAACATCATTTCGGGGCCCGCTTCACGCACCCTGACGGCGGGGTGGACAAGGACCTGCTTCGCAGCGCCCTGGCCGAGTCCGACAGCCTGCGCCGTGAGGTGGAACGGCTGGTTCATCCTCTGGTGCGGCATGCCCTGCATGCCTTCCGGGCCGTTCATGACGAGGATGTTACCCTGGCCGAGATTCCCCTGCTTTGCGAGGCCGGTCTTGCCGCGGAGATCGATCTGCTGGCGGTGGTGTATTGCCCGGACCGCCTGCGACACGCCAGGCTGCAGGGCCGGGGCTGGAGCCTGGCGCGAATCGCCACGGTCGATTCCTGGCAGTGGCCCCAGGACAGGAAGGTGGCCGCGGCACAGTTCGTGGTCGACAATTCCGGTTCCCTGGAGGAACTTCAGACTCGCGCGCAGGCCCTGATCCGGGTCGTGCGTGAGATGCTGCTCGGCCATGCCGAGCGGTGCATGGAGGAATTGCAGGCCATTTTTGAGAACCCGGACACCATGGAAGAGGGGGACTGATCCATGTTTCCCCTGCGCGACAACATCCCCACCCGGCATCGATCCTACATGATGTGGACGCTGCTGGCCCTGAACATCGCTTTCTTTCTGGGTTGCCTGGGCCTTAGCAACGCCGAGGAGTTCAAGCTCTTTCATTTGTTCGGCGTGGTCCCGGCACGCTACTTTGACCCGCAGTGGGCCATGTTTCAGGGCTATCCCGAAGGATTGCTGCTGCCTCTTGGAACACACATGTTCCTGCATTCCGGCTGGCTGCATCTCATCGCCAACATGTGGACCCTGTGGATTTTCGGGGACAATGTGGAAGACGTCATGGGGCCCTTCAAGTTCTTGATTTTTTACCTGCTGTGCGGCCTTGGCGCACTTGCGGTGCACATGCTCACCAACCCTTCTTCGACCATGCCCGTGGTCGGGGCTTCCGGGGCTATCGCCGGGGTCATGGGCGCCTATTTCTTTTTGTATCCGCACGCCAAGGTGGTCACTTTTCTGCCCATCCTGATCATCCCCTTCATCTTCGAGCTGCCGGCCGTGTTCTATCTGGGGGCCTGGTTCATGACCCAGGTCCTTTCCGGAATGCTGGCCCCGGCGGGCGGCGGGGGGGTGGCCTGGTGGGCGCACATCGGCGGGTTCGTGGTCGGCATGCTGCTGCTGCGTTTCTTCCGTGACGATTCCCGCTGCTACTATTGCTACCGTTCCGAAACCTGGAAGGAGTGGAAGTAGGACGACTGGACATTTGGCCCTGCCTCAATTAAGCGCTGATTCTTGTTTTGTAGCGCCAGCCTGCCTTTCATACCACAAGGATACCATATGCTTCAGATTGAAAACCTGCATGTCAGTATCGGTGACAGGGAGGTCCTGAAAGGGATCAACCTGAACATCGATGAAGGAGAGACGTTCATTCTCTTCGGTCCCAACGGTTCCGGAAAAACCACGCTGCTCATGACGCTCATGGGCTTTGGCGGCTACACCGTGACTGCGGGCAAGATTGTCTTCAAGGGCGTCGATATCACCGAGATGCCCACCTACGAACGGGCCAGACTCGGCATCGGCATGTCCTTTCAGCGCCCCCCGACCATTCACGGCCTGAAAACCCGCCATCTGGTTTCCATGTGCGCTCGCGGACGGGAAGTGGATGTTGACTGCATGGCCAAGACTGTCAATTTCGACACTTTTCTGGATCGCGACATCAACTCCGGTTTTTCCGGAGGCGAGATCAAGCGCTCCGAGCTCCTGCAGCTCATGGCCCAGAATCCGGACCTCATCCTTTTCGATGAGCCGGAATCCGGCGTGGACCTGGAAAACATGGTCCTCATCGGCAACACGGCCCGCGCCCTGCTCGACGGCGCGGCGGCTCCGTCTCCCGAAACGTGCATGCGTGACCTGCGCCGCCGCAACAAGACCTCGGGTCTCATCATCACCCACACCGGCTACATCCTCGACTACGTCAACGCCGACCGCGGTCAGGTCATGTACAACGGGGTGCTGTGCTGCGACACCCGGCCGACCAGGCCTCGCGACATCCTCGATCATATCAGCAAGTACGGCTACAAGGAGTGCATCAGATGTCTGAACTGAGCCAGACCCAGGTCGATCTGAAGTCCTATTCTTTCAGCGGCCAGCAGAGCGCCGAGCTGCCCGATTTTTCCTCCCTGTCCGAGGAGAGCAAGCGTGAGCTGCGCATGGTCGGTGTGGATGTGGACGCCGCTGGCGAGCGTGCGGGCACGTTTTTGCAGTTTGACCACTCCACCGTGCATTGCAAGAGCGCGGGCAAGGGCGTGGAGGTGCTGGGCATTCGTCAGGCGCTCAAAAAATATGACGGCCTGCCCGAATATTTCTGGAAAGCCATGGACCCCGACAAGGATGATTTCACCCGCGCAGCGGCCAGTGAAGAGTTGCACGGCGGCTATTTCATCCGCACTGAGAAAGGGGTCAAGGTCGATGAGCCGGTGCAGACCTGCCTTTTTATCAAGGGCCAGAACGTGGGCCAGAACGTGCATAATATCGTGGTCGTGGAAGAGGATTCCGAAGTCCATATCGTCACCGGCTGCGCCACATCTCATGATGTGACCTCGGCCCTGCATCTGGGCATCTCCGAATTTTACATCAAGAAGGGCGGCAAGCTGACCTTCACCATGGTCCACAACTGGGGCGAGGATGTCATGGTCCGGCCACGCACCGTCGGCATCGTGGAAGAGAACGGGGTTCTTCAGAACAACTATGTTCTCCTGAAGAAGGTCAAGTCCGTGCAGTCCTATCCGACGATCTACCTGAACGGGGAAGGGGCCGTGGCCCGCTTCAATTCCGTTATCGTGACCCCCACCGGTTCCCATGTGGACACGGGCAACCGCATTGTCCTCAATGCCCCGAACACGCGCGGCGAGATCATCTCGCGCACCATCACCACCGGCGGGACCATCATCGCGCGTGGCGAGATCATCGGCAACTCGGTCCCGGCGCGCGGCCATCTGGAGTGCAAGGGGCTGATCCTTGGCGGCGGACTCATTCACGCCATCCCCGAACTGCAAGGCTGCGTGACCGGGGTTGAGCTGTCCCATGAGGCGGCCGTGGGCAAGATTGCCCAGGAGGAGATCGAATACCTCATGGCCCGCGGTCTGGACGAGGATGAAGCCACCTCGACCATCGTGCGCGGCTTTCTGAACGTTGAGATCATGGGCCTGCCCCAGGAATTGCGCGAATCCATTGACAAGACCATCGCCGAACTGGACGCCAGCGACGCCATGTAATCTGTTTTATTCATCCGCACTGGCCCGGCTTGACCGGGCTTTTGCATTTCTGGAGGATGCCATGCCCGGATACAAGGGACATCTGGTCGGCGGGGTGCTGACGGGAGGGGCGGTACTGGGGGGATTGTTCTGGAGCGGGATGTATGTTCCGGAGCTGCCGCAACTGGCCGTGCTCGCCGCGCTGGTGCTGCTGGGGAGCCTTTTTCCGGACGTTGACACGGACTCCAAGGGCCAGCATATTTTTTACCTGACCCTGGCAGTGCTCGATTTTGCCCTCATCGTGCAGGGCTATTACAAGTGGGCGGCGGTGCTGGGGTTTGCGGCCATGTTTCCGGCCATCGGTGCCCATCGCGGCTGGACCCACACCTGGTGGGCCATGCTCGCCGTGCCCCTGCCTCTTGTGCTGCTTCCGATCTGGCTTTACGGCGCAACGCCAAAGGCCATGGCCCCCTTTTACGGAGCGGCGGTGCTGGGGTACTTTTCGCACCTGATGATTGACAGGAAGTGGAGTTGAAGAAAGGGAGCCTTCCCTGAGGGGGTCCCTGAATGGATTCATCCGGACAGTTCAAGCCTTTTTAGCCCATTCCGGGCAAAGGTTCGCGGAAATGAGCCGCTGAAACTGCGTCGATGTCATTCCCGCGAAGCCGGGAATCCATGGTTCTTTGGCAGGTCATGTCCGCTCAGGCCTGTGATCCTCTGCCCCTAGCGCAGCCTGCGGCTGCGTCCCATCTTTTCCATATCCAACAGGTATTCATCCGACCTGTCCAGATAGAAGGCCAGGGCGCGGGAGAAATTCTTGCCCACCAGGCCGTCCACAAACATCTGGCTGATCTCGCGGTAGCGTTTGAGCACGTACTGGGAGCGCAGAAAGATGAGCCATTCCTCCTTGCTCATGCTCTGGGTCACAGACTCCAGGGCTTTGGCGGAACGCGGCTGGTACAGCCATAAATACATCAGGTCCAGGGCGTTGACGATGAGTGCCTTTTCCAGATCGCGTGCCTCGTAGGAGATTGTTTCCATGAACATTTTTGGCGACTGGAGCATGTCCAGCACATCCTCTTCCGGAAAAAGGACATCCAGGCGGGCAAAGGCGTCGAACATGGCGATGAGCTTGGCGCGGTAGTCTGCCAAGCGTACCCGCACATTGTTGTGTCTGTCGCCCAGGCCTTCGATGACCGCCGCCACGCAGTCCGAGGCGAATTTCGAGGTGATGGCGGCCCATTTCTGCAGGGCCTGGTCTACCCCGGTCATTCCGGCCATGTGCATGCCGCCCGCCAGGCCGCTGTTGAAGAGGACGGCCAGGGGAATGGACAGGATGCTGCGGAAGAAGTTGGCCATGACCACTGCACGCGGCAGACCGCGGAAAGTGTTGTGGCTGGAGATGTAGATGCCGTTGGCCAGAGCCATGGACGCGAAAAGCAGGATAGGGTTCGTGACCGTGGTGATGCCGAGGCCATGATCCAGGATTATGGTCTTGACCAAAAGATCCAGCAGGGGAACGGAAAAGCCTGTGTACAGCAGATCGTCGGCGATGCGGCTCCAGCTGATCAGGGAGTTCCACTGCAGGAGAGGTGAGCGCTTCAAGCCGCCCCCGCCCAGCACTGCCTGCAGGATGTTGCGCACTCCGGTAATGGCGAACCAGATCAGCCCTCCGAAATAGGCCAGCACCCACCAGTCTTTGGTCAGGGCGAAGGTCAGGAAGGCCGGAATGAACCCGATCAGGATCTTGAGGGCGTTTTTGAGTCCGGTGTTCAGGTATCTGAAAGCCAGGTGATTCTCGCCGGCCGCACCTTTTTTTTCGGTGATGCGCAGCCCGTTGTCATGCTCAAGCTGCACACCGCCCAGGGTGACGATATTGCCCGGGCGTTTGGGGTGGATGTCGATACTGTCCAGAAACCATTCCTGATTCCGGCCGCATCCGGTCAATTCCATGCCCGGAATCTTCCGGGCCAGTCGCAAGAGAAATGGATCTTCTTCCTGTCCGTGACAGCGAGTGCGGAAATGGACCGTCATCCTGGCGGTGACCGGCAGTTGTTTGCGCTGTCCCCGGGATTGGTCCAGCGCGATTTTCTGGGCCCGCTTGGGGAGAGTTTCAAGCACCACCACGCCCATCCCGTACTGGTGCCGCGATTGGCCCGTGGACCCGCTTCCGATACGGGAGCCCAAGGGTTTCTTTTTGTAGTATTTGTGAAACGTTTCGATATTGAAAAGAATGTCGAGGAGCTTGTTCTTGCGCGCCTCCATGAGCAAAAGTTCGCGTTCAAGCTCGGTCGCATGCGAGAGCGCATTCTTGCTTCGCGAATGGCTCAGGGTATTTTCCATGGCCAGGCGTTCTTCTTCGAAGGACCAGATCACGGCTCGGATGGCGCGTTTCAGGGCGATGACGTTGTCTTCGTTCAGGGCCTTTTGCAGTTCCGCGATCTGGGCGCAGGTACGTTCCGGGCTGATGGCGTCTACGGCGTCGCCCGGACAAACCAGTTGCGGCGACACGGGCATTGACCATTTGCCCCTGACTGCGTCTTTGAGGTTATAGAGCTCGATGTTGCTGATGTGTCCCTGACAATCGTACAGGATTTCCAGGGCATCGGCCGTGGAAAGGTTGCTGAGGTTCAACGTGAAATGGGACGTGGAATGAAATTTGGCCAGCCGTGGCAGCAGCTCTCCGGTTTTAAGGCGCAGCAAGGGCGGGACTTCGGGAGTGTCCTGAGGAATGGTCGGGTCGTGCAATTCCGGGTTGCGGCAGGGCTGCAGATAACGGTTGATGAGCAGTTCCGAATCAATGGAGTTTAAGACTTTCAGCCGTTCCTGCAGCTCCTTGCGCCGTGTTGGCGTGGCGGTTTCATACTCCTGGGCCATGACCCGTGCGAGCTGCTTGAGCTTGGGCTCCATTCCGCTCTGGATGTATTTGGCCAGGTGCAGGAGGGACGGCTGTCCTGTGCCCACAAAGGTTGCGAAAGCTTTTTCGTCGAGTGCTTCGAGTTCAAGTCCGTATTCTTCTGCCAGCTGCGCACGATGGGTGCGGTTGTATGCCTGCAGGGCTTCGAAAACGTATTTTTGCTGATAGGCAGAAACCATCCGGCCTTCTTTCATGAAGGCTTTGACGGGCTGCTCTTCAAGAAAAGCCCGGAAGGATTTGGGGTCGGTGTAGCTCTGGGGCTCCCAGATCACGCGCACATATTTGCCTCGAAAGCGTGAGGACACATCGATGCCGATGCGGATGTGCATACCCAGTATGCAGCCCGCTTCCAGAAGTTCCTCGGCCACCTCTGCGTCTACGTAATTATAGTAGACCACGGTCAGAAAGCGTACGCCTTTGATCCAGGCGTCCATGACCAGGTGGGTCGGGGATTTGCGGCCCTTGGTGTTGGCGTCGTGGACATGGTGGTCGAAGGCGAGCTGGTTCCACGCCTCGGGCATTTCCAGAAGATGGTATTTGTCCAGTTCAGCCCGGACCACGCGAGGCTTGCCGGAAGAGACCATGCGGAAGTCGTGGGCAAGGCGCAGCTGGGTGGCTTCATCCTCCCGATGGCGAATGAGCTCTTTCATGATCTGCAAGAGCACCCGCGAAGTGTTTTTCTGCAGGTAGGCGTTGCCCGCGAGCAGTACCTCGTTTTTCAGCGCGCGTAAGGCGTTGAGTCGGTCGGAGGACATGCCCACTTCCAGAGAACCCAGAAGACTGGCGATGGCATAGGCGATGCGCAGCACCCGGGGCGCGGCCATTTCCTTGATGCCGTGCGGATGCATGCACGAATCGAGCAGGGAATGGATATTGGTGCTTTGCGCGGTGCGGTCCAGAACATCGTTGACGATGCGCAGCAGCGTGTAGTCGTTGGAATCGAAGAAGAGACGGGAATGCGCCACGTCAAGTCCTGTTGTAAACGAGCCGGGCTTACGCCGGTTCGTCGTTCATGGGGGAGGGGGCCTGACGGCTTTTGTTGACGCATTTCTTGCGGTACGCGTCTTCAAGCTTGTAGAGCAGGTCTTCCAGATCGGCGGGTTTCATCAGGTAGTCGAAGGCGCCGCAGTTCATTCCTTCCATGGCCGCATCAATGCTGGCGTGGCCGGTGAGCATGATGACCTCGGTGCTGGGCCAGGCGGCCTTGATTCTCTTTAAAACTTCCAGCCCGTCCATACCCGGCATTTTCACATCGAGGACAACCACGTCACGAGGCTCTTCCGCAAGCATGGCCAACGCCTGCTCGCCCCTCGACGCGCCCTGGACCTTCAGGCCGCGCTTGGCCAGTCTTTTGATGATGGTGCGCAGGAAGTCTTCCTCGTCATCCACTAGCAGTACAGAAAATTCTTCCATTTCGGCTCCTTGAAATCTTTGCACAGGCATTGCCAAATCGTGGCGCCCTGCAGAAATGCATAGCCCGAGATGTGGGCGGGTTGCAACGCCCTTCTTGGTCCTTTGTCGCCGAAAATACCGACTTTTACGTACGACACGGGTCTTGCGCTTTGTTACGTCGCCAGGTCAGGAGGTGCATCAAACGCGTATTCAAGGCCCCCTGCCCCTGCTTCCCTGGCAAATGGGCGTACTGGGTTATCTTGGCGGCATTCTTGCCTGGGCCCATGCTCTCCCTGTTGCTATAGTCTGCGCGCTGACCTTGTCGGCATTTGTGCGTCGCGGCCGGACCTTTGCGCTCATGCTTCTGTGTTTCGGGTTTGGACTGATTGCGGGCATGCCGGAAGAGGATGGCATGCAGCCGGCCATGAATGCGCAGACTCGAATACGGGCTGTCGTGGATGAGGTGCGTACGTACCCGGGACGCAGGCTCGGTGTCTTCGCTCGCGAAGTGGTGGTGCTGGACACGAACGCGACCCTGCCGGGTCGGCTGCTCTGGACCTGGATGGACCCTCCTTTCGTGCCTGAGGTCGGTCGTGAATTTGAGGCGGATCTGCGCATCCGCGCCCTGCGTTCACGGTCCAATTTCGGTCTTTCATCCACCGAGGAGTACTGGAAACGCAAAGACGTCCGGCACCGGGCGTATTCCCGCGGTGCCGTTCCCGTGACATGGGGCGAAGAAAAGCCCTGTCTTCGGGCCGGGTTGCTGAAGCTGGTCGGTGAACTGGTGCCGGACACGCAGGGCGGGGCGGCAGTCAGGGCGCTGCTTTTCGGGGACAGATATCTGCTGGATTCCGGCTTCATGGATCGCATCCGCCGGGCCGGGCTTTCCCACAGCCTGGCCCTTTCGGGGCTGCACCTGGCCCTGGTCGCAGGCTTCGGTCTGGCCCTGGCCAGGGTGGCGAGCCGTGTTTGCCCCCGCCTGCTTCTGATCATGCCTCGACGGAAATTATCCGTTCTCTTGGCTTTGCCGCCGGTCATCGTTTATCTTTGGCTCGGCGATTTTTCCCCTTCGCTTCTGCGCGCCTTCCTCATGCTCGCTGCGGTGACCCTGCACCTCTTCATCGGATCCAGATCGCATCCACAGGATTCCCTCTTTGTCGCCATGGCCGTGCTGATCGTTTCAGACCCCGCCTCGGTCCACGATCTGGGCTTGCAGCTTTCCGTGCTGGCCGTCAGCGGCCTCGTTCTTTTCATGCCTGCCGTCGCGGCCCTCTTTGCCCCCTTGCGTGAACGGAGCGCGCTCTGGCGGCCCGTCCATGGACTGCTTACGCTCCTGGCGGTGACGTGCTGCGCCAACCTGTTCATTCTGCCGATTCAGATTCTCTATTTTTCAGAGGTGACCGCGCATCTGTGGCTCAATCTCCTGTGGCTGCCGGTGCTCAGCCTGGCCGTACTGCCCTTGTCTTTTCTGGGGCTTGCGGCGTCGCTCTGCTGCCCGTTTTTGGCTGAAGGATTTTTTTTCGCGGCCGCCTGGGGCGTTGACGTTCTGGACCAGTTTCTGATGCTGCTTGACGGCGCGGACAGTCTTGCTGCTTCGCCCGTGTTACGTCCTTCAGGGGTGCAGGTAGCCGGGTATGGAGTTGTTCTGGTGGCTGGAAGCGTGCTTCTTACTGCTGCCCGCCCTCCGGCCAGGGTGCTTCTTTTCCTGGGGGCGGGGCTGGTCTTGCTGGCCGCTCCGTCATTGTGGCAGGAGGGCAGACCGTGGCGTGACGAGGTCGAAATGACGGTGCTGGACACGGGCATGAGCCAAGCGGTTTACGTGCGTGGCAGAACCGGGCGGACGGTGCTCGTCGATGGCGGGGGAGGGTGGAGCGCCGACTATGACCCGGGGCGCGCGGTGGTTGGACCGGCTTTGACCTGGAAGCATCCGCCGCGGGTGGACGGGGTCCTTTTGTCCCATGTGCATGCCGATCATTTGCGGGGGCTTTTCTACATTCTGGACGCTTTTGACGTGGGCTGGTTCGGCTGGTCCGGACTTGTGGACAGTTCAAATGATTCAGAACGGCTGGTCGCCAGGCTGGAGCAGAATCCATGGCCGGTGCGACTGCTGCGTGCCGGAGACACTGTTGTCATTGAGCCTGGCTTGCATCTTGAGGTGCTCCATCCTTCCGCGAGCGAGCAGGGCATTTCCGAAAACGATACGTCCCTGGTGCTGCGTCTGGTGTGGAAGGGACGCGGTCTGGCCCTGTTGCCCGGCGACCTGGAAAAACGCTCCATGATGCAGGTCATGAATCGAAAGGCCGCGCTGTCAGCCGAGGTGCTGGTGCTTCCGCATCATGGCTCAAAATCGAGCCTGCAACCGCGGTTTTAC
>JAWLHW010000011.1:26437-29052 GCA_041690155.1 Desulfomicrobium sp. | reverse complement strand
TCATCAGACCACGTATTTGATGGCCAGTCTGTCCGCCGCGTCCTTGTCGGCGATCCCCAGCGCATCGGACATGCCGATGGGCAGAGACGTGGACCTGCCGAGCGGGGCGAAGATCTTCTTCATTTCCATGTCGAAGCTGACGTAGAGCTCGACCAGCCTCTCGGCCACCTTTTCCGGATCGAGCCTGCGGTACACGCGCGGGTCCTGGGAGGTGATGCCCTTGGGACAGACGCCGATGTTGCACACGTTGCAGCGGTCCGACTCCGAGCCCACGCATCCGGCCGCCGCCTGCATGGCGTACTTGCCGATCTGCACGGCCGAGGCCCCGAGCATGATGAGCGAGGCCGCGTTGGCGGCGATGTTGCCGTTCTTGCCGATGCCGCCGCCGGCGATGAGCGGCACCTCGTTCTGTTTGCCGATCTTGCACAGGGTCAGATAGGCGTCGCGGATGTTGGAGGCGATGGGGCTGCCCATGTGGTTCATGGACACGTTGTAGGCCGCGCCCGTGCCGCCGTCCTCGCCGTCCACGGCCAGTCCGGCCGCGTAGGGGTTGCGGCAGAGGTTGTTCAGGACAGCGTTGGTCGTGGTCGTGGCCGAGATCTTCGGGTAGACCGGCACGCGAAAGCCCCAGGCCATGGACATGGACTGGATCATCTTGGCCACGGATTCCTCGATGGAATACTGGGTCTGATGCGTGGGCGGGCTTGGCAGGCTCACTCCCGGAGGCACGCCACGGATGGCCGCGATGAGCTTGTTGACCTTGTGCCACATGAGCAGGCCACCGTCGCCGGGCTTGGCGCCCTGGCCGTACTTGATCTCCACGGCGCAGGGGTCTTCCTTCATCTGCGGGATGGCGTGGATGATCTCGTCCCAGCCGAAGTAGCCCGACGCGATTTGCAGAATGACATATTTGAGAAAACGCGATCTCAAAAGGCGCGGCGGGCATCCGCCCTCGCCGGTGCACATGCGCACGGGCATGCCCAGCTCTTCGTTGAGGTACGCTACGCCCATCTGCAGGCCTTCCCACATGTTGGGCGAGAGCGCGCCGAACGACATGCTGCCGATCATGAGCGGATAGATCTCGCGCACGGGCGGGGCCCAGCCGTGTTCCTTGATGGTGGCCAGGCCTTCGGCCGGACTCTGGATGCGCCCGATGAGGGTGCGCAAGTCGAACTCGTGGCGGCCCGAATCCAGGGCCGGGTCCGTCAGCATGGAAATGCGGATGAACTTGATCTGGTCGAGCAGGGAATTGTTGTCGTTGCGGCGTCCGCCACGGGTGCGCGGCTGACCGCCCAGATTGACGTGGTAGCGCAGCTTGTCCTTTTCGTCGGAGTGCATGGGCAGGATGGCGTCGTTGGGACAGACCATGCTGCACGTGCCGCAGCCAACGCAGGCCTGGTGCGGGGCGGTGCGCTGGCGGATGCCGTAATAGATGGAGTGCTCGTTCTCGGGTTTGTTTTTGAACCCGGACGGAACCTTGATCGTGCGCTTGCGGAAGGTTCCGAGCTCCAGCGACTGCATGGGGCACACGGCGCAGCACTGGCCGCACAGGGTGCAGCGGTCCTTGTTCCACTCAATCTGCCAGGGCAGGTCCTTGATGCTCAGTTGGGAAGGGCTAATGGCTGTGTTTGCCGACATACTTTGATCTCCTGGCGGTCCGGGCCGACAATGGCCGAATCAAGATGCATGGGTTGAAAATCCTGGGATTTGTCACGATCGGGGATGGCCAGGTCCAGGCCGCAGATCTCTGAGGAGAACGCGTAGATGCCGGGACGGCCCCCGACCACGCCGGGGCGCAGCTTCTTGCTGTCCTGGACCATGAACATGGACTTGTCCGGCAGGCAGCCGATGACGCAGTTGGGGCCGTCGATGATGAGGCGGCGGCAGATCTGCTTCAGCTTGGACAAATACTCCCTGTCCGGGTGGTCCTTCATCTCGTGGTCTTTCAAAGGCGTGATGATGTGCTTGTAGGCTTCAAAGGGCAGGCCCAGTTTTTTGATCGTGAAGTGCAGGATATGGGTAAAAACTTCGGAATCGGAATTGTAGCCTTCGTAACCGGGCACGCCCTGGCCCATGAGATAGTCGCGGATGGGCACGAAGGCCGTGTTCTCGCCGTTGGTCATGGTGCTTAAGCCCTCAATGAAGAAGGGGTGGCAGGCGTAGAGGTTGATGGCGTAGTTGGTGTTCTGTCGTCCCTGAGCCAGGACCAGGCGGCTCATGATCTCCGGGCGGTCCAGCCCCAGATACTCGCCAACCTGCAACGGATCGCCGATCTCCTTGATCATGACCGTGTCCGGCCAGAAGGAGAAGACGGTGATGCTCTCGTCGGCCAGGCCCATGTGCTTGAGTTCAAGCCGGGTTTTCAGGTATCCAAGGCCCTTTTCCTCTTCGCTCAGGTCATTCCAGGCGGCGGGGATGTCATAGGTCCGCACGATGTAGCGATCACGCCGGGGCGTCCATGTGGGCATGGGGCCTTTGGGCGTGATGGCGAGGTCGTGCCGGAGGGCGAAACCCTTGGCTGCCATGAAGGCGTCCAGACGATCGACACCGGCATCGGTGAAAATTCCCGACAGTGTGGGACAAGCCTTCATGGACTCGAACGGGCCGCCCAGATC
>JAWLHW010000011.1:0-26337 GCA_041690155.1 Desulfomicrobium sp. | reverse complement strand
GGCTGCCATGAAGGCGTCCAGACGATCGACACCGGCATCGGTGAAAATTCCCGACAGTGTGGGACAAGCCTTCATGGACTCGAACGGGCCGCCCAGATCAGATAAATAAAGGCCGACTCCTGATCCGTCGTGCCCCTCGCGCATGACATCCAAGGCCCGGATGGCATCCATGGGGGAGACGGGTTCGCTGCTGGTCAGCGCAAACAATCGACACATAGCGCGCTACTCCCTTTGCTGTTCAGAAACCGCCTTTTGATATGACAAAAATGTCATGTCATTTAGGCGGAAAACGGTAATTAATGACAAAAATGTACAGAAAGCCATGCCTGACCCGTATAAAGTCAGGGATGGTGACATGAGCAAGGAAAGGGCCAAAATCGATTATCGGGGCAAGGAAGAAAAGCTGGCATTTGGGAATATTTCCCGCTCAGACAGGACATTATTCCCAAACAGTCGGGAATTCAACCCCGCCGGCTGCGCGCCGCCACGGGGGCTTCGACGCGGCATACGAGCAGGCATGCATCATTCTAGGCATACGTCATCCCTGCGCAGGCGGGGATCCATCGGGAACCGTAAAGCACATTCGCATCGGGTATGCGTCATCCCCGCGCAGGCGGGGATCCATCGGGAACCGTAAAGCACATTCGCATCGCACATGCGTCATCCCCGCGCAGGCGGGGATCCATCCCCCAATCTTCGATGATCCTCTGTTCAAAACATGGATTCCCGCCTGCGCGGGAATGACATGGCGGATCTGCGGGCTGCCGAACTTCGGGCCATATGTGCCGTAGATTTTACGTGCCCTTTGGAATTGGCGGGCAAGACAGTCAGGAATGGAATGAAACGGACTGTTATTTTTTGGAGAGGGAGAGCAAATTCTGCTTGCGCTCCGGCGTATAAAACCACCACGGCCTGGGCTCATCCCCATCCATGAACCGGGTCACGGATACGAAAACATCCAGCACGCAGGGGTCCTGCCGCGCTCCGGTCAGTTCGCAGAGGCGGTCGTACAGGGTTTGCGGGTTCTGGCCTGCGAGCTGCTCCGGGCGCTCGAAGCCGAGCAGCCGCAGGTCCCGGGCCATGGCCGGGCCGATGTTGGGCAGGTCGGTCAGATCCAGGAGCTTGTTGCGTTGGACTTTGGCTGGGTTCACGGCCTTTCTCCTACACGATGCGGCGGGTGATTTCGTGATGATTGACAAGGATCTTGCTGACGTAATCCACGGTCTCGCCAAAGTTCGGGATACGTCCATAGGCGGCATAGACTCCGTATTTGGAGTCGGTGTTGCCGAGCCCGGCATTGTATCCGGCCGTGGCGGCGAGAATGTTGCCGCCACGGGCGCGCATGTTTTCGGCCATCATCTTGACCATGGCGTTTATGGCATGCGGGTAGAGGACGCGCTGGTCGAATTTTTCGAGGAAAGCCACATCCTGCGGCGAGAAAATGGAGCGGTCCTTGAAATTTTCACTGAGATACAGGCGGCAATTGTCCCGCGACGTTGTGTACCGGGCCTGCAGCAGGTCCATGCGGTCCAGGGCCAGGGCGTAGGTTCCGGCGGCGCTCACGGGCTTTCCCGCCGCCTGGGCGTTGAGCACGGTGCGCAGCAGTTTGGCGGGGTTGCCAAACAGGTCCGGGTGCTCCCGGCGCAGGGCCCGCATCTGGTCGCGATACACTCCGGCCTGCTTGAATTCCGGCTCCAGGTCCTCGCGCTGCGCAAATCCGGCCGGCTGGCCATGCTGGTCGGCGCAGACCAGATCATAACCTCTGGCCGTGGCGGCCATGAACTGGCACGGTCCGACGGCCAGGGCCGAGGACACGGCAAACTCGTAAAAAAAGGACTCGGCCATCATCTGCCCCATGATCCAGCAGGGGTCCACCGGGTAGATGGAGGCGTGACGCTGCACGCCCTGCACCACGTGCGAGCAGATCTGGGGAATGCGCGAGTGCAGGTCGATCTCGGACAGGGGCTTTTTCCAGACCGGCAGGTTGCCCTTGGGGTAGCTTTCGATGACGTACGCCAGCACCGATTGAGCCATGGAGTGCGCAAAACCCGAAGCCGAGACACTTTCGAGGATGCGCGCCGGGTCCTTGGCCTGGATGATCCGGATTTCCGAAATTTCGGACAGGGGAGGCTGCGCGGCCAGGGCCTGGTGGCCAAAGAGGGGCAACAGCAGGGGTGCCAGGGCGGCCTTCAGGAGCGAACGTCTTTGATTATTCATGGGAATCAGGCTTTATTGAGCGTGACGCGAGCCACGACTTTGCGGAAATAGTTTTCGTTTTCTTCCTGCAGCAGGCCGCCATGTTCGAGCTTGGCCCTGGCGATGAAGAGCTGAACTTTCTGTATCTGACGCATCTTTCGGGCTTCGTCCGTTTCCCGCTCCAGGCATTCGATGAGCGACCTGATTTCCTGCTGGGACTGGACTTCCCGGGGCACGTAACCGGCATTCTTGAGCACCTTGTAGGCCATGCGCAGTGTTTCGGGCATGAAGGGGTCGCTTGTCTCGGGCAGGGGTTTGCCCTGGCCGCTCAAACTTTCGAATTCGCCGCGCTGCTGAGCCTCGCGGATCGCTCTTTCAGCCATTTCGGCGAGGACGTTCATGGCATCTGCAGAAGCCGCTCTACAACATGGCGAAAGCTTTCCTCGGAAATGAAACCGAGGTGATCGAGGATCTTCTCCCCGTCGCGGTTGTAGATCAGGGTGCGGGGTATGGACTTGATGTCGAGCATGGAGCCTATGGATTCGTCATCAAGAAGAATGGGAAAGTTGACCTTGTTCTGTTTGACGAAATTTTCCACCGGACGCATGCCGTAATCCATGGAAATGCCGATGATGGTCAAATCATCCTCCGAGAACTCCCTGCGCAGATTCATGAGCCCGGGAAATTCCTTGACGCAAGGTGAACACCATGTCGCCCAGAAGTTGATGAGCAGCACCTTGCCCTTGTTCGTTTCGACGATGTTCTTGAAATCATGGATTCCTGCTTTCTGGATGTCCTGGGACAATGCGTTTGAAGGCAGAAAGGAGAGCAGCAGAATCAGGACGGATATTTTCAGGAAATTCATGGATAGTCCTCTTTTGGATGTCGTATTGTGTTGAAGCTAGCTGTTTGCCGTATCCCAGTCAATGCGGCGGCCCTTGAGTCCGGGCATTGCAATTTGCATGCTTTTCGCCCATTCCTGTGACCGTATCACCGAAGGAGGAGACAAATGACAAATTTTATCAAAAAGAAAGTGGAAGTTGATGACGCCGCCGCCAACATGACCTTTCGTCCGGGACAGTTCAAACGTGAACCTTTTTCCTTGCAGAAGAAGAACATCTACCTGCTCGGCATGCGCGCCAGCGGCAAGACCACCGTGGGCAAGGCACTGGCCGAGGCCCTTGAATGTCCTTTCGTTGATACCGACGCCCTGGTCGTGGCCGAGGCCGGGCAGAACATCGACGCCATTGTGGCCGGGCAGGGCTGGGATGCCTTTCGAAGTCTGGAAGAGGCGGCCTTGGCCCGCGCGGCGGAACTTCCGGGCAAGGTCGTTTCCACGGGCGGCGGCATTGTCCTGTCCCAGGCAAATCGCGACCTGATGTACCGCACCGGGGTCAGCTTCTATCTCGCGGCCGACGCGGCCCTGCTCATCTCCCGGATGCTGTGCGACCCGAACGCAGCCCAGCGCCCGGCCCTGACTCCCCTGGATCTGCATGACGAGGTCGCGGCGATCATGAGCGAACGCGAAGCCCTGTACATGGCCAGCATGGACCACATGCTTCAGGCCCATCGCAGCGTGGAGGAACTGGTCGACGACGTGCTCGTGGCCCTGGGCCTGAGGGAGTGGGATTATACTGAGAAAGAGCGGGTTCTGGATCGTTATTAAATCCTGGCCACGGCCAGGAATACCGTGTGCAGGGCAGCCACCAGGACCACGAAAACCTGGCGCGCCCGTTCCCGGGTCAGGCCCGGAAAATGGTAGCCCAGATGCCCATGGGGGCAGCGGGGAAGGCAGTCTCCGCACAGGGAGCAGGTCAGGCCGGGGCGCCCTTTTTCCAGATCAATGGGAGTCAGGGCGTTGTAGCGGCATGCCCTGGAGCAGAGTCCGCACTGCGTGCATCCGCTGCCGATGGTCACGCGCCAGGGCAGCATGCGCCCGATCAGGTTGTTGACCAGCCCGATGGGGCAGTAGGCCGTGCAATGGACCATGGTCCCGCTCTTGCGCGAGACCAGGGCCATGACCCCGACCCCGACGATGCCGAAAGTCGCGGCCAGGCCCAGTGCCCACGGCCAGGAAACGTCCAGCAGGCGCAGGAGCAGCGGAATGGCTATCGTGGCCAGCAGCAAACCGGTCCGCAGGCGTGGCGCCCAGATGGGCAGGGGGGCGGGCCGTCCGGGGGCAAGGCGGGCCATGCGGTCGTCCCAGGCACCGATGTAGCACAGATAGCTGCACCAGGCCGGCCCTGCCAGCAGCAGGGACACGCCGAGCAGAATGGGCATGAAGAAGCCCTCGCCCCGGAACAGGGGCCCGGCCAGGATCAGGGCCGGGACTGGCAGGTGCAGGTTTCCGGTCATCAGGAAGATGCTCCACCCGGCAAGGCCCAGCAACAACTGGGCGAAAAAAACGGCCGAAAACAGGGTCCAGATGCGGCCGCGAATCTTTCCGCGTTTGTCGGCCAGCAGCCAGCCGCTGACCAGCGCTCCGTAAAAGGCGAAAAGACAGATCCAGAAAACTCCGGAGCCGGGAAAAAAGCGTTCTCCCAGAAGCAGGGGAAAGGGTGTCTTGTCGCCAGCAAGCAGCAGAATGCCCCCCACCAGCAGGGCCGTGGCGGTCCTGACCAGGTCGGCCGCACGCGCGGGGCCGAAAAACTTCTGTCCGGTCCGGCCGAACAGCAGCGCCCCGGCACCCAGATGGGCCAGGCAGACTGTGCCGAGGATCAAAGCGAGCCGCATCCACGGCAGGCCGAAATTCATCCGCCACGAAGCCAGCTCTACACCTTGAACCGCCCATAAAAGTGCGCCGCCCAAAGCGGCCAGGATGAGAACGGGCCTTGGCAAAAGGCGTGGAAAAAAAGCGGCCGCCGCCGGGAACAAGGCCGGGAGAGCGTCCCAGAGAGTGCCGAAGCGCAGGAAATGAGCGGCCGTGGTCAGGCTGCACAGCACGATGAGGATGCGCAGAAAAAGAGTCATGGCCGAACTCCCTGGTCGAATTCCGCCCGCCCAATTTTTTCGATGAGATCTCCCAGGCGCAGTCCCGGCCTGTGGTGTTCCAGGAGGATGCCAAGGGTGTTGCGCAGGATATCAAGCGCCTGGGGCAGGCTGAAAAATCCAAGCTCATGGGCCAGGCGCGGGTGACGGCCGAGTTTGCCGCCCAGGAGCACCCTGTATCCGGTTTCGTCCACACGCAATGCCTTTTCCGGACAGACCCGCGCACAGGCCGCGCAACCCAGGCAGCGCGAAAAATCAAGTTGAATGGTGTCTTCCAGGCGCAGGGCCTTTTCCGCGCAGACTGCCACGCAATGGCCGCAGCCCGAGCAACGCTGCGGTTCAACTCCGATGCGGGCGAAGGCGATGAGTCCGAAATCGGCGATATGCGGCTGGGAACAGCCGTTGGGGCAGGACGCCACGGCCATCCTGAACTGATGGTGGTGGCGGATGGGGCGGTTCATGCCGGCCAGAAATTCCGGCCAGCCCGAAGAGGCGATCACGCCTTCGAGTTCGGCGGTCAGGTCATGGCCAAGAACCGCATGCGGACACTGGGCCGCACCACGGCAGACTTTGAGCGTATGAGCGGGGAGCTTGTGCACGTCTTTCATGGCTTGACCTATGCCTGGAAACGGCATCGGGAATCCTTGACCTGCGTCAAAAATTCCCGACGTCTGAATTTAATTGCGAATTTTACGGAAATTGAAAACTGTTCGTTACGCCAGCTTGATGCTAAAGGGAATGACATGCAGGCTTCTGGATATTTCGCGGGTTGAGCCCAGCGCCCAGGAGGCCATGCTCGCATCAACGCGCTCAGGCAGACTCTGCGCCAGCTTGCCCACGCCAAGCAGCGGATGGCGGGTGAAAACCTGCGGCAGCCCGTAGGTCAGGTTACAGGGCAGACACATGCCCGGGCGTTGCTGGAGATGAAAGGCAAAACGCAGCTCATCCGGGCCGTGCCCTTCGAATCTGAGCCTGATGTCGTAAGCTCCGTCTTCGGCATCGCCGAACAGTGCTTCAAAAAAAGCGTCGGTGATTGATGGGGGAAATATTTCGTCCAGGCTGGCCGGGGTGAAAATCTGGTCGGCGTTGGTCATGTTTTTCTCCTTTGCGTCCGCATTGTTCGCGGTGTATTTTTCATGCCCGTGCCTGCGGGTCAAGAGTAAGAATGGCCCTAAAGCGAACGCGGGCCGGCCTTTTAAAACATCCACGGGGAAAATCATGCAAAAACGAATGGAAGATATTGAAATAAAGTATATATATTTGCAAAAAACGGTTGATGATCTGAACGTGGTTGTCATAGAACAACAGAAGGAAATTCGGGAACTCAAGGCCACGCTGATGCTTTTGGGCAAAAAGCTCCAGGACATCTCTTCCATGGAGCCATACGATCCCGATGAAAAACCACCCCACTACTGATTGGCCGGAGTTTTAAGTGGACACCTCTTTTTCTCATCACGAGCCAGATCCGGAGCGTTCGACAATAAACGCTCCTGTCGATGACCGTTCCCTGCGTGCCATCCTGCAACAAATCGAGGCGCTCCCGTCTCTTCCCGCCGTCGCCAATACCATCCTGGGGCTGGTCCTGACCAAGGATTTCGACCATTCAAAGCTGGCTCGCATCATCGAGACCGACCCCGCCATGACCGTGAAGGTCCTTGAGCATGCCAACAGCGCAACCTACGTCAGCCGCGGACAAGTGGCGCAGGTGGAGCAGGGCCTCAATCGCCTGGGCAGCAAAGTGGTGCAGACGCTCATGCTCTCCATGCTCATCAAGGATTCCCTGATCAAGGGCGACAAGAAGTCCGAAGGGATTCAGACCGCGCATTGGAAACACAGCCTTGCCACGGCCGTCTTCGCATCCCTTATCGCGGCCAAGGCATCTCCCGCTCTGGCCGGAGAAGCCTTTGGCGCGGGCATCATGCATGATATCGGCGGCATTTTCCTGCAGCTGCATCTTCAGGAACAATACGTTCAGGTCACGGAGCGCATGGAGGAGCTGTACGAGCCCGTCCTTGATGCGGAGCAGGAGATCTTCAAAACCGATCACACCGCAGTCGGTCGCTGGATTGCTGAAAAATGGAAGCTGCCCCAGTCCATGACCGACGCTATCTGGCTGCATCATCATGAGGCTTCGGCCCTGGGAGTCTTCAAGGCCAACTCCCGTCTTGTGGCCATAGTTGCCCTGGCGAATATTCTGGCGCATTCGACCCTCATGGACTCGCCTCGGGTCATGGCCCGCGAAAAGCAGCGTCAGCTTGGCCTGCAGGAAATGCTGGGCCTTGGCGACAAAGAGATGCAGGCGATCATGACCGCGTTTGCACCGGCCTTTGCCGAGAGGGCGGAACCCTTCGAACTGGACGGCGATCAGGTCGGCCTTTTTCTTTCATCCCTGCAAAAGGCCAATCAGCAACTCATGCGCATAGGCCTTGATCTGGAACTGGCCAATGGCCGCCTGGAGGACGCGCATCGCTTTACGAGCATGGGCGCCACGGTGGGGCTCAAGATGAGCAAGGCCAGGACCCCGGATGAAGTTTTCGAATCAGCGGCCATGTGCATGCATGAAAGTGTCGGAGTACGCGGCGGTTTTGTGTACTGGATCGTTCCTGCCGAGCGCGTCATGCAGGGCCTGGTCTGGAATGGCAACGGCAACCGCCGTGTCATCTCCTATCCGCTGGAAGACAGCGGCCTGCCTGCCTTAAATGGCGGGGCCACGCTGCCGGACAACCTGAAGGCCATTCTGCTGACGCATCACGAACGCCACGAGGGCGCTTCCCTGATGGACCGGGAACTTAGGCTCAAGCAGTTTTTCGTGGTGCGGGGATATTGCCTCTTCCCTCTTGTTGGCAGTGATTTCACCGGCGAGATTTGCATTCTGCGCTCAAACGATCGCCCGCCCAAGATGACCCCTCAGGAATATATGGGATATTCCCAAATCTCCTGTGTGGCTTCGGCCTCCCTTGACCGGGTGCGGCTCTTCGACAGCCTGCAGCTGCGCGCCGATGAATTGTCCCTGGCCCTGTGGAAGAACCAGCAGATCAATCTGCAACTGCTGCAGACCGAGCGGCTGGCGGCGGTGGGGCAGCTGGCGGCAGGCGCAGCCCACGAGATCAACAATCCCCTGGCCATCATTTCAGCACGCACCCAACTGCTGGAAAGCCGTGAAAACGATGAGAAGAAGCGCCGGGACCTGCATCAGATCTCCGAGCAGATCGAGCGCATCTCCTCCATCCTGCAGAGCCTCATGGGTTTTGCCAGACCCAATGCGCCCCAGGTCATCAATCTGGACATCAATTCCCTGTTGCTCAAGATCATCGGCCTGGTGGAATCGATTTTTCAGACGCACCGCATCCCTATTGTCCAGAATCTTGCCCCGGACCTGCCGCTCATCCTGGCCGACGCCAACCAATTGGAGCAGGTTTTTCTGAATCTGGTCATAAACGCTCAGCACGCAATGGAAAAAGAGGGCGGGGTGCTGACCGTAAGTTCCGCATTCCTGCCTGACGGAAAGCGCATCAGCGTCTCAGTCAAGGATACGGGCACGGGCATTTCACCCGAAAATCTCTCGCGCATCTTCGATCCCTTCTTTTCCACCAAGTCCGAAGGAAAGGGCACCGGGCTTGGGCTCTCCACGGCATACGGCATCGTCACCAACCATTATGGCGAGATCAAGGTGGTCAGCGCGCCGGGTCAGGGCACGGAAATGATTGTTGTCCTGCCGGTGTCCACGCCGGTGACCCTGCCTGAAAAGCCGGTCGTGCACCTGGCGACAGAATGCGCCATGCCGACGGCGACCAAAGGTCACAGGATCCTGGTCGTCGATGATGAACAGCACATTCGCGACATCCTTTCCGAAACTCTGCGCGAGGCCGGTTATGTGGTAGAGACCGCACCCAACGGAGAGGAAGGCGTGCGTAAATTGCGTTCGGGATCCTTTGACCTGATTCTGCTTGACATCCGCATGCCCATCCATTCCGGACTCGACGTATTGAAGCTGTTGCGTCGCAACGGCGGCGCACCGCCCGTAATGATCATTACCGGCCTTGCTTCTTCCGAGGAGTTGGATGAAGCCTTGCGTCTTGGTGCAGCCAAGTGTATACGCAAGCCCTTTCATTTGAAGACCCTGTTGTCCGACATCTCCGGCATTTTGCATTCGGGCTGCCCCACGAACAATTAACCCCCGGCTTTAATGCAGCACTCGCCGTCAATCGCAAAGCCCAGGACCCGTCACACCCGCATTCTGGCCCTGGCCAGCGGCAAGGGCGGGACAGGCAAAACCACCGTGGCCGTCAATCTGGCCCTGGCGCTCAATCGCGCCGGATACACGGTCTGCCTGCTCGACGCGGATTTCGGACTGTCCAACGCAGAAGTGCATCTGGGGCTGCCGTCCCCTCTCCACACGCTTGAAAACGTCCTCTTTGACTCCATGCCCCTGGAAGATTGCCTTGTTCCCGTGCGGCCCGGGCTTGACCTTCTCTCCGGCAGCAACGGCGTCGCCCGCATGGCCGAGCTTGACGTGGCCAGCCGCAAGCGACTGGTGGCTGAGTTCTCTGCGCTTTCCGGGTACGATTTTCTCATTCTCGACAATTCGCCGGGCATCTCCGCCCAGGTGGTCTCCCTGTGCCTGGCCACGCGCGAGATCATTCTGGTCGTCAATCCCGAGGCCAGCGCCCTGGTCGACGCCTACGCGCTGATCAAGGTGCTCAAGGAAAACGGGTTGTGGTGGCCGCCGCTGGTTCTGGTCAACCGCTCTGAATCAGGAGTGCAGGCCAGGCAGGTCTTCACCCGTTTTCAGGAGACGGTGGAGCAGTTTCTGGGCCTCAAACCGCTTTTTTTGGGAGCGATCCCCCTGGATGATGCGGCCCGAAAAATGTCGGCCCTGGGCAAGCCCTTTGTGACCCAGCGAGACGATTTGCCTGCGAGCCAGGCAATCATGTCCATCGCCAAGATTCTGGCCGAACGGCTGAACAAGGATTGGGCCAAGAACAAGCCCTCGGATTTTTTTGAAAACGTCGTGGTGCGCATGAAGCAGCGTCCGGATTTCGGCCTGAGTCAGATCGCCGTCAATTCCAGCGCCCCAACGAACGATACCACGCAGCCCGATGTATACATGGAACTGGTGGCCGTGCTCGACAAGGCCTCGGGTCTCTGCGAGAAACTGCTTGAAAACCCGGCCTATTCCTTTGTGCGGGATCGTTTTGGGCTGGTGCGTCTGGCCATGGACAATTTCCTGCATCCGCTCGACCGTCTGCGCAAGCCTCGCGGAATCCTGAAGCCGCGCATTCTGGTGCTCAGCAACCATGAACAGATGCGGATCATGCTGGGTGAGATCGTGGCGGAGGTCGGCTACGAAGGTGAAGCCTTTGCGCCCGGGCATGGCGATTTTCTCAAATTCCGCGATACCTGCAATTTGATCCTGGTCTCCTGCGATCGGCCGGAGGCCCTGATCCGCTCCTGTCTGCTCCAGATTCCGGAGGTTCCCCTCATTCTCCTGACCGGATTCGGCAACTCGTCCCTGGAGAAGGAATTCAGGCACCGGACCGTGGCCGTGGTGCCCAGACCCTTCCACGTCGACGAACTGCGCACCATTCTGCAATCCGCCTTGCGCTAGGTGCCTATTTACAATCCCCGGACCCTGGCATAAGAAAATCACCTTTCTTTCCCATTCTTTGGGAGCAGTCATCATCCTGTGAAATCCGGCCGCGCGGATTTTGCAGCATTCGGGAATGCATATGCGTAGAGATATCGAACATGTGGGTTGGGGAAAACTGACCTACGAAATCAGGGCGATAGTGGCCGTGGCTCAGGATCTTCGCAATCTTGGCCTTGAAATTACCTGGGAGAACATCGGCGACCCCATTGAAAAGGGCGAGCAGGTCCCCGGCTGGATCAAAGAGATCATTGCCGGCCTCGCCATGAACGACAAAACCTACGGCTACTGCGCCACGCAGGGGGTGCTTGAAACCCGAGAATTCGTGGCCAAGCTGGTCAATCAGCGCGGCAGCTATCAGGTCACGGCTGACGACATCATATTTTTCAACGGACTTGGCGACGCCGTGGCCAAGATTTTCGGCTTTCTGAAGCGTGAAGCGCGGGTCATCGGGCCTTCTCCGGCCTATTCCACCCACTCTTCGGCCGAGGCCGCGCATTCCGGGTACGAGCACCTGACCTACGAGCTCGACCCGAACAACGGCTGGATGCCGGATCTGGTCGATCTGGAAAACAAGGTCCGCTACAACGACTCCATCGCCGGCATCCTGTTCATCAATCCCGACAACCCGACGGGCGCCGTGTACCCGTGCGAGCTGATCGAGAAGATCGTGGATATCGCCCGGCGCTACAACATTTTTGTCCTGGCCGACGAAATCTATGCCAACATCGTCTACAGCGGCCACCCGACCTGCAGCCTGTCCGAGGTCATCGGCGAAGTTCCGGGCATGGCTCTGCGCGGCATCTCCAAGGAATATCCGTGGCCGGGCGGTCGTTGCGGCTGGATCGAAGTCTACAACAAGGACAAGAATCCCGATTTCAACGCCTACATCAAGAGTCTCCTGAACGCCAAGATGCTTGAGGTCTGCTCCACCAGTCTGCCCCAGCTCTCCATCCCGCCGATCATGGGCGACCCGCGCTACAAGGCCCATCTGGACGTCCGGCGCAGGATGTTCGAACACCGCGCCCAGGAGGCCTGGGACGCGTTTCAGGGCGTGGAGGGGGTCAAGGTCATCAAGCCTCAGGGTGCGTTCTACATGTCCGTCATGTTCGAAGACGGGGTCCTGAATCAGGACCAGACTCTTGAGATCGAAAACCCGAAGGTTCGCGATTATATCGAAGAAATCGTCAAGGGCGTGGAAGTGGACAAGCGTTTCGTCTATTACCTGCTCGGCGCCACGGGCATCTGCGTGGTTCCGCTGACGGGTTTCTGCTGCAGCCGCAAGGGTTTTCGCGTCACACTTCTGGAGACCGACGACGCCAAGAGGCTGCTCACCTGGCGGACCATTGTCGCCGCCATCACCCGCTACCTGGCCTCGGCCTGAGTCATGGCTGACGATTCCAACCCGCGCTGGCTGGACTGGGCGCGGGAGATTCAATCCCTGGCCCAGACTGGCCTGGCTTTCACCAAGAGCCCCTATGACCGGCAGAGCTTCACTCGCCTGTCAGGCATCGCGGCGGAAATTCTGGCCGAACACTCACAGCTTGAAGCCGAAGCCGTAAAGCGCGCCTTTTCCCTGGAGCCCGGTTACGCCACTCCCAAGGTCGACGTGCGCGCGGCGGTGGTTCGTGACGGACGCATCCTGCTGGTGCGGGAAAGCGCCGATGGAAAATGGGCCATGCCCGGCGGCTGGTCCGACGTGGGCGACCGCCCATCTGAGACGGCCGAACGCGAGACTCTTGAGGAGAGCGGCTTCGTGGTACGGACCACGAAACTCGTTGGTGCTTTTGACGCCAACCGCGGCGAGAAAGCCAGCGTGTTCTTTCACGCCGTGAAACTGATTTTCCTCTGCGAACTGCTCGGCGGAGAGGCCAGAGGCAGCATGGAAACCCTGGAGGTCGGTTTCTTCGACTTCGACGACCTGCCGCCCCTGTCCATACAACGAACCAACCAGCGCCATCTGGAGGAAGTCCGCGCCCATCTGCGCGACCCCTTGCGGCCGGCTGCTTTTGATTGACATGCACGAATCCGATTGTACTCTGCCCATCGGGGTCTTTGATTCCGGCATCGGCGGCCTGACTGTTCTGAAAGCGCTGACCGAAGCACTGCCCAAAGAGAGTTTCCTTTATCTTGGAGACACGGCCCGTCTGCCTTACGGTACAAAAAGCGCAAAATCCGTGATCCGCTACGTGCTGCAGACTACGGCTCTGCTCAAAACAAGGGGCGTCAAGCTTCTGGTCATCGCCTGCAACACGGCCACGGGCGTGTCTCTGGAAGCCTTGCAGGAAACCTATCCCGAGCTGCCGGTTATCGGCGTCATCCGACCCGGTGCCGAAGCTGCCTGCCGGTCGAGCAAAAATGGCCGCATCGGGGTCATCGGCACGGAAAGCACGGTCAACGCCCGTGGCTATGAGCGCGAAATCCTGCGCATCCGGCCAGACGCCCAGGTTTTCGGTCAGGCCTGCCCGCTATTTGTGCCCCTGGCCGAAGAAGGATGGTGCGAAGGGCAGATCGCGAACCTTGTGGCCGAACGCTATCTGGGGAACCTGGTCAGAAACACCGGCATTGACACGCTGGTGCTCGGCTGTACTCATTTTCCGGTTCTGGCCAGTGCCATCCAGGATGTGGTGGGTCCGGACGTGACTCTGGTCGACTCCGCCCGCACCACGGCGGAATTCGTGCAGGACATGCTGGAGCACCGGGACATCTGCTCAACCACCAAAGAGCGCAGCCTGACCTTTCTGGCCACGGACGGGGCCAGACGCTTTGCCAGGGTGGGGGGAGTGTTCATGCATCATCCGCTCGATCCTGCCGATGTGGAGATCGTGGATCTCTGATGTCCGCGTTGTTGGCCGTGGACGCGGGAGTGCGAACGGGCCTCGCTCTTCTGGATCGCGACGGACGCCTGCTTTGGTGCAGGTCGCACAATCTGGGCACCACGACACGACTCAAAAAAGCCGCTGCCCGGGTACTTTTTGAATTGCCCCAATTACAGTTTCTGGTAGTGGAAGGGGGCGGGCAGACGGCGGCTATCTGGGAACACGCCTCAGCCAAAAGGAATTTGCCCTGCAGGATAATCCAGGCTCAGGACTGGAGGGAACAGTTCCTGCTCCCACGGCAACGGGCCAGCGGACAAAAGGCAAAGGCGGCAGCCTGCGCTCTGGTGTCCACAATTTTACGACGCGAAGGCTGGTCTTCTCCGACCGTTCCAGGCCACGACGCGGCCGAAGCCGCGCTCATCGGACTATGGGCCGCGGTTCAACTCGGGTGGCGGGCAATGCCTGCACTCAAATAATTCAGACGGAAAACATGGACAAACTCAGTTTTGATCTTCCCGGTATCAGCCCGGTCGGTCTTGACCTCATAACGCTGCTCAATACATCCCAGGCCACGGTCAAACAGATTGCGGCCCAGGCCAAGCTTGACCCGGTCATCTTTGGCAATATCATCGCCTGCGCAAACTCGCCCATGTATCATGAGGCCAATAATTCCACTGATATCCTGACCTCCCTGGTCCGCATGGGACAGCGCGAGATCAAGCGCATCGTGTACCAGGTTGTGCTCAGATCGGCTTTTTTCCATGAATCCTCGGAAATCAGCGGTATTCTGCACCGGATCTGGCAGCAGAGTCTGACCGCCAACGTGTTCATGCAGAAATTCGTCTCTTCCGTTCCCGAGGCCTACAACCTCGACGCCGAGGGCATGGAATACCTCGAATGCCTGGGGCTTATGCACAATATCGGCTATGTGGTGCTGCTGGTCAATTTTCAGGATCGGTTCCTTGAATTCTTCACCCACAATACCGACCTGGATCTGCCTGCTTTTTTCGAGGAAGAGAGAGTCTGGTTTGACGGATTCGATCATTTTTCAGCCGGTCATGCGGTGCTCGAAAACTGGGGTTTTCCGCAGCCGTTTTGCGATGTTGTCGGTCAATACGGTTCCGGGAACGAGATTTTCAAAGGAGAGTGTCCTGCGCTGCATAACCTGCTTCGCCTGTCCCGGCACGTGATCATGATGACCGACTCCAATTTCCATCCCAAAAAACCTGCTGATTACTGGTTGAACGGGACGGAACTGCCATCGACGGAAGTTGATTACGAGCAGATCATTGAAGACGTGCATCAGTGTGTCCGAAGCATCGAGGGGGCATTGTCATGATGCCCGGACAAAATGGATTCAGGACACGGCTGCGTTGCAAAAAATGCCACGGCATGCTGCAGGTCCATCGCTCCTGACGAGCCGTGGAGCTTCGCTGCAAGTCTTGCGGCGCTAACTTTGGACTGCAGGAGTTTGGAACCAATCTTGACGACCTGCTGGAAGAGTATCTGGCCAATTTTCCCTGCGACAGGGTCTAAGCCCTGCACAATTATCGAACCGGCTCCCGCGCAGGAGCCGGGAATAACATTTTGCGCACAGGATTTTTTACAACCCTATGACTTCAGTTATAATTTCCCGATCAGAACATTCTGTTTCCCGCCAAAACATCCATCCCGATGCGCTCAAGGTCATGTACCGCCTGGTGCGCAAGGGCTTTACCGCCTATCTGGTAGGCGGCGGAGTCCGCGACTTGCTGCTTGGACGCACGCCCAAGGATTTTGACGTCAGCACCAACGCAACCCCAAGTCAGATCAAGAAAATATTTCAGAACTGTTTTCTGATCGGGAGACGGTTCCGTCTGGCTCACATCCGATTCGACGATCACGTCATCGAAACCTCGACCTTCCGGCGCTGTCCCGATCAGGAAGAGGAGAACGGCGATGAAGATTTGTACATGTTTCGCGACAATTGCTACGGCACGCCCGAAGAAGACGCCCTGCGCCGCGACTTCACCATCAACGGCCTCTTCTACGAGGTCGAGCGCTTCTCCATCATTGATCACGTCGGGGGCCTGAGCGATATCGAGAATCGCCTCATCCGCTGCATCGGCGATCCGAACATCCGCTTCCGCGAAGATCCGGTACGCATGATCCGGGCCGTGCGATTTGCCGCGCGGCTTGATTTTCACATCGAGCCTGCGACCTACAACGCCATCATGCGCCACCACGAGGAAATTCTCAAAGCCTCACCGCCCCGGGTCTTCGAGGAACTTCAGAAGCTTTTCGCCTACGGTTCCGGAGAAAAAGCCTTTCGCCTGCTCTACAAGACAGGGCTGCTGCACAACCTGCTGCCCGAAATTGCGGACTTTCTCGATCACGATCACGGACAGGATTCGATCCTGTGGACCTGGCTGGAGCATCTGGACAGCCGCATCAGAACAGTGGGCAAGGTCGAACCGGTGCTGGTCTTTGCCGCTCTTTTTTCCGCTCCAGTGCAGCACATCGCAACCAGATACGCGGCCGAGGGCGAGCGGGTGGTTTACAACGCACTGCTTGAGGATCTGCTTCAGCCCATCTGCGTACGCATGAGCATGCCAAAATGGATGTGCTCACGAGTGATCCAGATCATGGCCAACCAGACCCGTTTCGAACCGGACAAGAAAAAACGCTTTTCCAAGCGCGGGTTCGTCGCGCATGAATGTTTTCCGGAAACCCTCGCCCTGTATCAGCTCGGCCTTCTGGTGGCCGGGGCGGACCTTGGACCGGCGGAAATGTGGGGCAGCCTGCGCAGTGAAATGGAAGCGGAAAACCCCCAGGTTCTGCGCACGGATCCACGCGGACAGCAGGGACGTCCGCCGCGCAAGCGTCCACCCCGCAGACGGCGCAGATGATCTCCCGCGACATCCTGCCGACCTTTCCCATCTGCCCGGGCGTGTATCTGATGAAGAACGCCGCGGGCAGAATCGTTTATGTGGGCAAGGCCAAGCATCTGCGCCGCCGCCTGGCTTCGTATTTCCAGCCCGAACATCGCCTCGCTCCCAAGGTGCGGGTCATGATGAGCCGGGTCGAGGCCATCGATTTTCTGTGCACCTCCACGGAAAAGGAGGCCTTGCTGCTTGAAGCCAGCCTGATCAAGAAGCACCGGCCCAAGTACAACATCGTCCTGCGCGACGACAAGCAGTACGTCCTCTTCTGCCTGTCCAGAAACCATCCCTTTCCGGCCCTGCGCCTGACGCGCAAGGTGCTGCGTGACGGTTCGGTCTATTTCGGCCCCTTCACCTCGGCCCTGTCCGCCCGCGAGACCAAGCGGGTCATCGACCGTCTCTTCCCCTTGCGCAAATGCCGGGACACCGTATTCAACAACCGCACCCGGCCATGCCTGCAATACCATATCGGCCGTTGCCTCGGGCCATGCTGTCTGCCTGTGTCCGAAGAGGAATACCGGCAGGTCGTGCGCAGGGTTGAACTTTTCCTGTCGGGCAAATCCGACGAACTCATGGCCGGATTGCACACCCAGATGATGCGCAAGGCAGATGAGCTTGATTTTGAGGGCGCGGCCCGGCTGCGTGACAGCATCCGCGCCCTGCGCGAGACCGTGGAACGCCAGGCGGCCGTGCTCTCCGACGGACGCGATCTGGACGTTATTGGCGTGCATGGCACTGAAAACGGCGCGGCGCTGGCCATTGTCTTTGTGCGTCAGGGCCGCATCATTGACGGCCAGAGCTTCTGGTTCGCGGACGCTTCGGTGGATACTCCGGAAGCCGAAGCGAGCCTTACGGACGCCTTTCTCATGCAGTACTATAACGCGGAGCGCTTCATCCCGGCCCGCATCATTACTTCCTACGGCAGCCAGGATCCGGCTCTGGATGACGCCCTGGCCGACATGCGCGGGGGCAAGGCGAGCGTGGCCAAGGCGCGCGGCGACCAGGAGCGCCGCCTGGTGGATATCGCCACGGCCAACGCCAAAGCTCACGCGATCCGCCAGCGCCGCACCAATCCCACTCCGGCGGAACTGGCTGCCGCCTTGGGCGTGGCGGGAGAAGTGGAGCGCATTGAATGCGTGGACGCCTCGCACATTCAAGGTGAGGGCATGCGCGTGGGCATGGTTGTCTTTGTAGATGGCCAGGAAGAAAAAAGCGCCTACCGCGTCTATTCGTTTCCGGAGCTTGAGGGCACCGCGGACGATTATCTGGCTTTGGCCTCCTTTGCCGCGCGGCGCGCCAAGTCCGGTCCTCCATGGTCCGATCTTCTTCTGATCGACGGCGGCAAGGGGCAGCTTGCTGCCGTGGAACGGGCCATGGCCGAAAACGGACTGGCCGCTGTTCCCCTGGCTGCCATTGCCAAGGGCGAGAGCCGCAGGGCAGGGGAGCTGGGTGATGTCATTTTTCGGCCAGGGCGTAAAAATCCCCTGAACCTGAAAGCCGGAAGTCCGGAATTGCTTTTTCTGCAACACGTCCGCGATACGGCCCATCGTTTTGTCATCTCCCGTTTGCGCCGCCACAAACGCGCCACGCAGCTTTCCTCCGATCTTGACAAATTGCCGGGAATCGGTCCCAAAACAGCCCGTCTGCTCTGGGACCGTTTCGAGTCGGTCCAGGCCATGGCCAAGGCCCGGATCGAAGACCTTGCCGCCTTGCCAGGTTTCGGACCCAAAAAGGCCGCTGCGCTCCACGCCGTGCTGCAGTCTCTGTCTGAAAAAGACTAGGCGGCGTTTGCGTTCATAAAATTGCGCTTCTGCTTCTCCCTCCGCTCTGCATTCTTTTCACAATGAATCTGTCAAATCGCCTGCTTCAATAGCATTGTATACTTTTCCAGTCCGATTTATTTTCCGTAATAAAGAGCCTGCTTGCCTGAATTCGCATTTGTGGTACAAAATTTTCTGTAATGGATTGTGTCTTGTTTTTCCACTTCAGAGTTCATGGAGGGACTATGAATCAGACGTTATGGAAGGCAGTCCTTTGCGGGGCACTTGCCGTTTGTCTCGGCCCCATGGGGGTGCTTGCCGCGACGGAGGACAGTGAAGCGCCGGGCCGCGCCTTGGCGAGGCAAACCGTCAAGAATGACGCCCAAAAATGGATCACCACCGATCATTCCCAGCTTCCGATTCTCAAACAACAGTTCAGTACACCCGAAGACGTGACCAAGGCCTGCCTGACCTGCCATAATCAGGCCGCCATGCAGCTGCACAAGACCATCCACTGGACCTGGAAAGATCCGGCCGACCCCAGCGGAGAAACGGGCAAGGGCGGACTGTCGGTCAACAATTTCTGCATCAGCGTTGGTTCCAACGAACCTCGCTGCACCTCATGTCATATCGGGTACGGCTGGAAGGACAAGACTTTTGATTTCAGCAAGGCCGAAAAGGTGGACTGTCTGGTCTGTCACGAACAGACAGGCACCTACGAAAAATTTCCGACCAAGGCCGGGTACCCCGTGACCAACGCGACCATGTTCGGAGGCACGGAATTTCTGCCCCCGGACTATAACCTGGTGGCGCAGTCGGTGGGACGTCCTGGGCGCAAAAATTGCGGCACCTGTCACTTCTACGGAGGCGGCGGGGACGCGGTCAAACACGGCGACCTGGACTCGTCCATGGCCATGCCAAACAAGCAGCTCGACGTGCATATGGGCACGGACGGACAGAACTTCGATTGCAGCCGCTGCCACACTACGGACGCGCACAACATCGCCGGGCGCATCTATGCCACTCCGGCCTCAACGGATCGCAAGAGCCTGCTGGAGGACGATCTGACCCCGAAGATCATGTGCGAATCCTGTCACAGCGCACAGCCGCACAAGACCAACCAGAAAGCCAACGACCACACCGACAAGGTCTCCTGTCAGGCCTGTCACATCCCGACCTATGCCCGTATCAACGCGACCAAGATGCACTGGGATTGGTCCACGGCCGGCGATACGAAGCGCGAGGTGAAGAAGGACGAATACGGCAAGCCCGACTATGACGCCAAGAAGGGCGATTTCATATGGGGCAAGAACGAAGTGCCGCGTTATGAATGGTTCAACGGCTCCATCCGGGGCACCACGGCCAAGGACGTTATCGATCCGTCGTCGACGGTGCGTATCTCCTGGCCCATCGGTGACATTAACGACCCCAATTCGCGCATCTTCCCCTTCAAGGTGCACACCGGCAAGACCCCTTACGACAAGGTCAACAAGACCATGGTCATTCCCAAGCTTTTCGGCCCCAAGGGATCAGGCGCGTACTGGGCCGAGTTCGACTGGAACAAGGCCATCTCCATCGGTCAAGAGTATAACGGGCTGCCCTACAGCGGCGAGTACGATTTTGTGGACACGGAATACGTCTTCCCCATTACGCACATGGTCGCGCCCAAGGAGCAGGCCGTGGCCTGCGTGGAATGTCATTCCAAGGGCGGACGCCTGGATCATCTGGAAGGCTTCTACATGCCCGGCCGTGATTCGGTGCAGCTGCTGAACATGGGCGGCTGGGCCATGGTGGCGGCATCGGTTCTGGGTGTAGCCCTGCACGGACTGGGGCGTTTCTTGAGCAGCGTCGGACGTCGCAAGGAGTGATTGACATGAGCACAAAAAAGAAAATCTACCTGTACACAAGGTTCGAGCGGTTTTGGCACTGGGTGCAGTCCCTGCTCATCTTCCTGCTCCTTTTGACCGGCTTCGAGGTTCATGGAACCTTCACCCTCTTTGGTTTCCAGAAAGCGGTGGAGTACCATAATCTGCTGGGCCTGACCTGGGTCATCCTCTTCATCTTCATCGTCTTCTGGGTCGTGACCACGGGTGAATGGCGGCAGTACATCCCGACCACCAAGAAGCTCTTCGAGGTCATCGGCTATTATTCGTCCGGCATTTTCAAGGGGCATCCGCACCCGGTCAAAAAATCCGCGAAAGCCAAGCACAATCCCCTGCAGCGGTTGACCTATCTTGGCCTCACCGCAATCCTCTTGAACCTGCAGATGGGCACGGGACTGCTCTACTGGCTCTACAACGACTGGGCCATCTGGAACCTGACCTTCCTGGACCTGCGCCTCCTGGCGCTCATTCACCTGGCCTGCGCCTTTGCCATTCTGGCTTTCATCATCGTCCACGTCTACATGACCACCACCGGCCACACCCTGACCAGCCACATCGCTGCCATGTTCAGCGGCTGGGAAGAAGTGGAGGAGGGCGAAGTGGCGGACTGGGAAGTGCACGAGAAACGATAAAAACCTCCCTCCCAACGCAAAACCGCGGTCCGTCGGGTGACGGGCCGCGGTTTTGCACCTTTGCGTCTTGAAAGGGTATATCGAATTCGACATACGCATCTCGAATGAACTGCTTGCAGATCACCCAAGATGCCGAAAAAGTTTTGCTGAACTTGACGCACAGGGCTATTTAGACAATTTTCAAAAAAAGTGTGATTCGCTTCGACGTGTTCTGTCGACCGGAATCGACGGGCAGGATTAATCAGGTGGCCTATGAATGTATTTGAAGAGTTCGCAAAAATACTGAAGAGCATCGAAGAACAAAAAATTCAATACGCACTTGTCGGCGGCGTATCCATGGCTTTTTACGTTGAGCCCAGGTTCACCCAGGACATTGATTTGCTTCTTCGCCCAAGTGACTTTTTAAAAATGAAAAACGTATTGGAAGAAAATGGATATCTGGAATCAGCTGAACCATGGACGTTTCAAAAGACACCGCTGACCCTTCACAGGTTTTTCAAAGCTGTCGGAAATGATCAGATGATTGTGGATATCTTGGTTGCCGGTAGTCAAAGGCATTTGGAAATACTCAAAAACACGATCATTGCCGAAAGCGAACATGGAATCATTCGTGTCGCGGACAAATTTGATATCATCTGGCTCAAGCAGCAGAGAAATTCACTTCAGGATCAAGCCGATATCGAAAGGTTGTTACATGAAAAAACTTGAAACAGTGCTTTCACAGTTGAGTGATCTGTATGAATTCAACAAAAAGTTGAAGTCATATACATTACAAAAGCAGGAGCCGGATCAGGGTTGGCAACCTTCGTTGTCCGACAATGACGACCCGGCCCCAGCTTCATCCCAGGACGTCACTGCCGAGTAGACACATAAATCAGATCTTTCCCGTCTTCTTGAGCGCCGTGGCCGCGAAAACGCCGCCTACGGCGCCGCCCACGGCCTGGATCACGTTGGGCAGGATTTCCGCTACCGCGCCCTGCAGGCCGATGTTGGGCATCATGACCTCGCCGATGAAGTAAGCGCCGACCATGGCCAGTCCGCCCAGTCCGAGCATGAGATAGCGGGCAGCGCCTGTCCTGCTTGCGGCCACGGCGGCCAGCGCACCCTCAGCGCCTTTGGCGGTAAGAGTCAGGGGGGCGAAGACCGCGAACCCGCCCAGGATATCAGCCAGGGCCGAACCGATGCCGCACGCGGCCAGTGCCCATATCACACCCTGTTTCGGATTCATGAAGCCAAGGACCAGCCCGCCGAAGACTACGGCCACGTCGCCCACGTTGAAATATCCCCGGCTTGGCAGCGGGATGCGCACGAAGAGGGTGGTCAGACAGGTCAGGGCTACTATGGACAGGGCAGCGATCTTGATATTCTTCATTTTTATTTCCTCAGATATCTGGTGCGGTGGTCAAACAGGGCCTGGGTCTTTTCGGCCTGGTCGTAGATGCTGATGTAGGCGGCCACGATGACCGCACAAAGCCTTTGGAACCTGGCTCCGCGTCGGCCGTCGAAATGCGGGGTCAGGTCCATGAAAAAACGGTAACGGTGCAGGAGTGGAGTACATTTTTCCATCACGGCCTTCAAGACGATGGCGTTGCGCCGGCCTCCCGCACCGAGTGGCAGATGGACGAGGTCGCGGAAGGTGATGGCTTCAAGACCAAGCTTCACGGCCAGGAAGGAGTTGGGAAAGACCACGGCTTTTATGAGCGAATCGTGAATCCAGTCGTTGCGGCCGAGCAGCTCGGCCCACTGAAAAATCGCGCCGAAAAGGATCAGGGACAGCACAAAAGGCAGGATGAACCACACGGCCTGCATGGTCCCCTTAAGGCCATTCTTCCAGACGCTGACAGCCAGGAACGCAAGCAGCAATCCGGCCTGCAAATCCACCTGCTCATATCCGGCCCCGAAAACGAAAAACCGGAAATAGGCTCCGAGCAGTCCGAAGATGCCAAGAAGTTTCAATGTGGCCATAGCTGTGCGAGCCTCAGGTTGACGTTGGGTCCTGCCTCGGCCTGTCTGTCGAAGATCAGTTCAAAGCCATGGGGAAATTCAGCGCATCTCTCCCGGCGCGGCAGATGCGAAACCTGCACGACCCACGAAAAATCCGGCAGATTAAGAGCGTTTAACTGTTCAGTGCTCACGTACTTGTCGAATTCATCGAGAATGATGATTTCGCGACAACCGCTGGTCCTGACCCAGGCCACGGCCATGTCCGCCAGGGTTTCCGGAACATCGTGCCCGAGCAGGGCCAGGGTGGTGCGGATGGTGTTCTGCTGCAGGTCCATGTCCTGGGCCAGATAGAGCAGGCTGTGCTTCTTGCGCAGGCTTGGAATAAGGACATGTTCCAAAAATGTGCTCTTGCCCGCGCCGTTGTCGCCGCTCAGATACAGGCAGCTGTGCTTCGGCAACTCAAGAGCGCGGTCAAGCACAAAGTTCAGTCCGGCGTGCGTGACGGGATAGTTTTGGGCGGCGAGTTCAAACATGATCGGCCAGGGGTTCGGGTCCATTTTTTGTCAGGGTAGAGAGCGAAGCAGCCGGAAGAAGAGCGGCAAATCTGTCCAGAAGCAGGTTGCGATTGCGCGGGGAGAGGGTTTCCAGCACATGAACCAGGAGGATGGAAATACTTTCTTTGGGCAGCAGGTTCATGAGCAGCAGGCAGCAGATGATGCTCTGCTCACCGCCTGAAAAAGATGAGAGCTTGCGACCGCGCTCCAGCTGCAGGCCGAAGCGGGAGCACTCCCGGGCAATGGCGGAAAAAAGTTCGTCGCCAGCTCCAAGGAGCAGGATTTCATCCTCCAGCGTGGTGCCTACAAAGAGATTATGCGTGTCGATGACACAGTAGTCACGGCCATATTCGGCAAGAGTAGCGACGCTCATGGACGCTCCCCCGGGCAGGCGGGCCTTGTTTTGCTTGACGGGGGAAGGTGGTGGTGCAAAAGAATTGTCCCATGATAAAATACAGTATCGAATGCTGGCTCTACAACGATCTGGAAGATCGATTCCTGTTGCTGCGCTGCCCCGTGACCCATCGCCATGATGAATACTGGCAACCCGTGACCGGCGGCCGAGGCCCCGACGAGCCCTGCATCGAAGCCTGTCTGCGCGAAGTGGAAGAGGAGACGGGCGTGGCGCTGACTGCGGAGCAGCTGGAAGTCGTCATCCCCGAATTCTCTTTCTGCATCCCCGACGCGCGTATCGAGCTGCGCAAGCCCATCTACCTGGCCCGGGTCAGAGTCGAAAAAGTGGTCCTCTCCGCTGAGCATATCGGCTACTATTGGTTTGACGCTCCGGATGTCTATGCCCAATTGCACTGGGATTCCAACCGCGAATCGTTCCGTAAGGTTCTGGCCCACACCCGCCCCTAGTTGTTCGTCGCCTTGGCCGTCGCCTCGGCCAGGGCTTCCAGATAAGCAACGATTTCCGGTGCATCCCACTTGGCTATGCCTGTATGTCCGAAGACCACCCGGCCTTCGCGATTGAAGATGTATGTGGTCGGCAGTCCTTCGGCATCCAGTTCCGGCGGCACGGCCGAGGTGAAGACGTAAAGCGGCATGGTCAACGATTCCGCCAGCGGATCCCGGCGCACTTCCGCCAGGGTCTCCTTGCTGATGCAGAGCACCCGGACCCGGTCATTGTCCTGAAATTTCTTCCATAATCCTTCAAGAAAAGGCATCTCCGCCCGGCACGGCGGACACCAGGTCGCCCACAGATTGATGACCACAACCTTGTCGTGCAGATCGGCCAGGCTGAAACTTTGGCCCGTAAGATCCGAGAAAGTCCCCTGCAGATCCTGCAGGCGGGTCATGCGCGGAAGAGCCGGACCATCATCAGTCGAGCCAGCGCTGCCCATGAGCAGCAAGACTGCCCCCGCCTCCAGCGTCAGCAAAAGCAGAATCCCGCAGATAAATCCGGTAATTGGTTTGCTTGCGATAGTGTTCATGCGCCTCCAGGGTCAGTCGAGACCAAGGCTTGATTTCAGTGTCTTTATTTCGGCGTCTGTCAGGGAGCGCCATTTTCCGGGCTCAAGATTTCCCAGTAAGAGCGGTCCCAATTCGATGCGTCGCAGCCGCAGGATGGTCAGCCCCAGGTCGCGGCACATGCGCCGGATCTGTCGGTTCACGCCCTGGCGCAGGGTCATGCGCAAGAGAGTCGCGCCGCCGGCATCGGAGTAGGTCTCGACCTCCACCGGAGCCAGGCGTTCACCTTCCTGCAGGCGCATGCCCTGGCGCATGATACCAAGCGATTTCTCCGTCACCGCCTCGCGCACCAGCACTTCGTATTTTTTTGCGTGCTCGTAGCTGGGGTGGGTCAGGCGCAGGGTGACCTCGCCGTCATTGGTCAGGAGGAGCAGGCCCTCGGACATGTAATCGAGCCGTCCCACGGGAAAGAGCCGCTGCGTGCGGAGTTCTTCGGGCAGCAGGTCGACCACGGTCTTGCGGCCCTGGGGATCACTGACCGTGGTCACGGTGTGCACCGGCTTGTGCAGCATGATGTAAGCGCAAAGGGCGTCCTGATTGGCTGAGACCGGAGCGCCGTTGCAGAGCACCGAGTCCTGGCCGGGAATGACCCTGGTCCCGGGCTCGCGCTGGATAAGGCCGTTCACGCAGACTCTACCGCCCTGGATCAGGGCGTCGGCTCCGCGACGGGAGGCTATGCCGGCATCGGCAAGATATTTGTTCAAACGAACGGGGCTGTTTTCTGGCATGGGCGAACAAATAGGAAGATCGCGGGAACAGGGCAAGCAAAAAGGCGTGTCGGAACTAAAAACGCGGGCGCCGTGAGGAGCCCGCGCGTTGCAGATGTCAGTGAACGGCCTCGAATCTGGCCAGGGGAGCCATGCGGGCCTTGTGCAGGGAAAGAGTATTCCCATCGCAGGCGAAATTGTCGGTCATGGCCAGCACGTTGAAAAACTCCTGCTCCATGTCCATGTCCGGACAGGCCATCATGGTGCTGGCCATGTTCGTGAAGCGCAGGCGCATGCCGGGTTTAAGCTCGTAGGCACCGGTGATGCTGTTGCAACCGCCGAAGCCAGAGAGACGCTCCTCCTTGGCATGAAGATGGATAAAGGGATAACGCTCGTCGTCTGTCACGGGTTTTCCCGAAAGTTCCACCAATCTCCAGCGGGTGCCCAGGATGCACTTGCCCGTCAGGTCCACAGTCATGTTGATCTGTTTGCGCAATACGTAGTTTTCAGCCAGGTCGCCGCTGATGATCCGGCCATCCATGTCAAGATGGAACAGGGTGTTTTCGCCGACCTTGTAGGCAGGGGTCGTCCCGTCGTCCAGGATGATCATGGACCCGTCGGGGCTCCAGGAAAATACGCCCTTTTGTTCAAAAGTCGCGTCCTTCCTGTCCTCGTAGCGGCTCGTAAGGACATAGGTCTGGTCCGAGTTCAGGATCATGGTGGTGTGGATGCCGGGGCAGTCGGCGCAGGGCAGGGTGCCCTGGTAGGTTCCGGCCCAATCCAGCGAATTGCGGCTGGAATGCTTGTCAGCAT
>JAWLHW010000010.1:0-30591 GCA_041690155.1 Desulfomicrobium sp. | reverse complement strand
GACCTGGGCGGCGGCCGGGTCGCTGCCGGTCATATGCGAATAATGGAACTCATGCCCTCTGGCCTGTGCTCCGGGAGCGCCCAGCAAAGAGGGGGATGTAAGCCTGACTTCGCGGTACCCCAGAGCCTGATGCCGGCCTTCCATGGCGCAGGAAAAATCAAAGACCCCGGCCATGGCGTGCTCCTGCCCTGCGCGTGTGCGCAGGGAGCGCATCAGATACATGAAGCCGCCGCATTCTGCGTAGACCGGCTTGCCGCTGGCGCAGAAATCCCGGATTTTGCCGAGCATGGTCGTGTTGGCGGCCAGTTCCGCCGCGTGCAGTTCCGGGTAGCCTCCGCCCAGATACAGACCCTTCAAGGCCGGGGGAAGGTTCGTGTCGTGCAGGGGAGAGAAGGGCACCAGTTCGGCTCCGGCCTGACGCAGCATGCGCAGGTTTTCCTCGTAGTAGAAGCAAAAGGCGCGGTCCCGGGCGTATCCGATGCGAATTTCCGGAATCTTGACCCCGCCATCGCTCAAGGACGGCAGCGCGGAGTCAGGCAGCGCCTCCAGCAATGCGTCCAGGTCAATGGAACTTTCGACCCAGTCGGCCAGGGCGTTCAGACGCTCCTCGCGGCGGTCCAGGTCTTCGGCGGTGACCAGCCCAAGATGCCGCGACGGCAGGGGCAGATCGGCCTGGCGCGGCAGGCTGCCCAGGACCCGCACCCCCTGGCCTTCCATGGCCTGGGCCAGAATCTGCCCGTGGGCCGGACTGCCGGTCATGTTGAAGAGTACGGAGTCCAGGCGCAGGTCCGGGTCGAACTGTGCATAGCCCTTGACCAGCGCCGCCGCCGAGCGGGCCATGCCGCGCGCGTTGACCACCAGCATGACCGGCACGCCCAGAATCTTGGCCAGCTGTGCGGCCGAGCCTTCCTCGCTGATGGCTCCGATGCCGTCGAAGAGGCCCATGGCCCCCTCGATGATGGAGATGTCGCAACCTTCGTGGTTGCGGCGGAAGATGCGGTGGATCTCGTCGGCCGAGAGCATCCAGCCGTCCAGATTGTGGCTGGGCAGGCCCGAGGCCAGGCGGTGCAGGCCGGGATCGATGAAATCCGGGCCGGACTTGAAGCCCTGCACCACCAGGCCCTTGCGGGCGAAAGCTTTCATCAGACCGAGAGTGACGGAAGTTTTCCCGCATCCGCTGGAGGTGCCGGCAATGACGATGGCTTTGGGCATAGGCTTATCCTTGGTTCAGAGATTCGTTTTTGGTCAGCAGCATGAGCGAGAGATAGGTCGGATTGTCCGGTGCCTCGTCCAGGCTGCGCGTAATGAACTGTTCCTTCATGCCCATTCTTGAGGCAAAAACGCAATGGGCTTTAGTCGGTAAAGTGCGCAGTTCGTCGCGAATGGCGGAAAAATTGGTGTAGGCCTTGAGGATGACGGCATTGTCAGCGCCTTCCAGGCTCCTGCGCAGCTCTGCGGCGTTGCGGATGCCGGGCAGGATGAGCAGGTTCTGGGCGCTCTCGGCCAACACGGTCTCGGTGGCCGCCGCCACGGCCTGAAAGGAGGTGATGCCGGGAATGATCGTCACCGCCTGCTCCGGGGCCAGACTGCGCAGGGTGCGCAGCAGGTAGGCAAAGGTCGAATAGAGCAGGGGATCGCCCAGGGTTATAAAGGCTGCATCGTGCCCCTGCTCAAGCTCTTTGAGGACCAGGCGGGCGTTTTCCTCCCAGGCTGACTGCAGGGTGCCTTCGTTGCGGCTCATGGGAAAGCCCAGGCGGATGATACGCGCATCCGGCTTCAAATGGGGCCGTGCGATATCCAGCGCCAGGGAGTCGTCGTTTTTGGTCGAGGACGCGGCCAGGATGAGGTCCACCCGGCCAAGGACTCCCGCCGCCTTGATGGTCAAGAGTTCCGGGTCCCCTGGTCCAACGCCGATGCCGTAGAGATGGCCGCTCATGGTCGGACCTCCTTTTTCCAGTTTGAAATGATGGTTGAAAGTTGACGCACAGCTTCCAGGCTGCGTGGACCGGGCCGAGAAAAGACTTTCTGGTCCACGACATGGATCTGGCCGGAGTTCAGGCAGGCCAGGGTGCGAAAAAGGCTGCGCTCGGCCATGGGCACGGGACGAGGATTCATGGGCCCCTCCTGGACAAGATAGATGTCGGGAGCCAGACGCAAGAGCTCCTCTTCGCCCAGGCGCACAAGCTTGTCCGGAGCGGTGACGCAGTTTTCCCCGCCGGCCCTGGAGATTATTTCCGTGGCCATGGACCCCTGTCCGGCTGCCAGAAGCGTGGGGTAGCGTGCCTCAAAGAAAATTCTGGGCCGGGGATCTTTGTTCCCAGCTTCGATACGCGCAAGTTCCGAGCGCATGAAGCGAATGCGTTCAGCGGCCTGATCCGAGCTTCCCGTCAGTGTCCCCAGACGCTTCATGACTGAAAAAAGCTGCTCGAAATTTTCAAGGTCAAAGACCGCGACCTTAAGGCCCCGTTTTTCCAGAAAGCGCACCGGCTCCATGGCCTCGCCCCGTCCGCCGAGCTGGATGACCAGATCAGGCGCAAGGCCCAGGATCAGCTCCGCATTGGGCCGCAGGTGGGTGCCGATGGACGGCTTGGCCACGATGGAAGGGGGCAGGTCATCGGTGGCTGTGCGAGCGATGAGCAGATCTTCGCGCCCAAGGTCGGCCAGGATCTCGTTGAAAGCGCCATAAAGGGCGATGATCCGGGTCGCGGGCGCATCCAGGCGGATCTGTCGCCCCTGATCGTCGGTGACGGATATTGCGGCGTGGGCGTTTGTGCTTGCAGGAACCTGGAAAAGGAAAAGGTTAAGCACGAGGAACCAGATAAGCCTGGGGAGCCCCGGTGAGGGGATGTTCCGCCACGGCGAGGGGTGTTTCATAAATTTCACTCAGGGTTTGGGACGTAAAAATTTCGCGGGTGGGGCCATCGGCCGCGACGGAACCGTTTTTCAGAAAGACAAGTCGCTGGCAATAGAGGGCGGCCAGGTTCAGGTCGTGGGCCACGGTCAGGATTGTCAGGCCTGCGGCATTTTTGGCACGCAGCAGTTCGTAGAGGTCCATGGTCCGGGCCACGTCGAGGTTCGACGCGGCCTCGTCCAGCAGCAGAAGTCTGGTGTCCTGGGCCAGGGCCTTGGCCGTGATGACCCGCTGCAGTTCTCCGCCGGAGAGGGCCTCGGTGCTGCGCTGGGCAAAATCAAGACAGCTTGTCTCCTCCATGGCTGCCTGCGCCCGCAGGTGATCTTGCCGGGAGTAGCCGCCCAGAAAGGAAACATACGGGTAGCGGCCCATGAGTACCAGCGACAGGGCGCGCACTTGGGACAGGCCGGGGTTTTTCTGGGCCACGGTGGCGCACTGTCTGGCCCGGGCCTTGGCCGGAAGAGCCCTTATGTCATGGCCCGCAATGCGGATGCTGCCCGAGACGCAGGGCAGGACTCCGGACAGAGCGCGGATGAGGGTCGTCTTGCCGCTGCCGTTGGGGCCAAGGATGCCCGTGAATTCGCCTTCCCGGACAGTCAGGGAGATGCCGCGAAGCACGGGCTGTCCCTTGTAGCCTGTGCTCAGGTCCTTGATTTCGATCATTGGTGTACTCACGATCTGCGTCCTCTGGCCATGATCAGGCAGAAGAAGGGGCCGCCGAACAGGGCCGTGACAACGCCCACTGGCAATTCCGCGCCGTGGGAGAGAATGGTGCGGGCCAACACGTCGGACCAGAGCAGCAGAATCCCCCCGCCCAAGGCCGAAAAAAGGAGCAGGGGCCTTGAGTCCGGGCCGATGAGCATGCGCACCAGATGAGGGACCACCAGTCCGACGAAGCCGATGATTCCGGAGACGCTGACTGCGGCGGCGGTCAGCATTCCGGCTCCGATGAGCAGGCCGATGCGCGCTCGCCCCACGGACACGCCGACTTGCGCAGCCTGCTCGGATCCAAGGCCCAGGATGTCGAGTTCCCGGGCCAGGAAAAGGACCACGGCAGAGCCTGCGACCATGTACGGCAGCATGAGTTCCACGTGCTCGAAGCCCCGTCCTTGGAAGCTGCCCATGATCCAGAACACGATGGCCGCCACCGACTCCTCGTTCAATGATTTGATGAGGGCGATGGCCGCGCCGAGGAAGGTGGAGACGACAATTCCGCCCAGGACCAGGCTTTCGCGGGAGAAGTCTCCGGCCAGCCTGCTCATGGTCAGGACCAGGACCATGGCCGCGAACGCTCCGCCAAGCGCGGCCAGCGGGAGGGTCGAAAGCCCGGCCATGGTCCAACCCATGCCGAGGGCCAGGGCAGCCCCGCAGGCCGCACCGCTGGATATCCCCAGGGTGAACGGGTCAGCCAGCGGGTTGCGCAGCAGGCCCTGGAAAACACCACCGGACACGGCCAGGGCCGCCCCGGTCAGAAACGAGAGCAGGATACGGCCCAGGCGGATGTCGCGTACGATGACCAGCGCCTGGGTTTCGGCCTGGCCATGAAGCATGGCCCCGATGGCCTGGTGGATGGCTTCGGCAGACAAGGGGTAGGACCCGAAAAACAGGGCCGCATAGATGGAAAGGGGCACGGCTGTCGCCATGACAAGCCATGCCCTAATGTGTCGCTTGTCGTTCATGGGACTAGGGCAGGCGCTCCAGGGCCGCCTGCAGATGATCCAGCCAGAGGTCGGCGAAAGCGGGGATCTGGGCCGTCCCGAGCAGGACGGGAACGCAGGTCAGACCGTCGGCTGTGAGCACGGATTTCCAGGAATCATCTTCGTCACCGGCCATGTCGTTGACCGCATGGTCTCCGGCCACGGCCATGAAGGGCTGGAGATAGACCTTCGAGACCTTGTGGCTTTTGAGGGTTTGCCTAACATCGTCCAGGGACGGCGTGCCTTCCACGGTGCCGATCAGGACCAGCGGGTCGTGGCGATTCAATGAGTATTGCAGTCCGGGATAATAGATGTTCGCCGGGTGATGGGTGCCGTGCCCCAGGAGAATGACGGCTTCACCGGCTTTGCGCTCTGCCGGAAGGTTGGCCATGATGGCTGCGGCGCAGGCTTCGACGTCATCCGGTTCAGCCAGCAGCGGCAGCCCCAGGACAACGCTGTCCATGCCCTTGGGCAGGCCGGAAAAGGCCCGCACCGTTTGTTGCAGACCGTGGAACTCCTCACCCGGGATGGTGTGCAGCGACTGCACGGCCACATGCGTGAAGCCGTCGTCCATCATCCTCGCCAGGGCCATGGCCGGGGAGTCGAAGTTCTGGCCTTGGGCGGCCAGCTTTTCGCGCACGATGCGCGAGGAATAGGCCCAGCGTATTTCCAGATCAGGGAAGCGCTGCGCCGCTTTTTCTCCGAGGTGATCCAGGGCGCCGCGGGCTTCGGGCACGGTGGTGCCGAAGGCGACCAGCAGAATGCCTTTTTTGTGGGGCCGCTCCTTGTGCCCGGCCAGGACCGGGGCGCTCAGGGCGAGCAGAAAAATGAATAGAAAGAATCCGCAAACATGCGAGGCTTTGAACATGAGACCTCCAAGTTTGGCGGGGGCAGTGAGAGAAGAAAAGGACTGACGTCCAAGGGCGCGGCCCGCAAAAATCCCCCGTTGCAGGCAGCACAGACTGTGGTTGGACCTCGGACAGGTCTTCCGGCTCGTTTCACCATCCTCGTCCTTCCCGGGACCGATCCCAGTGGACAGCGCGGAGCATGGCTTTTTTTGAAACTTACGGCGGCGGGTCCGCTCCCGATTTGCACGGGATTCCCTTTTACACCCTAAGGTATCCGAAGTGGAAAAGACGCTAGTCGCGGCCCCGGGAGCTGTCAAGAAATCCTCAGGTCAGCGTGCTCTTGACAGATTTGCGGCATGCGAATACTTGGTCACTAAATGACTTTTGGTCACTTTGTGACCGTCAATCAAAAAAGGAGCCCCGTGGCCAGAAAACAGCAGGAAAAATCACTCCAGACGCAGCGCGAACTGCTTGATTCGGCGGAAAAACTGTTCGCCGCCAAGGGTTTTGTAGCCACCACTGTGGCCGAGATCACCTCCGACGCGGGGTACGCCAAGGGCAATTTCTACCGGCACTGGCAGAGCAAAGACGAAATCATGCTGGCCATTATCGCCATCAAGATGCAGTCCTACCGCGCCATGCGTGACGCCGCATTGCAGGACGCGCACAGCCTGGAAGAGGTCATGGACCGCATCCTCGACTTTCTGGAGACCATGATCGACGATCGCAACTGGAGTTCGGTCTTTCTGGAATTCACCATCCACGCCTCCCGCAACGAGGAACTGCGCGCGCAGCTCAACCAGTCCCTCTATCGTCTCTCCAACGAGATTTTCGACGACATCGTCGCCCCGTATGTGCAGAGCGGTTATCCGGCGCGCAAGATCGGAGCTCTGAACACGGCCCTGTTCGAGGGTTTTTTGATCCATTCCCTGCTCGGGACGGGGACCATCGACCGCAAGGATTTTCGCCGGGCAGCAATGAAGCTGGCCCTGGCCAACGCCCTGGATGTTCAGGAATAATCAGGCTCGCGCATGGGGCGCGGTCTTACTTTTCACACGGAGGATTATTGTCATGAGGCTGTTATTACGAGTCGTGACCCTGGCTTTTGTCGTATTGGGATTTTCGGCTCCGGGCATGGCTGCCGGCCCCGTCAAGCTGTCTTACAGCAATTTTTTTCCGCCGACCCACATCCAGTCGATCCTGGCCGAAGAGTGGTGCCGCGAGGTTGAGACCCGCTCGAACGGTCAGGTCGTCATCGACTACTACCCGGCAGGGACCCTGACCAAACCCAAGGATTGCTATGACGGCGTTGTGCAGCGCATCTCCGACATAGGACTCTCCGCCCTCGGCTACACCAAGGGGCGTTTCCCGGTCCTGTCCGGGGTTGATCTGCCCATGGGCTACACGACCGGCGTGCAGGCCACGACGCTGGCCAATGCCGTGTACGACCAGTTCAAGCCCAAGGAATTTGATGACGTGCATGTCCTTTATTTTCACGCGCATGGACCGGGCAAGCTGCACACCGCAGGCAAGGCCGTGACCACCATGGAAGAACTCAAAGGCATGAAGATCCGCGCCACCGGCAACAGTGCAAGCGTCATCTCCGCACTGGGCGGCAATCCGGTGGCCATGTCCATGCCCGATTCCTACCAGTCCATCCAGAAGGGCGTCGTCAACGGTGGAATCTATCCTGTTGAGACCAACAAGGGCTGGAAGATGGGCGAGGTCGTTGACTATTTGACGGACACCACCGCCGTGGCCTACACGACCACCTTTTTCGTGGTCATCAACAAGGATGTCTGGGCTTCGCTCACCCCCGAGGTGCAAAAAGCCATGACCGAGGTCAGCCGGGACTGGATTCCAAGGCACGGAAAAGCCTGGGATGACAGTGACAAGGAAGGCCTGGAATTTTTCCTGGCTCAAGAGGGCAACTCCGTGGTCACCCTGGACCCGGCCGAGGCCGAAAAATGGACCAAGGCCATGGAGCCCATCTACGGCGAATACGAGGCCGAATGCGCCAAGGTCGGAGCGGATGGCAAGGCTGTGCTTGATTTCATGCGCGCCAATTTGAACTAGTCTCAGTTTGACAGATTGTTTCAGGGGCACGGGCCGCAAGGCTCCTGCCCCTGTGTCATGCAAGAACGGGAGAGTGTTCGTGGAGATCGTTGAAAAGATTCTGGCTCGCATCGGGAGCGTGATGCGTATCGGCGGATGTCTGTGCCTGCTTGGCATGGCGTTTCTGACCGTGGCCGACATTACCGGGCGCCTCAATCGCAGCCCCATTTTCGGTTCCGAGGAGATCGTCGCCTTTCTGGCCGTTCTGGCGCTGGGGCTGTCCCTGCCATACGCACATTCCCATCGCTCGCACATCGGGGTTGAGGTCTTCGTGCAGCTGATGTCAACCAAGGTGCGCCGCCTGCTCAAGCTGTTCCGCGAAACCCTGTCCGTCGTATTTTTTGCCACGGTCACGGTCATGATGTGCGCGTATGCCCGGGACATACATCACTCCGGTGAAGTATCCATGAATCTGGGTTTGCCCGAGTATCTCCTTTTGTACGTACTCAGCGCGTGCTTTGCCGTGGTCACCCTGACCATGTTCGTCGACCTTCTGCAATTCCTGCTGCAATGGAGAAAATCATGAGCCCGGCCGGAATCGGATTTTTGGGCATAGCGATCATGCTCCTGCTTTTCGCCACGCGCATGCCCGTGGCCTTTGTCATGGGCGTGGTCGGTTTGGTGGGGTTTTCCGTGCTGACTTCCGTTCAGGGCGGCTTGAACATGCTCAGCCGCAGCATGTACGAGGTTTTTGTCTCCTATGACCTGACCACTATCCCCCTCTTTATTCTCATGGGGCAGCTGGCCTTCAACGCAGGCATCAGCAGGCGTCTTTTTTCAACGACGTATCATTTTTTCGGACACATCCGCGGCGGACTGGCCATGGCCACGGTTTCGGCCTGCACTGCCTTTGGCGCGGTCTGCGGGTCCAGCCCGGCCACGGCTGCGACCATGGCCACTGTGGCCATCCCGGAGATGAAGCGCTTCGGATACCGCGATCGCCTGGCGGCGGGAGCGGTGGCCGCAGGCGGCGGGCTTGGGATGATCATGCCGCCGAGCGTGGTGCTGATCATCTACGGAGTACTCACCGAACAGTCCATCGGCCGGCTTTTCGTTGCCGGCATTCTTCCCGCTTTTTTACTGACTGGACTGTTTCTGAGCGCAATTGCCATCACGTGCCGGCGGCATCCTGACTATGGACCCGAGGCCGAGCATTTTTCCTGGAGCAGGCGTTTGAGATCGTTGACCGGTCTCATCGATACGATCATCATTTTCGCTGTTGTCCTGACCGGGCTTTTCAAGGGTTGGTTCACGCCCACCGAAGCCGCGTCCGTGGGCGCTTTCAGCGTGCTGGTGCTGGGACTGGTCCGGCGGCAGTTGAACTGGCGGCTGATTTTCAAATCACTGGAAGAGACATTGCGTACTTCGTGCATGATCCTTTTTCTGGTGGCCGGGGCCGTGGTTTTCGGCAAATTCCTGGCCGTAACCCGCATCCCCTTCACCACGGCTAGCTACATCGGCGGCCTTGAGATTCCGGCGCTGGCGGTCATGGCCATCATCGTGCTCATCTATTTTCTGGGCGGATGCTTCATGGATTCCCTGGCCATGATCATGCTGACCGTCCCGGTGTTCTACCCCGTGGTCATGAATCTTGGCTACGACCCTATCTGGTTCGGGGTCATCATCGTGCTGGTCACTGAGATGGGGGTCATCACGCCGCCCGTGGGCATCAACGTCTACGTGGTCTACGGCGTGACCACGGCCATGAAGCAGAACATCAGCCTGGAATCCATCTTCCGCGGCATTTATCCCTTTCTGGTGGCTACGATTATCGGCATCGCGATCCTGTTTTTCATCCCCCAGATCGTGACCTTTCTGCCATCGCTGATGTAAAGGCCAATGGGCAACGCATGAGCTTGAGCCAACTCGCTGAAAAGGGCCGGAAAAAATTCCGGCCCTTTTTACTTACTATGGCCCACAAGCATGCGATCATGGCGGGTGTGCATGATGATTTTCTGCTGAGAAGCAGCGAGAATATCACGCTTTTGGCCGGCCGCTTTTTTTGTCTGTGCGCACACGGCGCACTACGTCTTTGTCATATTTCGGCAATTATTTCGGAAATTATGAAGCTTATGTTCGTGGCAGATCCATATCTGTCTCTATAAAATCCTTTATAATCAAGCTGTTGGTTTATAATATATGTTGCAACTAACCGGATGATCATTTCGGCAAATATTATGACCCATCGGCCTGCCTGCCCACGCCGTTCAGTATTATTTTCCCGAATTGTGTGATCCCGGGGCGTTTCGGGTTTGATCCTTGCCGCCGGCCACGACGCAAAAACCCCCGCCGCGGGGAGCGACGGGGGTTTTGAGGGCCATTGTCTGGGTTTGGGATGCCTCGGGGGCGGGTCAGGATTTCCAGGAGATCTCGATCTCCAGTTTGGTCTTGGTTCCGCCGTCCTTTTCCTTTTGCTGCACGCTATATTCGAGTTCCACATCCTTGGGTACGGTCACCGTTACGGGTCCGTCTTCGGTTTTGAATTCGAACTGGCGGCGGGAGAGCCCTTCCGCAACTTCCTTGAGCAGCATTCCGGCCATATAGGCCAGGCGGGTTTCTTCAACTTCGATGATTTTTTTCTTGTCGGACATGTTTCCTCCGGGTTCTTGTCGGGATTTATGGTCGATTGGTCATTCCAATCTAGATATTTCTGAACCGGGAAAGTCAAGGTCACGAATTCTGTGTGACCTCATCGTCACATGAGGCCCGCTTTTATTCTTTCTCCAGTCCGATTCTGTACTGAAAATAGATGTCTTTCATGCTCGTATAGTGATCAAAGGATTCTTCTTTGATGCTTTTGTAGGCTGGCAGTCTGGCCGAGGCCGAGTTCGCTCTGTCATGTCCGATCAAGGCGTATTTTGCGCTGTCCGGGGTCACGAAGGAGAGAGGGTGCGCAAAAGAGTCCGCAAAGGACCCTACGGCATCGCGCAGGGTGGTCGGCCCGAGGATGGGCAGCACGAGATAGGTGCCTGAATCCAGGCCGTAAAAAGCCAGGGTCTGGCTGAAATCCTCGGGAGAGGATTGCAGGCTCGGCATGTTGTGGGTGATGTTGAAAAGCCCCCCCACGCCGAAAAAGGTGTTCAGGGCGAAGGATGCTGTCTCCTTGGCCATCTTGTCGAACTTGAACTGCAAGAGGGCGTTTATGAGCCGCACGGGATATCCGAGGTTACGGTAAAAATTGCCGAATCCGGCGCGGATGTCCGGGGGGAAAAACCCGGTGTAAACCGTGTCGATGGGTGTGAACACGTAGGTGATGAAACCGTCGTTGAACGAGAAGACTCCCCTGTTGAAACCTTCCAGAGAGTCGGGGTAGGGTCCGCTTTCTTCGTCCTCGCCATAAGCTTCCTCATATTCCTGGTCCGCCACGACGTCTTGATTCAGGGAAGAACCGGCTTTCTTGCCGGCGCACCCCTGCAGCAGGATGAGGCCGAAAGCCAGACAGAGCAGCAGAAGACGCTTATTCATTGGTTTTTTCCCTTAAAGTGGCAATAAGTTTGTCGGGCGAATTGTTTTGCAGGATGCTTCGAAATTGGGAACGATAGTTTTTGATAAGGCTCACATTTTCCACCGAGACGTCGTAAACCTTCCACGAAGCATCCTTTCTGATCATGTAGTAGATGATCGGAATGTTCAGGTCAGGGGACGTGACTGTTGTATGAACTTCGGCCAGGGTGTCTGATTTGATGATTTCCTGGTTGTAGTTCACCACCTCGCCATTGTAGGTGACGGATTTCTTCAGGTAGACCTGCTTGATGAGTTTCAGGAAAAGGGGTTGGAATTCTTCTCTCTGTTCAGGAGTGAAAATTCTCCAGTATTGTCCTAGAGAACGTTTGGAAAGCTCTTCAGAGTCAAAAAAATTGTCAACCACTATTTCAATCTGACGCAGTTTTTCGGTTTGGTTCGTTTCCGCTTCATATTCCGGAGACGTCAGGATGTTCACCACTTTATCAACGTTTGCGCGAATGTAACTTGTAGGGTTGTCCTGCGATAGCGCTGGGGCTGGCATGAGCAGGATAAGAAGAAAGAAAAATATTCTCATTTGTCGACACTTCCAAATACATATTTTGAAATCATTTCCTCAATATCGAGGGCTGCCTGTGTATCCATGAGGATCTCTTTGTCCTTTAAGAGCACGTCATCGGCTCCGGGGATGATGCTCACGTATTTGTCGCCGATGAGTCCGCTGGTTTTGATCGCAGCAGTGGAGTCGACGGGAATGCCTACGGAGTTTTCAATGTGCATGGTGATTACGGCCTGGTACAAGGTCTGGTCCAAATGGATGCTCGACACCTTGCCCACTGTCACGCCGGAAATCTCCACGTTACTGCCGGCTCTGAGTCCGTTCACGGCCGTGAATTTGGCTGTGACCTCGTAGGAATTACCGGCAAAAAAAGTCGTGTTGGCCAGGGTCAGGGCCAGATAGGCGGTGCAGGCCATGCCTATGATGACAAAAAGGCCGATGGAAAGATGCAGAGAGGAATTGTTGGTCTTCATACGTACTTCTTGGATGTTGCAAGTGCTTCCTGAATGGCCGAATAGGCGGTCAGTTCTTTGTCTGTCAGCGCGCCGCCGATTTCGACCTGAAGTCTGTGTTTGTGACAATATGTTTCAATGGTCAGGTTGGTGAAGTATCCCTCAAGTTGATCCAGAAACATCTCAAGGGTCGAATCGTCTGCTGTTATGCACGCAAGAACCAGGATTTCCTTGGAAAACATGCCTGCGAAAGCACCATCGGGCAGAAAGGATTGCACGAATCTGGCCAGGTTTCTGATGAAGGCGTGTGCCAGCAGGTCACCTTTGTAGTCGATCATGGTTCTCATGCCCAGAAGCCTGACCGTGGCCAGAACAAGCTTCTCGCTGTCCTTGGCATCGGCCCCGAAGGCCTCGATCTTGCGCATGAGCGAAAGCCTGTTATGCAAGCCCGTCAATTCGTCAATGAGCATCTCGTGGCCGTGGGTGTAGGTGTAAAGCCCCGGATCAGAGGACTGTTCGAGGGCCACGGGCGATCCGGAAAAGATGATCCGCCCTTCATCCAGGATGTTCACGGTATGCGCGATGTAGAAAATGTCGGGAATGTCGTGGGTGATGATCACCGCCGTGAAATTGAGCTGCTCATGGTAACGGTGAATCATGGAAAAAACCGTCTTTTTGCGAATGGGGTCAAGGCCTGTGGTCGGCTCGTCGAAAAAGATGATTTCCGGTTCCGTGACCAGCGCCCGTGCCAGGGCCACCCGTTTTTGCATGCCGCCTGAAATCTGTTTCGGATACATCTGCGCCACTTCGGCCAGTTCAAGCTGTTCGATGCGGGAGCGGACCTTGTCTTCAATATCCGCCTTCCCGAACTTGAATTTTTCCCGCAGAGGCAGGGCGATATTTTCGAACACGGTCATGGAATCAAAGAGCGCGTTGTTCTGAAACATGTAGCTGCAACGGTTCCTGATGGCCGAAAAGTCATTTCGCTTCATGGTCGAATAGGGGAGTCCGTCGAAAATGATCTCCCCGCTGTCAGCAGTGATCAGCCCGATGATGTGTTTGACAAGAACGCTCTTGCCGCCGCCGCTTTTCCCGATGATGGCAGTGATCTCGTTTCGCTGGATGTCAAAGGTCGCACCCCGCAGAACATCTCTGCCGCCGAACGCCTTTGAAATATTGCGAAGTTGAATCAGGGGAGTTGTGCTGCTCATGGGATCACATCAAAAAGGACGTTATGACGTAGTCCGAGATCAATACGTAAACGCATGACTGGACAACGGCGGATGTTGTGGAGTTGCTGACGCCTTCAGCCCCGGCACTGGTTTGGTTCTGGTGCGTGTAATATCCGCAGTAGCAGGATATGGTGATGACGATGAAAGCAAAGACGAAAGATTTTATGAACCCGCCGGTCACGTCGGACAGGAGCAGGCTCGACTGGATCTTGCTGAAAAAGATTCCCGAGCGGGAGCTTAAGAGCACGGAGGAAAAATAGCCGCCCAGGATGCCGACACAGTCAAAAATTGCGGTCAGAAGCGGAAAACAGATCAGCGATGCGATGATTTTGGGTGTGACCAGATAGCGGACAGGGTCCACGTCCATGGTCGAGAGGGCGTCGATCTGCTCGGATATGCGCATGATGCCGATTTCGGCGCTGATGCTCGATCCGGCTCGGCCAATGAGCATGATTGCCGTCAGCACTGGCCCGAGTTCGCGTACCAGGGACAGGGCTACGGCAACGCCCAGCATTCCCTCGGCGCTGAACTTGATCAGGGTGTAGTAGCCCTGCAGTCCAAGGACCATGCCCGTGAAGAAGGCCACGAGAATTATGATGTTCAGGGATTTGAAGCCGATGAAATATATGTCGTAGAGGATCTTGGGTATCAGCCTGCGTATATGGACCATGCCCAGGACAGCAGTGAGGGAAAAGACTCCCCACTGTCCCACGTTCTTGACGATACCAAGTGATGTTGCCCCGAGCAGCGCGGGGATGGCCAGTATGTTTTTCATGCGTCCGTCATGCCGGCATGGAGGCTTTCCATGTAGCGTGCGATGGCGAAGGCCACGGCATCACTATTTTCCGGAGTTGAAATGTATTTGTCTTCATCGTCCAGGAAAGCGCCTGCGACTTTGAAGGGCATCTGTACCAGTTCAAGCATGTCCCTGTCGTTGTGGTCGTTGCCGATGGCTGCGCTTAAAGCCCCGTGCAGGCCGTAATGATTGACAAGGTGTTTTATGCCCGAGGCCTTGGAGACATCCGCCGCAAAGATTTCGATCCACACGGACTGGTCGTCCAATGGGGATGTGGCCCTGATGACGCTGTGATTTTCAAGTTCCCGGTTGATACGTTCATGCATCGCCGCATCGCATCCGTCAACGATAACCACGATCTGGGACGCGGCGAGAGCATCGGGGTCGCCTGTTTGTTCGTGACTGTGGTTGCTGTACAAGGCCAGGCGCCGATCAAAATCCGCAACGTTCTTGTGCCCTCTGTGGTACGCGAAGCGATGATTGTGCGGAAAATTTTCGTGCACCATGAAGTTCAGCCCATGTCCGCGTAAAAAATGACAGATCTTCTTCACGTCCTGGCCAGACAGAAATGCGGAGCGCATGACCTTCTGTGTGGGCCAGTTTACGATCTGGTTTCCGGTCGAAAGAATCAGATAATCAGCCGGAAAATCATCCGCAAGACAGGATCTGGCCGAATACAGTGATCTGCCCGTGGCGATGACGCGCATGATTCCCTGCTCGCTCAGGCCTTTGAAGGCCTTCAGATCGCCTTCGGAGATCCGTCCGCCACGCATCAGGGTTCCGTCGAGGTCGGTGACGAATATTCCGCGATATCGGCCTTTCATATCAGTTCAAAGCTGCTCATGGACACGGGGGCGTTCAGACTCGGGAGCACCCGTTCCAGAAAGACCCCTTCACGTTCTGGAAAATTGTGACCGAAGGTGGCCCGGATGGCCATGGAGACAAACTGCACGGCCCGGTCCAACGATAAAGGCAGAGAGTCACCCTGCAACAGAGAGCCTGTTATCACACTGGCGAAAATATCTCCAGTGCCAGGGTAACATGCAGGAATATATGGGCATGCAACCTTCCAAAAGCGGCTTGCATCCCTGTCGAAGGCCACGACCGACGTCCCTCGGCCATGCTCTTCAGGGACGCTGGTGATGATGACGCAGCGAGGACCAAGTTCACTCAAGGCCCGGGCCCAGGCCTTTATCTCTTTGTTGCCGGAGATGGCCACCGGGCCGGTCTTGCCCAGCAGCAGGGCCGCTTCCGTGATGTTCGGGGTGATCACGTCGGCCGAGGAGACAAGGCTGCGCATGCCATCGACCATGCACCTGTCCATTGTTTCGTAGAGCTTGCCGTCGTCGCCAAGCACCGGATCAACCACGACCAGGGTGGAGCTGGTGCGGAATGTCCGTATGAAATCGCTGACGATGTCGATCTGTTCCGGCGAACCCAGAAATCCGGAATAGATTCCGGCAAAGGACAGGGACAGCTCTCGCCAATGGTCGATGATGAGCCGCATGTCCGAGGTCAGATCGCGGAAATGAAACTTGGTGAAACCGCCTGTGTGGGTCGAGAGGATGGCTGTGGGCAGACTGCAGACCTGAATTCCCAGGGCTGAAAGAATGGGGATCACCGCCGAGAGTGACCCCCCTCCAAACCCGGAAAGATCATGAATCGCAGCTACGCGTTGGATAACGGAATGCAATGCCGAAGCTCCATAAAAAGACATTCAATCCGTCCGGGACGAACCGATTGTAGTCTTCCTTTAAGGTGTGCCGCGAGCAATTGCGTCAAAACGGCCCCTTATGTCAACGCTTCTAGCCGTTGAGATAGTCCAGCAGACCTTTTCCAGCCTTGAAAAAAGGCATCTTCTTGGGCTTGACCTGCACCGACTCCCCGGTTTTGGGGTTGCGGCCGACGTATCCTTCGTATTGCTTGATCTTGAAACTGCCGAACCCTCTGATTTCAATCCGGTCTCCACGCAGCAGAGCGTCGCGCATGGAATCGAAAAAGCTGTCCACAATGGTGGATGCTTCATCGTTGGAAATTTTAATTTTTTCTGCAAGGGACTGAATAAGTTCGCTTTTGTTCATTGTTCGCTCCAGATTGCGATTCGTAAAAACTCATGATCCTCAAGGGATGGTTCATGGACGCCGGGGTATGTGTTCCTGAAAGACCGGCCAAGATCCAAAGCCATGGCTTCGGGCAAAAGACGCGATCCGCCAAGAAAATTCAGAACTTCATAATAAAAATCAAGAACTATGGGAAGTTATTCTCTTCATGTTCTTAAAAAAAAATTATCTTTCTTCACGATCCTTGCCGCGTTTGGTCTTGTCCTGACAGTCGGTCCGGGCCAGACCAAATGCAAAAACCTTCTTCTATTTGATATTACAGCCTAATCTCAAAAAAGACAATTCTCTTCTTGAAAAGTGTGCATAAAAATTTGAGAGCGCCAAAAAGCCTCCCGTGGCAGGCATGCTGCGAAAAAGGAGGCGTAAGGCGGCCAACGGGCTGCAGATAATCAAGCGTTGTTATTTTTTTTTGTGGCCCGATTTTTTCTTTCCGGGACGGGGATTGCGCGAGGCCGCAGGACATCGGCCAGCGCAGCTTTTCGGGCGAGTTTCGCGTTGTGCGTTCTTGGGAAGTCTGGAGCCTTTGTCTTCAGGCGGAAGCAGAATGCGGTGCTGGCGCAGCCGCTCTTCGTCGGTGCGTGGCACATGGACGGGTTTTCCTTCCGGCGTGATGCCCGCATGGTACATGGCCGTGGCCACTGCTCCGGGGATGGGGATGAAGCACTGCACCTGTTTGGGCTTCCAGCCCCGGCTGCCAAGCCAGTGGGCCAGAGCGTGCATGTCGTCATCGGTTGTGCCCGGGAAAGCGCTCATCAGGTAGGGGATGACGTATTGTTCCTTGCCCGCCTGTTTCGATTCGCGGGCGAAGATCGTCAGAAATTCCTCGAAAACGCGGATGCCGGGCTTGCGCATCAGTCGCAGCACATGGTCGCAGACATGCTCGGGCGCGATCTTGAGCTGTCCCCCCACGAATTCGCGCAGATAGCCGCCAAGGGCGTCCTGGTCTTTTAAAGCCAGGTCGAAGCGCACGCCGCTGGCCACCCGCACTCCACGCACCCCGGGCGTGCGGCGCAGGGTGCGCAGCAGATCGAGGTGGGCCTTCTGGTCCATGCGAAAGTGCGGGCACACGGCAGGGGTCATGCAGCTGGGGCGTTTGCAGGGGTGTCCTTCTTTGGTGCAGCTTGCCCCCCACATATTGGCGCTGGGACCGCCGACGTCGGAAATGTGGCCTTTGAAATCCGGGCTTGCCGTCATGCGCCGGACCTCGTCGAGGATGGAAGTGCGACTGCGCGAGGCGATGCGCCGGCCCTGGTGCAGGGCCAGGGTGCAGAACGAGCACCCCCCGCCGCAGCCCCGGTGGCTGGTTACGGAGTCGCGGATCATCTCTTCGGCGGGGATGGGCAGGCTGTAGCCAGGATGAGCCTTGCGGGCAAAGGGCAGGGCGTAGACCTTGTCCATTTCGGCCGTGGTCAGCGGCGTGGCCGGGGGCGCGATGAGGATGGTGCGGTTGGCGACGCGCTGCGCAGCCCTGTGCGTGCCGTCGTGGACCTGCTTCTCAAGCATGAGAGTGCCCCGCATCAACTCCTTGGGATCGGCGACCATGTCTTCGTGGCTGGGCAGCTCGATTGCATCTGAAAAATCTTCGCTCGCGGTGACGGTGCCGGGTATGCCCAGGATGTCGCGGCCCGCTGCGAGACGGGCTGCAATGTCGATGATGGCCCGCTCGCCCATGCCATAGACCACGGCGTCGGCCTTGGCGTCGAGCAGGATGGGTTTGCGCAGGGCGTCGGTCCAGAAATCGTAATGTGTGATGCGCCGCAGCGAGGCCTCGATCCCGCCCAGAATAACGGTCAGGCCTGGAAAGGCGCGGCGCAGCAGGTTGGTGTAGACGATGCACGCCCGGTTGGGACGGGCTCCGGCCCTGCCGCCCGGCGTGTAGGCGTCTTCGGAGCGCTTTTTGCGGAAGGCGGTGTAGTGGGCCAGCATGGAGTCGATTGCGCCGGCCGAGACTCCGGCAAAAAGACGCGGTCGGCCCATGGCGAGCAGATCCTCGGGACCTTCCCAGCGCGGCTGGGTGATGATTCCGGTGCGAAATCCGTGGGCCACCAGCGTTCGTCCGAGCAGGGCCACGGCAAAGGAAGGATGGTCTACGTAGGCGTCGCCGCTGACCAGGAGCACATCGAGTTCATCCCAGCCAAGCGCATTCATTTCGGCGCGGGTCATGGGCAGGAATTTGGGCTGGGAGAGGGGTTTGCTGGAAAAAAGGCTCATGGTTCGGGCCTATAGGCTCCCCCGGTCATGTGGGCAAGAACAAAAAAAGGCGGCCCGAAGGCCGCCTGACAGGTGATAGTGCAGTTGGTGGAAAAGGGATGTTTAAAAGGAGCTTCAGGCACCCGGAGTGACGGGAGCTGCGTTCGGGGCGGGATTCATGCCTCGGCCCATGCCGCGCTGGCTGGATTCGCCGTGGCCACGTCCATGCCCGCCCTTGCCGCGGCGGTCATGCATTCCAGAACCCATGGGCAGATCGATGCCGATTTCCTTGCTCACCCGGGACTGCAGGGCTTCGCGCCTAGTCTGCGCCTGGGCGCGCAGGTCGCTCAACTCGTCGACCAGGGCGGTAATGGTTTCGGGCTTGGTGTTGGGGTTGACGGACAGGGCTTTGAGCAGGGTGCGCTTTTCCCACATGGCATTTCGCATGGGGGTCATTTCTTTGCGGTGTTCATCCAGGATGCCCTTTAGCTGGTCCTGCTTCTCCTGGGGCAACTGCTGGATGGCCGGGTTTCTGTTCCAGCCGGAGCAGTCGCTGCCGCCCATGCCGCCCTTGTTGCCCATGCCGCGCATGGGGCCGGCGAAGGTCAGGGTGCTGAGTGCGACGATGCCGAAAATAGCCAGGATTGCGATAATAGTTGTTCTTTTCATGAGATCCTCCGGTTGGTGTTGTGCAGATTGTACAAGGGAGGATATCAAGGGCCGTGCCAGACTTGCAGTTTTTATCTAACTGCTTGTTTTGCTATGTTTTAAAAATTCTGATGGCTGTCCGCTGCGCGCCAGGCTTCGTTACGACGGATAGAATATGACCACCTGCTGCACGCCAGTGGTTAGAATCTGACCAGCTTCAGGCCGGATGCAGCTTTGGGTTGTTCCTGTGGCGATCCTTGTCGCGCAGGGTTTTCTTTTCCAGGTTGCGACGCATGCAGTCCGTCAGGTCGACCCCTGTCTGGTTGGCGATGCAGGTCAGCACAAACAGGACATCGGCCAGTTCGTCGCCCAGATCGTTCTTCTCGTTTTCTTTAAAACTTTGATCTCCATAGCGGCGAGTCATGATGCGGGCCACTTCGCCGACTTCTTCCATGAGAATGCCAAGATTGGTCAGTTCGGAAAAATAGCGGACACCGATTGTTTTTACCCAGGCATCGACGTCTTCCTGCAGTTCATTAAGGCTCATGAAGCGCTCCTTTTCTGCCTGCCTACGAAATCATTATCTGCGTGGCAATGCGCCTGTAGCGGATGAATTTTCAAAGTCCGCCCGGCCAGGCAGGGTATTTGCTAGAAGTGAGCTTCATTGATAGTTTTTATGCTTACGGATCACAAACAGACCGCAAGGCGTGCCGGGCATGCCTTGCCTCAAGGACGGCGCGGGCAATGCAGAATCAGGCTCATTTATCGACATCCATCTTCTGGCGACGGCGCGGCCTTGTTCTCCTGGTTCCTGCAGTGCTGGCCGCCGCGATCCTGATCTGGCTCGCCGTGCAGGGGCGGGCGCGCGAGCAGCGCACCATCGCCCGCATCCTGACCACCCAGGGCGAGACACTGATCAGGTCCGTGGAGGCCGTTCGCCGCATGGGCATGCGCGGTCAGGAGGGGCGGCAGTTTCGGCTGAGATTTTTGATGGACGAGATGATCCGGCAGGGCGACCTGCGTTTTTTGGGATTGGTCGATGATCAGGGGCGCTTTGAAGCCTTGAGCGAAGCCGAGCCCGGCAGCGGCGTCACCGCGGAAGCCCTGACCGCCTTGCCTGCATCCTTCGAGCCCTCGTGGTCGATCATCAGGCTCGGCGATGATCCGCTCTTCGTGGTTTATCGCTACGCCCGCCCGCCCCGGCGCAACATGCAAGGTGGTATGGAGCACAACGCGTTCTCACATAAAACCGAAGAACGCACGCTCATTGCCGTGGGCCTTGATGCTTCGCTCTACCTGCGTGCCGAGCGCAAGGATGTCTTGACCCTGGCCATGGCCGGAGGTCTTGGCCTGGCCTTGGCCTTTGCCGGGGCGGTCACGATTTTCTGGCGACGCAAGGTGGCCGGTCTTGAAAAAGAGGTGGCTCGGCAGGAGCGTCTGGCCGCGCTTGGCACCCTGGCCGCCGGAGTAGCCCACGAGATCCGCAATCCTTTAAGTTCCATCAAGGGCTTTGCCACCTATTTCGGCGCCAAATTCAAAGCCGGAACACAGGATCGGGAATTGGCCGAGGTCATGATCGGCGAGGTCGACCGGCTGAACCGGGTCGTGACCGAGCTTCTTGATCTGACCCGCCCATCGGAGTTGCGTCTGGCTCCGGTACCGGTGGCCGATCTTGTTCAGCATGCCTTGAAGCTGGTGGAAGGGGATTGCCACAGTCGCGGCATCACCGTGCAGATCAGGCTCGCGGAGCTTGAACCCGTTCTCCTCGATGCCGACCGCATGCTGCAAGCCCTGCTGAACCTGTTCCTGAATGCGATCCAGGCCATGCCAAAGGGCGGCACGCTGACCGTCTCGGCCCAGCGCACGCGGGATCGCCTGGAACTGCGCGTGACCGACACGGGCACAGGAATCCCCGCCGAAGATCTGGACAGGATCTTCGACCCATATTTCACCACCAAGAATCAGGGTACCGGCCTCGGGCTGGCCACGGTGCGCACCCTGGTGGAGGCCCATGGCGGCCAGGTGCGGGTTACTTCCGAGCCGGGGCAGAGCACGCAGGTGGTGCTTGATCTGCCTTTCAAAGGAGAGAGTCGATGACGGCGCGAATTCTGGTGGTTGATGATGACCGGGCCCACATGACCATGCTCGTGGCCATGCTCGGCAGTTGGGGATATGAGGTCGATACGGCGGATGACGGCGCCATGGCCGTAGCCAGGGTGCGCGAGCGCGCCTATGACGTGGTCCTGACCGACGTGCGCATGGCCGAAGTGGACGGGATAGAGGCCCTGCGTCGGATCAAGAGCTTCAACCCCTATCTGCCCGTGCTGATCATGACCGCGTATTCTTCCGTGGACGTCGCGGTCCAGGCCTTGAAAGCCGGAGCGCTGGACTATCTGCACAAGCCGCTTGATTTTGAGGAGCTGCGCATCGGCCTTGAGCGGGCATTGGAGCAGGGGATGGCTCACCGTTCGGTGCAGGCCCAAAGCGGCGAGGCTGACCCGGTTTCGGAGATGATCGGCGACTCGCCCCCTATGCGCGAGCTTGGCGCCATGATTCGGGCAGTTGCGCCGTCCGAAGCTTCGGTTCTGATTCTGGGCGAATCCGGTACGGGCAAGGAATTGGTGGCCAAGGCGCTGCACGAAGGGAGTCCGCGCAAAACCAGGCCGCTGGTCACGGTCAACTGTGCGGCGCTTGCGGAAAATCTGCTGGAGAGCGAACTCTTCGGCCACGAAAAAGGGGCGTACACAGGGGCGCAGCGGCAGCGGGACGGAAGATTCGTACAGGCCGACGGAGGCACGCTTTTTCTGGACGAGATTGGGGAGATGGCACCCGCGCTGCAGGCCAAACTTCTGCGCGCCCTGCAGCAGGGAGAGGTGCAGCGCTTGGGCAGCGATAGATCCATTCGCGTCGATGTACGGGTGCTTGCCGCCACAAATCGCGACCTGGAGGCCGAGGTGCGTGATGGCGGCTTTCGCGAAGATTTGTACTACCGCCTGAACGTCATCGCCCTGCGTGTCCCTTCTTTAAGGGAGAGGCCCGAGGACATTCCGCTTTTGGCACGGCATTTTTTGCGTCGTTTTGCCGAACGAAATCGCAAGACCTTTCGTGGTTTTAGGCCCAGGGTCATGGATCTGATGCTTCATTACGACTGGCCGGGAAACGTGCGTGAGCTGGAGAATGTGGTGGAGCGCGCCGTCGTTCTCTCACCTGGCGAATTTGTGACGGAGAACGATCTGCCCGCAACTCTGCGCGGAGCTGAAAAGTCGGCGAGTGGCCCGGCCATGGGCCAGTCACTGGAAGACGCGGAACGCGAGGCCATCGCACGCACCCTGGAGCAGGTAGGCAACAATAAGAGTGAGGCCGCGCGTGTGCTGGGGGTGACGCGGGTCACCCTGCGCAGCAAGATGAAAAAATTCGGGCTGGATTCGTAAGGAAGCGGTCTAATAGCGGTCCGGCGCATAGCGCTTGGCTGGCAAACCAGTGGCCAGTTCCAACTCCAGTTGCTGGACCAGAAGCCCCGGCTGGCCGTAAGGCTGGTGAGCCAGGCATGAGCCTTCAGGCGAGACCAGACTTGTGGCCGAATCCTGAAAATTCAGGGCGTAGTTCACGCTGGCGAAATAGATGCCGTTTTCAACGCTGCGGCAGACCATGGCCATCTCGTAATAAGGCCCGTCCGGATCTCCCCAGGCCTGGCTGGTTCGTCCGGCGGTATTGCTGCCTGTGCATTGGGGATGAAAGACGATCTGAGCGCCCCTGCAGGCTGACCAGCGAACGGTTTCCGGATAGCGCCAGCCTTCGTGGCAGATGACCACGCCGAATTTGACCCCATTCATTTCGAAGATCTGTCGTCCCCTGCCGGGAACATAAAGTCCTTCTTCGCCTGGATCGAGTTGGGTCTTGCACTGCCGCCCCAGGATCTTACCTTCAGACGAGATGACCTGCACCAGGTTGTAACGTCCCTTCTCCGAAGGCCATTCCATGGGCAGGATGACTCCCAATTCGTGGCTGGCTGCGGCCTTGCAGACCTGATCCAGGGCGTCACGCAGTTCGGCCTGTTCACACAGGGGGATGGAAAAATGCTGTCCGCGCATTCCGGGCAGGTAGGCTTCGGGAAAACAGAGCAGGTCCACGTCGAAAGAAGCGGCCTGATCCATGAAATCGAGGACATTTTGGAGCGAATGCTCCAGCGACTCGGGAACTGGAGCTGTGGCAAGTCCGATGCGCATGAACGATCCTTGGATGTGATGAATGGACGTTGACGGTAGGTCCTATAGACTGAAGTTGTTAAAAATTCAAGGGTTCGGAAGGGTGGCGTACTGACAAATATGTATTTTTTTATTTGTTTACGGGTATTCAGCGCTGATTTTTTTGGCCGGGTTGCTAGGGGTTGAGGTGGGGGATTTTCTATTTTTATTTTCGAAAGTGAACATATGTTGTTGACTTGTGAAAGTGGCTGCATGATAATTAAAGGCTTGAAGTTGTCTGTTCAATTTTTTTCCAATCAGGGATTGCCGTGAGCGTTTCTTCGTGTTTCATGAGTCCGGATTTGCGCTCTTTCTTGGAGCGGTTTGATTTTTCCGCCTGTCTGGTTTGCGGATCATGTGCCAATGGCTGTCCGATCACCGGCACGCCGGGCATGGCGGGCTGGGACACGCGCAAGGTCATGCGCCTGCTGGCCAATGGGATGGTGGATGAAGTCGTGGCGTCAAATTTCCCCTGGCTCTGCACGGGCTGTGGTCGTTGCGCTGGCGTCTGTCCGGCGGGCATCGATATCCCTTCCGTCATGGGCCACATGAAGAGCCTGCGGCCGCGCGAGGCGGTTCCCGGGTCCCTGCACAAGGGCATGGCCAACAATCTGGCCACGGGTAACAATCTGGCCATCAGTCGCGAAGAATACCTTGAAGGCATGCGCGATCTGGGCACGGAACTGGCTGAAGAATGTCCGGGATTTTATGTCCCTGTCGACAAGCAGGGCGCGGACGTTCTCTTTTTTCCCAATTCCAAGGAAGTGTATGGCGATTTCGAGGACCAGTTCTGGTGGTGGAAGATTTTTTACGCTGCCCGCGAAAACTGGACCGTGCCGTCCACCGGCTGGGAGGCCGTGGACTGGGCGCTCTTCACCGGCAACTATGACGCCAATCGAGAGCTTGCCCGGCGCAAGATCGAATACATGCAGGCCCGCGCCATAAAGACCATGATCATGCCGGACTGCGGCGGCGGATCCTATGGCTGTCGCAAGGGCATGAGCGCGCTTGTGGCCGAAAATCCGGGCAACGCCGTGGATTTCGTCTACCTCTATGATTACCTTCTGGACCTCATTCGTCAGGGGCGTATCCGACTCGACAAAAGTGTGCACAAGGGACGGCGTTTCACCTTTCACGATTCATGCAAGCACGGACGCGAGCTGGCCGCCCATTACGGCAAGGGCTATTTCGACGAGCCCCGCGAAATCGTGGCGGCCTGCGTGGAGGATTTCGTGGAATTGACCCCGACCCGTGAAAAGAATTTCTGTTGCGGTGCGGGCGGGGGCATGTGGCCCATGCCCTTTGAACAGGAGTCGGCCTGGCACGCGCGCTACAAATACCAGCAGATCAAGGATTCAGGCGCGGACGTGGTGGTCGTGGGCTGCTCCAACTGCCGCGACCAGATCATGCGCCGCATCCCCAAATTCTACCCCGATTGCACCTACGAGGTGAAATACATCTGGCAACTCGTGGCCGAGGCCCTGGTCATCGAACCGTGGGAGGCCGAACGCATCGCCGCTGCAGAGGCCGAAGCGCAGGAGCAGTGGGAGCGGCTCGGAGTGGAGCAGCAGGAAGAGTAGCCCGGTTCGGGCATTGGCCTGTTCAACAAACGCTCAGATCAGTGGCAAAATGATGTACACTAGGCGTCGACCTGACGCACTTAGGAAAACCCAAGTCTGATTGAGGCCTACCCTTCTTTTCTTTCCCGCTGAAATATCGAAAAGATGGCGCGACATTCTTATCACGGAATACCATGCGATCAAGACACTACATAGCCAGGCAGCTGCCCATGTGAAAAAGGTCTGGCCGATTCATTCACAGCTGCTCCCCATGATCTCGCGTGATCTCGCTTCGCCATATATGGCGTATATGTTGGATTTGGCGGGCTAAGCTGAGAATTCCCTCTGCTCGTCTACGCTATTTTTTTCGTTTAGTTATTTATAATCAGTAGGTTGTGGCTATGAAAGTATGAGGCATTCTCCGGCACGGGTGTTGCGAGAGGGACGGTAGGCTGGCCCCGAATGCTTTTGGGTGCTCGGGTGTTCAGTTTTTGAATATGACCATATAACCGCCTGCGATACCATTTCCCATGATTGAAAAACATGTCTGGATCGTGGTTGTGAGCAATGGCATGTTTTATGGAATTGTGTATCGAAAGATTTAGTGGTTGCGCAAACTCTAACTGGAGGGAGTTGTATGAAACGGATGTTCAAAGTTTTTGGTATTATTTTTATGTTTGCGGCCATTTTTGCCTTGGCCGCTTGTCAAAACGAGGGTCCAGCAGAAAATGCCGGTAAAACAGTTGATGAAACGACTGCGAAAGTCGGTGATAAAATGGAAAACGCGGGTGATTCTGTCGCCCAAGGTGCCGAAAATGTAGGTGATTACATGGACGACGCTGCAATTACAGCAAAGGTTAAAGCGGATATTTTGCAGGATTCACTTCTGAATGTGTTTGAGATTGACGTTGAAACAACGGATGGCGTGGTAAAATTAGGCGGCAACGTTGATTCAAAAGCAAGTATAGACAGGGCAACGGAAATAGCGCGTAGTGTAAAAGATGTGAAGTCAGTGCAGAATAATATGCTGGTTAAAGAGTGAATGGTTCTGTGTAGATGCGGAATTTTTACTGAAAACAGCTAGGTAGTACGGGGAAAACGGCCACTCAAGGAGCGCGGCACTGGATTTATTCCTGTGTCTTTAGTGGCCGTTTTTCGCGGTGGGCGTCGTGGACGAGAGGGTCCGAGGGTCCACGATTAACCCCAGCCAGTTCCCGAAGGGTATTTCGCCGATTTGCGGCGAGCCCATCTGTTCCGCGTCATAATCCTTTCATCCGCCCCTGCCGGTTTCGTCCGAAACTTTGAGCGCGCCCTCTTCCTCTTGCCCGGAAACGGGTTTTACCCTAGGTTTGCGCCCGTGCGTCCAATCCATCAGCAGGGTTTTCTTCATGATTCATCCGACCATTCTTTCTCTCATCGGGGCGACTCCCGTTGTCTATCTGAACCGTGTCTTTCCCCATCCGCGCATTCGCCTGGCGACCAAGCTTGAGGCTCAGAACGTTGGCGGGTCCATCAAGGATCGCGTGGCCCTGGCCATGATCGAGGCGGCCGAAGCCTCGGGCGAACTGACTCCGGACAAGACCGTCATCGAGGCCACCAGCGGGAATACCGGGGTGGGGCTGGCCATGGTCTGCGCGGTGAAGGGCTACAAATTGACCCTGCTCATGCCCGAGTCGGCCTCGGAGGAGCGCAAGCGCATCATGCGCGCTTTCGGAGCGGAGTTGCAGCTCACTCCTGGCCGTCTGGGCACGGACGGCGCCATCGAGGAAGCCTATCGCCTGGCCCGGGAAGAGCCGCAAACCTACGTGCTCATGGACCAGTTCAACAATCCCGCCAGCATTGCCGCGCACTACATGGGCACGGGCCGCGAGATCATCGAGCAGACCGAAGGGCAGGCCACCCATGTGGTCATAAGCCTCGGCACTTCGGGCACGGCCATGGGCATAGCGAGGCGCATGAAGGAATCGGCCCCCGGCATTCAGGTTGTGGCGGTGGAGCCTTATGCCGGGCACAAGATTCAGGGCCTCAAGAATATGCAGGAATCTTATCCTCCCGGAATTTATGATAAACGAGCCCTGGACCGGATCATCCACGTCGAGGACGAAGAGGCCTTTGCCTGCGCACGTCAGCTGGCGCGGGAAGAGGGAATCCTGTCCGGAATGAGCGCGGGCGCGGCCCTGGCCGGAGCCTTGCGCATCGCCAGGGAACTGGACGAGGCCAAAGAAGAGGGGCTCATTGTTTTTATCTGTCCGGATACAGGAGAGCGCTATCTCTCGACCACGCTTTTCTCACCCCTGGCCCGGCACGGCCTGGGGGTGCGCAGTGTGGCCTCGGGTTGCCTGGAATGCCTGGGGAGTCCGGCAGGCGGGCACGCACTGTTTACTCCAGGGCCGAGTCTTGACGACCTGGGTGAGCTCGATGTCTGGCGACGCATTGTCTGGCTGGACGTCCTGGCCAGGGCCCTGGTCGAGCGGGGACAGAGCGTGCGTCTGGCCGTGGGCCTTGCGGACATGGACGATCGCGCTCTGGCGGCAGCCCGGGAAGCCAAGATCGGGCTGAAGGATTTCGGGCTACGGGCGCAGGAGTTCATGTTCGCCCATGCCAAGGCTCTGGGCGTGTCCGAGACGGCGCTCTTTCCTCTGGCCGGAGCCAGTCAGGAGCGCGCCCTGGGCCTTGCGCGCAAGCTTTTGGCCAAAGGCCAGGCCTACGAGAAGCTCAGGTCCGTCTATTTTGACGTGACCCGGGACAAGACCTACGGACAGATCTCGTGCGTGGATACTGCGGGCATGAATCTGGGGTATACCGTGGATCTGGCCGACTATGTGAAGGACAATCCGGCCGACTTTACGCTCCTGAAAAGGGCCACTTTGCAGGACCTCAAGCTTGGGGACGTGATTGAGACCGAATGGGGCAAGGTCCGGCCGAGTTGGTTTCTGCAATTGGCGGCCACAGCTTTGGATGCCCTGGGCTCGGTCTCGGTCATGTTCGGGGCCGAGTCGCACCGCTTTCCGCATCTGGATAATTTTTGCGCCATCTGGAGCGCCGGGGCCGGGGTGCGGCCCATGGCCTGGATGGTGTCTCAGCCTGTGACCCCACGGGAGCAGGGCGAGACAGTCCCGTCACTTGCGGAGGCCCTCAAAATCGCGGGCACAGGACCGGCCCTGCGGCTGTGGCTGCTGTCCGCGTCCTATCTGAAATCTCTGGCCTATTCGCCGGAAAGTCTGGTCATGTGGGTCAAAAATCAGAACCGATTGCAGGACGCCTATGTGTCTGCATTTCTGGGCGGCGCCGGGGCGGGCGTATCCCCGAAGCTTGAACAGGCGATTTACGACCTGAAAACCGCTTTTGCCACGGCGCTCGACGACAATCTCGACCTGGCCCATTTCTGGCCGACGCTTTTTGCCTTCGCCAAGACCGTCAACGCCCGCGCCGGAAAGATGAGTACAGACGAGGCCGCGCTGGTGGCCGAGCAGCTTCTGGCCTGCGACCGGGTGCTTGGTTATCTGGACCATGCGCGCTTGCCGTTGGCTGAAAAAACTTGGCCGCGTGAGGCTGCCGATCTGGTCGGCCGCCGCGAGCAGGCCCGCAAAACAAAGGATTTTGTCCTGGCTGATGCGCTGCGCACGGAATTGGCAGACCTGGGCCTTCGGCTCGAAGATCATCCCTCTGGTGTGCGCCTTTTCCGAATGGAGAGGCCGGCTGAGGCGTAGCGGTTTTATCTTGAGCGGTTCATGAAATACTGATGGGGCTACGCGCTGCCGATGCGCATGGGGCTGATCAAACGTCTGTTTGGTCGGCCCTCTTTTATGGATGGGCGTTACGGCGGAGGCTGCAAAATGGCCGGGGCGTGTCCAAAACATGGCCTCGATCCGGTCCCGGCGTAGGCATCAGGCTTGAACTCGTCAGGAGCAATCCATCTCGTGTCGGACTGCTACGCGTTGTTGTGAAGCTGAAAGTGTTTTTTGATGCTTTCCGAAGCTTCAAGGATTTTTGCCTCAATTTTTTTGTAGGCTTCTTCGATAAGCTGCATGTCTGAAGCGCAGAAACATGCTGCTTCGAGTTCTTTTGCAGCCCTGTTTATCTCGATAGCGCCGATCATGAGTGACGACCCCTTGAGGCTGTGCGCCAGGCGTATGCATTCCTTGATGTTTTTGGCCTGCAAATGCGTTGAATAGTCGGAGATGAATTGCGCTCCGTAGCGGGGAAATTCGCGCAGGATGCTGAAAAACGCGGATTCGTTCCCCAAGAAATTTGACAGAGCGTGAGACATGTCAAACCCCTTGATTTTCAGGTTCTGACCACTGGCAGCTTCGGGCGTACCTTCATTTTTTGGGTTGGAAAAGAAAGAGATCACCTGAGTTCTGTCCAGGGGTTTGTGGAAGATTTGAAGCTTGCGTCCAGCATGCATTTTATTCAAAACGGCTTCCGGTTCTTCGCCTGTCAGCAGAAAAATTTTATCTTCCGTGGCGGTGCCGCTTTCCTGCAGGAGTTTTGCGAGGTCTATTCCGTTCATGGAGGGCATGTACAAGTCGAGCAGGATCAGGTCGTATTGGTTTGCTTTTGCAAGCTCTGTTGCCTGGCCGGCGTCTGCAGCATTGTGGACCGTAAGGCCGAGGTTTTCCAGAATTTCAGAGGTGACGCAGCGGCATATTTCGTCATCATCGACCACCAGGACCGTTTTTCCAGGACAGGGCAAATTGCTTTTTTGCATCGGTTGCACCTTTGTGTTCGCAAGCCCCGCAACGTTGTTGCGGGAGTCGTTTTCAGGGAATCGGTGATAAAATTTTGCTGGAAGATCCGGTCCGTTTAAACTCTTGTCTTATCGTCTCAGTCTTCCGGCAAAAAAAAGCTTCCGTGTCGCAACTGGCTGCTGCTGTTGATCCCGAGTTTGCCGAGAATGTTGGAGCGATGTTTGTCCACCGTCTTTATGCTGATGAAGAGTGATTCAGCGATTTCCTTGCTTTTCCAGCCATCTATGATGAGTTTCACAATTTCCTTTTCGCGGACAGTGAGGTTGTTCATCGGAGGCAGGGCTTTGCGCTGCCTGTTCACAAGAAGGTAGTCCCTGACAATGACCTTGGCCAGATGAGGACTGATAAACAGGCCGTCTTCCAGTGCATACTGCACGGCCAGGAAAAGCTCATCCGGGTTCGATCCTTTGAGGACATAAGCATTGGCGCCATGCTCCAGTGCATCGAAGATGAAGTCGTTGTCGTCGCTGGCTGTGAGCACAATGACCTTTACGCTCGGATCGATTTTTCTGATCTTTCGCAGAACTTCCGTACCGGGAATATCCGGGAGACGCAAATCAAGCAGAATCACTTCCTGCTTTTTCTGTATAAATGATCGCAGCGCGTCTTTTCCGTTGGCGACATCATCGTCGATCACATACACGCCATGCAGGTCGATCATGGATTTGAGACCCATCCGCAGCAGGTTGTCATCCTCGACCAGTAGAATTCTCGCTTTCGTCATGGGTGTGTTCCCTATGTTTTTGTCTGGGTTGAACCGATGGTGTTATTATGTCTTGTGTCCTGGTGCACGAAGCAGAAAGGTGCATTGTCCGTTTTGGGCCAGCAAGCTTGTATCATTTTAAATGGGTTGTGTTTTTTTCAGATTTTTCAACCGTGAAAAGTCATTCCCGCAAACCTGCGTCCGGTATGGGTAGGCGGGGCTTGTGTTCTTCAGGATAAATTTAATTTTTTTCAGTAAGTTGAAGATTTATAAATCTTAGTCCAAGGGGGTAGCGCTTTTTTTC
>JAWLHW010000009.1:0-31240 GCA_041690155.1 Desulfomicrobium sp. | reverse complement strand
CACCTGGTCCGGCTTGCCGAAAAAAGGACTGACGAAATGCAGCCCCAGAACCTTGTGTCCGAGGCTTTGCATCAGCTTGCTGGACAGGATGCTGTCCAGACCGCCGGAGAAAAGGGAGAGCGCGTCAAAAGTGTTCATGACCTGTGCTGCTAGCCAAAGCCTGATGACGGCGCAAGGATGAAAAATACATACAAGACCCCCATTTTCACGCACTGCGCGGGAATTGTACGAATTTCCCGATCGCCTGAAGAATTGTCTTCCAAAACCATATTTGCTACGAGTCACTGCTTGTCCGATTTTCGGAAACCCCAACTTTCATGGAGCTGCTCATGGCCCGACCAAAAAACGTTTCTCCCGAAGATGCCCGCCGCGAAGCGCTGGAAACCGCGCTGGCAACAATCGAGCGCCGCTACGGCCTGGGCTCGGTCATGCGTCTTTCCGATACATCCCATCAGGTGGTCCCGGTCATTCCCACGGGTTCCATCGGTCTTGATCTGGCCCTGGGCGTGGGGGGCATCCCGCGCGGCAGGGTCACTGAAATTTTCGGGCCTGAATCGTCCGGTAAAACCACCCAGGCCCTGCACATCATCGCCGAGGCCCAGAAGCGCGGCGGTGTGGCGGCCTTCATCGACGCCGAGCACGCCCTGGATATCAACTATGCCCGCAGGCTCGGGGTCAAGACCGAAGACCTGCTCATCTCCCAGCCCGATTACGGCGAGCAGGCCCTGGAGATCGCTGACATGCTGGTTCGTTCCAGCGCCGTGGACGTGGTCGTGGTCGACTCCGTGGCCGCGCTTATCCCCCAGGCCGAACTGGAAGGGAGCATGGGCGAGACCCAGGTTGGCGGACAGGCTCGGCTCATGTCCCATGCCATGCGCAAGCTGACCGGCACGATCCACAAGTCGCGCACGTCCATCATCTTCATCAATCAGCTGCGCATGAAGATCGGCATGACCGGCTACGGCAGCCCCGAGACCACCACCGGCGGCAACGCGCTCAAGTTCTACGCCTCCGTGCGCCTGGACCTGCGTCGCATCCAGACTCTGAAAGACAAGGAAGAGTCCTACGGCAACCGGGTGCGGGTCAAGGTCGTCAAGAACAAGATGGCCCCGCCCTTCCGCGAAGCCGAGTACGACGTGCTCTTTGGCACCGGCATTTCGCGTGTCGGGGAACTGCTTGATCTGGGCGTTGAGCAGGGCATCGTCGACAAGAGCGGTGCCTGGTATGCTTTTGGTTCGGAAAGGCTGGGCCAGGGCAAGGAGAATGTGCGCGCCTTTTTGCAGGATAACGACGAGTTGCGCATGCAGATCGAACGCGCCCTGCTCGAACAGCTGGGCATGCCCCTGCCGGAGGAAGCCTCTGCCGCGGCTGCGACGGAAGCTGCCGAGTAGGAGCCGTAACCAGATTTTTCCCAAGAAATCAAAGGCATGGATTCCCACCTTCGCGGGAATGACATCACAGGAGCGCCCCGATATTGCATCATTCCCGCGAAGGCGGGCGCGTGTCCTTTAGGGTAAATCCATGCCTTTCACCATATCATGCCCTGACGAGAACGGGGATTAACGAGGTAGACAACGTGATCAGCGCCGGTGAAATTCGCAAACGGTTTTTGGAATATTTCGAAAAGCACGGACACAGCGTGCAGCCCAGCTCATCCCTGGTGCCCCAGGACGACCCGACTCTTTTGTTCACCAACGCGGGCATGGTCCAGTTCAAGAAAATCTTCCTGGGTCAGGAGAAGCGCGAGTACACGCGGGCGGTCACGTCCCAGAAATGTCTGCGCGTCGGCGGCAAGCACAACGATCTTGAAAATGTGGGACGCACGGCGCGCCATCACACCTTCTTCGAGATGCTCGGCAATTTTTCCTTTGGCGATTATTTCAAGGAAGACGCCATCCGTCTGGCCTGGAATTTCGTGACCGTGGAGCTTGGCCTGGACAAGGAAAAGCTCTTTGTGTCCATCTACCGCGATGACGACGAGGCGGGCGAACTGTGGCAGAAAGTGGCCGGAGTGCCGACTGAGCGCATCTTCCGCCTCGGCGAGAAGGACAATTTCTGGGCCATGGGCGACACCGGTCCCTGCGGCCCCTGCTCCGAAATCTATGTGGACCAGGGCGCGGACATGGCCTGCGGCCCGGACTGCGGCATCGGCAAGTGCGACTGCGACAGGTATCTGGAAATCTGGAACCTGGTCTTCATGCAGTTCAATCGCTCCGAGGACGGAACCCTGACTCCCCTGCCCAAGCCCAGCATCGACACGGGCATGGGGCTTGAGCGCGTTACGGCCGTTTGCCAGGGCAAGCGCTCCAATTTCGATACCGACCTTTTCCAGGGCCTCATTCAGGCCATGGCCAAGAAGGCGGGCGTTGCCTATCATCAGGGCGAAGACTCGGACACAGCGCTCAGGGTCATTGCCGATCACAGCCGTTCCATCGCTTTCCTGCTGGCCGACGGCATGCTGCCCTCCAACGAAGGTCGCGGCTACGTGCTGCGGCGCCTGATCCGTCGTGCCTACCGTTTCGGCAAGCTGCTCGGCTTTGACGAGCCGTTCCTGTGCGATACCACGGCCCAGGTTGTGAGCGAGATGGGCGGCACGTTTCCGGAGCTTGTCGCCAGCCGGGAGTTCATGATCCGCGTCGTGCGCCAGGAGGAAGAGCGTTTTGGAGAGACCCTGGACAAGGGACTACGCATCCTGGAGGACGAAATGGCGTCACTGGCCGCTGCGGGCAGTAAAACCATTTCCGGCGAGACGGCTTTCAAACTCTACGACACCTATGGTTTTCCCCTCGATATCGTCAACGATATCGCGGAAAAGCAGGGTTTTAATGTGGACGAGGCGGGTTTTGGCGAGCACATGGGCGTGCAGAAAAAGAAATCCAAGCAGGCCTGGGCCGGTTCCGGCGACAAGGGTCTGGCCGGACAGTTCGCGGCGCTCATGGGCGGCGGGATGGAGTCGGAATTCATCGGCTATGACTGCCTGGCCGCGACCAGCCGCATTGTCGCCCTGCTCGATGCCGAAGGCCAGCCGGTCGAGCGGCTGGGCTCCGGCACGGGCTTCATGGTCACCCTGAAGACGCCGTTCTATGGTGAATCGGGCGGTCAGATGGGCGACACGGGCCGGGTGCAGGCGCCCACGGGCAGCGCTCGCGTCCTCGATACCTTAAAGCCTGCGCCCGCGCTGATCGTGCACAAGATCGAGATCGGCGGGGGCGAAATCCTGGCCGATCAGGAAGTGGAACTTTTTGTGGAGGAAGGGGAGCGTATTGCCACGGCGCGCAACCACTCCGCTACCCACCTGCTGCACGCGGCCCTGCGCCGGGTGCTGGGCGAACACGTCAAGCAGGCCGGATCGCTGGTCGGCCCGTCGCGTCTGCGTTTCGATTTCACGCATATCTCCGGCCTCTCGGCGGAAGAGCTGCGACAGGTCGAGGATGAGGTCAACCGGGCCATTCTGGCCGATGCGCCCATCGTGACCCAGGTCATGTCTTATGACGCAGCCGTTCATCAGAAGCAGGCCATGGCCCTTTTCGGCGAGAAATACGAAGCCGATGTGCGTGTGGTCGAGATGGCCGGGGAGTCCGTGGAGCTTTGCGGCGGCACCCATTTGGCCTCCACGGGCCAGGCCGGGTCGTTTGCCCTGCTGTCCGAGGCGGGCATCGCCGCTGGCGTGCGACGCATCGAGGCCCTGACCGGCTGGGACGCCCTGCGTCACTGGCAGGGGCAGCGCGAGGAAGTGCGCACGGCAGCCGCCGCGCTCAAGGCAGCGCCGCATGAGCTGGGCAAGAAAATCACTGCGCTGCAGGATCAGGCCAGGGCGCTGGCCAAGGAACTGCAGGCCCTGCAGGCCAAAACCATGTCTGAGAGCGGCAAGGATCTGGCATCGGAGGCCAAGGATATCGCAGGAATGAAAGTTTTGGCCAGGAAGGTTGATGCTCCGGACATGAATGCCTTGCGCAACCTCATGGACGATCTGCGTTCCAAGATTGCAAGCGGAATTATCGCCCTGGCAGCCGAGATCGACGGCAAGGCCATGCTTGTGCTCGCGGTCAGCAAGGATCTGCACGGTAGTTACACGGCCCCGGCGCTCATCAAGGAGGTCTCGGACGAGATCAAGGGTGGCGGCGGCGGACGGCCCGATCTGGCCCAGGCCGGAGGCTCGGAGCCGGGAGGCATCGACCGGGCGCTGGCGAAGCTGGAAGCCTTTTTATCCAGGTAGAAGCAGGAGCCGCCGGACATGGCGGCTCTTTTTTTAAGGAAAGCCCAAGGCACGCGCTGTCCTTGCGGACTGCGGACGCGCCGAAGCGGCCCGTGTGACGGGGTTTGTCAGGTTTTGCAGTGCTTTGCCCGATGCGGTCCGAAGGACTACACCGTTACGCTGATCATGGGATTGATGGTGCGGGCCTGAAAGGCTTGCTGGCTGTAGGCCCCGGCGCCGAGGCGCTGCAGGTTCGCATTTTGGGAATAGTTCCCTGCGGGCTTGTAGGGGGAGACGTGCTGCGTCAGGTACTGAAGTTCCAGTTCCTGTGCGAAATCCTTGAGGATTTTTGGTGCGGGCTCGTCCAGGGAGATGTTTTGCGTGCTCAGGCTGACGCCGAGCTTGCCGAGCTGCACCGCGACGGTGCGGGTGGACACCTTGGCCAAGAGCATTTCCTTCGTGGCTCCGCCATTCCAATTCGCATCGGAGCCAAGGCTCTGACTGGAATATGAATTGAGGGGGGCGACGGTCATAAGGAAATCCTTCCTGCGTGGTGTTTTGTATTTCTTTACTAGTGACAGGGTATTTTGACAAGCATGAGAAAAAAGCCGCCTTCCCGGTCACTTGCGCGACAAATCTTAAGATCGCGAGCATGAAGAGGCCAGGGCGCAGACAGCCTGAGCGAGGAAGCAGCATCTTTGGCTTCATCTGAGCTTTCCGGGCAAAGACGGACAGATTCCGGCAGCGCGGGGCAAATGGTCCCTTCAAATTGCGGGACGGCCGGGGCTTCTCCAGCTTGTCACTTTCGTATTCTCCCGGTACACAACCGGTTCCGGGCATTGGCTCGGAGCCGGTTGTTTGCGCTTTTGCGCACCGTGAATCCGTTACCGTTTTCCCGCACCGTCGACGGGAAATTTTAGGATATGTTATGGCTCAATACGTTGGTGTTTCTTTCAGACGCCAGGGACAGATATATTATTTTTTGGCCACTCCGTTTGTGCTTTCCATGCATGACTGGGTTCTGGTCAAAACCGAGGAAGGGATCGGCTTCGGGGAGATCGTGGCCTTGCGCGACACTCTGCCCGAGGGCTTGGACCTGGATGCGGTCAAACCGATCTATCGCCCGGCCACGGCCGAAGATGTGGAGATTGGCCGCGAGAACGATGAGTTGGCCAGGGACGCCCGCAAGTACTGCCAGAAGTCCATGGCGCGCATGAATCTGGACATGAAGCTTGTGGACGTCGAGATCTACTTCGACAAAAGCAAGATGATCTTTTATTTCACGGCTCCGGGCCGGGTCGATTTCCGGGAACTGGTCAAGGATCTGGTGCGCAATTACCGCACGCGCATCGAACTGCGCCAGATCGGCGTGCGCCATGAAACACAGATGATCGGGGCGCTCGGCAACTGCGGCCAGATGTGCTGCTGTCGCCGCTACCTGCGGCGTTTTGAACCGGTGACCATCAAGATGGCCAAGGATCAAAATCTGTTCCTGAATCCAGCCAAGATTTCGGGGGTTTGCGGCCGACTGCTGTGCTGCCTGGCCTACGAGAAAGAAAATTATGCGGATTTTCAGCGCCGCGCCCCCAAGCTGGGCCGTCGTTACATGACCACTCAGGGCCCCATGAAAACCTTGCGGGCCAACATGTTTCGAGATTCCGTCAGCGTTCTGAACGAGGTCGGGGACGAGCTGGATTTTTCCCTGTCGGACTGGGCGGCCATGGTCCTGCCGGATCAGCCGCGCATGGCCGCACGCGATGATACCCCCGAAGACGTGCCGGCCGAATTGGTCGCGCTTATGGATCCGGAGGTCAGAAACAAGGGCGCCCAGCCCGACCGCAGGCCCAAGCCCCCACGCAGGGATCAGCGTCCCCGTCCAGGGGGTGAACGATCCCCGGGATCCAGGCCGGACCGTGCTGAGCGTTCAGAGCGTTCAGAGCGGTCTGACCGTTCCGACCGCCCCGATCGTGGTCCTTCCCGTGCCAAAAAAGATGACGCGCCCACCGCACCCGCCGATAGACCCGAGAGCAGGTCTGAGAGCAAGCCGGAGAGTTCCGGTCCGCCGCGCGAGCGCAAGGAATATCGGCCCAGGGACAAGCGGCGCAAGTCCGGTCCCGGGCGCAAGGATCAGTCACAAAAGCCCTCCGGGCAGCAATAAATTCCGGCAGACAAGGAGAACCGCTTGAAACCGTTTTTCATTTCCACTCCCATATATTACGTGAACGCCCGGCCTCATCTGGGGCACGGATACACGACCATCGTCGCCGACAGCGTGAGCCGCTTTCATCGCCTGAAGGGTGACGCGACATTTTTCCTGACCGGCACGGACGAGCATGGCGACAAGATCGTGCAGGCCGCCGAGGCGGCCGGCCAGGACCCCAAGAGCTACTCCGACACCATCAGCCAGCTCTTCAAGGACCTGTGGCCCGTGCTGGAAGTGGCCAATGATCAATTCATCCGGACCACGGACCTGAGGCACAAGGCCTGCGTGCGGAGCGTATTGCAGACCGTGTTCGACAAGGGGGACATCTACTTTGACGAATACGGCGGACATTACTGCTTCGGGTGCGAGCGTTTCTACACGGACAAGGAGCTGGTGGACGGCAAGTGCCCGGACCATCAGACCGTGCCCACGTTCATCAAGGAAAAGAACTACTTCTTCCGCATGAGCAAATATCTGGAGCCGCTACGTGAGCATATCGAGGCCAACCCGGACTTCATCCAGCCCGAGCGCTATCGCAACGAGGTCCTGTCCATGCTCAAGGAGGACCTGGGCGATCTGTGCATTTCCCGGCCGAAAACGCGGCTGACCTGGGGCATCGAACTGCCCTTTGACTCCGATTTCGTGACCTATGTGTGGTTTGATGCGCTCATCAACTACATCTCGGCGCTTGGCTATCCCGATGGCGAGGATTTCCGCAAATACTGGTCCGGGGCGCATCATCTGGTGGCCAAGGACATCCTGAAGCCCCACGCGATTTTCTGGCCGACCATGCTCATGTCGGCGGAGATCCCCCTCTACAAGGGACTGCGCGTGCACGGTTACTGGACCGTGAACGAGACCAAGATGTCCAAGAGCATCGGCAACGTGGTCGCTCCCCTGGACATGGCCCAGAAGTACGGCCTCAGCGCCTTCCGGTATTTTCTGCTGTCGGAGATGAGCTTCGGGCAGGATTCCTCGTTCAGCGAGGACGCCCTGGTTGGACGTTTCAACGCGGATCTGGCCAATGATCTGGGCAACCTTTTTTCGCGCAGCCTGTCCATGACCCACAAGTATTTTGAGGGTGTGGTGCCTGAGTGCGGGGAGCTTCTCGATCTTGACCGGGAGGTGCTCGAACTCGGCCACAACGCCATGGCCAATTATCAGAGCCAGTTTGAACACTTCCAGTTTTCAAGGGCGCTCAAATCCCTGTGGGAGCTGGTCCGTCATCTGAACAAATACATCGATTCTTCAGCCCCCTGGACCCTGTACAAGAACAAGGACATGAACCGGTTGGGAACGGTCCTCTACGTGATCCTCGAAGGCATGCGCAAGGTGGCCGTGCATCTGTGGCCCGTCATGCCGAGCACCAGCGAGACCATGCTGACCCAGCTCGGGGTGAAATTCAGCCTCGAAGGCACGGACCTGGAGTCCGAGACCACCTCCTGGTTCGGTCTGGCTCCGGGCACGCCCGTTGCGGAGCGCTCCAACCTCTTCCCCCGCCAGGATCTGGAGCAGCGGGAGGAGAAGGCCGCCGAGCCCAAAAAGGCCAAGCCGGCCAAGGAATCAAAGCCCGCGGCCAAGATCGAGATGGCCTGCCCGGACTGCATCGAGTTCGAGGATTTCGCCAAGGTCGACCTGCGCGTCGGGACGGTGCTCGAAGCGACTCCGCATCCCGAAGCGGACCGCCTGCTGGTGCTCAAGATCGACACCGCCGAAGAAACGCCACGGCAGGTCGTGGCCGGTATCGCCGAGTTCTTCAAGCCCGAGGAGCTGGTGGGCCGCCAGGTGGTCGTGGTCGCCAACCTCAAACCGCGCAAGCTGCGCGGCCTGGTTTCCCAGGGCATGGTTCTGGCGGTGAAAAAGGAAGGGGGCCTCGCGCTGCTTGGGCCGAGTTCGGAAGTGGCCAACGGGGGCAAGGTATCCTGATTTCGGGGCTGAATTTGTGAGTTGAAAGGCATGGATTTTCGTCTACACATGCTGGGCTCACGTTCGCGGGAATGATGCATCGCCCCATGCGGCAGTGCGGTTTACGGTCAACGCCCGGTCCTTCCGCTCCACAATGACGTCATTCCCGCGAAGGCGGGAATCCTCTTCCTGACTTATCCGACGAGCCCCCGCCATCACTAGGCGCGGGCTCGTTTTTTGTTAGCAGCTTAGAACAGTCCGCTGATCACGCCCTTTTCGTCGATGTCGATCTTCTCCGCCGAGGGGACCTCCGGCAGACCGGGCATGCGCATCATGTTGCCGGTGATGGGCACCAGAAATCCCGCTCCGGAGGCGATCTCGACCTCGCGCACGGTGGCTACGAAATCCCGGGGCCGGCCGCGCAGTCCCGGCTGGTCCGAGAGGGAGCTTTGGGTCTTGGCGATGCACACGGGCAAGCCCTCAAGGCCGAGCTGCCTGATCTTTTCCAAATCTTTGAGCGCGCCGGGCGCATATTCCACCGAGGCCGCTCCGTAGACGCGGGTGGCAATGATCTCGATCTTTTCGCGCACGCTCTGGTTCCAGTCATACAGCGGTTTGTAGTGCGCGGTGCACTGATCGGCCGTTGCGGCCACAAGTTCAGCCAGCTCCTCGGCCCCTTCGCCGCCTTTCTCCCATGCTTCCATGACGGCGGCCTGCACGCCCATGAACTGGCAATGGTCGAGGATGACCTGATGCTCCTCGTCCGTGTCCGTGGCAAAGCGGTTGATGGCCACGATGGGCGTAAGATGGAAAAGACGCACGTTCTCGATCTGCTTGGTAAGGTTCTCAAGTCCCCGGCTGAGGGCTTTGGCATTGGGCACGGCCAAGTGCGCAAGCTCGACCCCGCCATGGTACTTGAGCGCCCGCACCGTGGCCACCAGGACCACGGCGCAGGGATCGAAGCCGGCGGACTGGCACTTGATGTCCAGAAATTTCTCACCGCCAAGGTCAAAGCCGAAACCCGCCTCCGTGACCACATAGTCGGCCAGGCACAGCCCCGTGCGGGTGGCGAGGACCGTGTTGGTGCCCTGGGCGATGTTGGCGAAGGGGCCGCCGTGCATGATGGCCGGATTGCCTTCCAGGGACTGGATGAGGTTGGGCTTGACGGCTTCCTTGAGCAGGGCGGCCATGGCTCCCTGGGCGTTTAAGTCCCGGGCATGGATGGGCTCGCGGGCAAAGGTGAATCCAAGAAAGATGTCACCCAGTCTGCGTTTGAGATCCGGCAGATCATCGGCCAGACAGAGAATGGCCATGATCTCCGAGGCCGCCGTGATGTCAAATCCGGTTTCGCGGGGCACGCCGTGAGCAAGACCGCCCAGGCCGCAGACCAGACGCCTGAGCGAGCGGTCGTTCATGTCCATGACCCGTTTCCAGGCTACGGTCCGGCCGTCGAGATTGAGGGAGCGGCTCTTGCTCTGCAGATTGTTGTCGATGAGTGCGGCCAGCAGGTTGTTGGCCTTTTCAATGGCGGCAAAATCGCCGGTGAAGTGGAGGTTGATGTCTTCCATGGGCAAAAGCTGCGAATAGCCGCCGCCGGTGGCGCCGCCCTTGATGCCGAACACCGGGCCGAGTGAAGGTTCGCGCAGCACGACCATGGACTTTTTGCCGATGCGGTTCAGCCCGTCGTTCAGTCCGATGGACACGGTGGTCTTGCCTTCACCGGCCGGGGTCGGGGTGATGGCGGAGACGAGGATGAGCTTGCCGTACTTGCACTGGTCTTTTTCGGCCAGGGCCAGCGGGAGCTTGGCCTTGTATTTGCCGTAGGGCTCGAGCTGGTCGTCCCCGAGGCCGAGTTTTGCCGCGATGTCGCGGATGTGATGCATCTTGGCTTTTTGCGCGATGGCGATGTCGGACTGCACGGCCTTGGGCATGGGGCTCTCCTGGCTTATTTGTGATCGGGGCAGAAGGGGCAGAGGCACTGTTCGAGTTCGAGTTCGTAACCGAAACGCTCCCGCACGGTCGTGCGGCAAATCTCCACCAGTTCGAGCACGTCCCGGCATGTGGCGTTGTCGACGTTGACGATGAAACCGGCGTGTTTTTCGGACACCTGCGCTCCGCCCACACGCAGGCCCTTGAGGCCGGCCTGGTCAATGAGCTGGGATGCGTAGGCTCCTTCGGGGCGCTTGAAGACGCTGCCTGCGGACGGAAATTCAAGTGGCTGCTTTTCCTTGCGCCTGGCCAGTATTTCCTTGCGCTTGGCCAGGAGGGGCTTAGGGTCGGATTGCGGCAGTTCCCAGGTTCCGGCCAGCACGACCGCCTCGCGCAGGGCCAGAGCCGAACGGTAGCCGAATCCGCATTCATGTTTGGGAATGTCGATCACGCGCCCGTCCCGGGTCAGGACCGTGACGCTGACGAGGTGGTCCGAGATTTCGTGGCCGTAGGCTCCGGCGTTCATGTACAGCGCCCCGCCGAGGGTTCCGGGAATGCCCGAGAGACATTCGATTCCGCCCAGGCCCTCGCGCACGCATTCCAGAACCCAGGCGTCCATGATCTTTCCGGCCTGCGCGCGTACTGTGCCGCCGTCACGGACGCTGGCCGTCATTTCGCTGGTGGAGATGATGGGCAAGAGGATTTCGTTGTCCGGGAAAATCGTGTTGGCTCCGCCGCCGTGAATCCAGAACGCTTTTTTCTCTGCTCGGTGCCGACGTACGATTTCAGCCAGTTCCTGCGGATTTTCCGGGAAAAATATATCTTTGGCCACGCCTCCGATACGGAAGGTGCAGAAGTTTTTGAGGGGGACGTTTTGTAAGTGCTTCATGCTTTTTAGCCTTGGTACTCCCGCTGCCTGAAGGGTGCAATATTGCGGTGCGGCCTTTGACCATGTAGGGAACACTAAACCCTGCCGGGCAAATCGGAATGCGCGGTGTTTTCGTGAGCAGGAACCGGCACGGTTTATTGACGTATTCCTGAGTTGCCGTCGATTCAAATAAAATTTCAATCATTCGAGATTATTATGAAGCTTTCAGCGAAATCCAGATATGCGTCCCGAATCCTGCTTGACCTGGCCCTGCACAACGAGGGCGTGCCCCATCGCGTGAACGACATTTCCGAGCGCACGGGAATCACCGTGCCGTTCATCGAACAAATCATCAAGCCCCTGAAGCATGCGGGGATGGTCACGAGCAAGCGTGGCGCATCAGGCGGACACCAGTTGAGTCGTTCGCCGGAGAATATCACACTGGGAGACATCGTGCGTATCATGGAAGGCTCGGTGGAGCTTTCGGCCTGCCTGAGCGCGCCGGAACTGTGCGAAAAGACGGACGTCTGCCCCACCCGGGCGGCCTGGCAGCGGGCCACGGACGCCATGCTGCGCGAGCTGGACACCATCAGTCTGGCCGAACTGGCCAAGGGCGCGCCCAATTGCTGCCAGCTCAGCGACGACTACTTCGAACGCGACAGTTAGCTCCCGGTTTGACAAAGGTTTTTTCCCCTGTCAGGAATCGCGGCTTCGCATGTCTGGTGCGAAACTTTCTGCATCTGGAGGCACCATGAGCATCCCTTCGGGTTTTCAATTTTCCACCGCACAGTGCGGTTTCAAGCGACCGGGGCGCTCGGATCTGGGGCTGGTGGTCAGCACTGTCCCGGCTGTTGCGGCCGGAGTCTTCACCACCAACCGTTTTCAGGCCGCTCCCGTTCTTGTGGCCCGGGACATTCTTGAAGAAAATCCCTCGGGAATCCGCGCCATCGTGGTCAATTCCGGGCAAGCCAACGCCTGTACCGGTCAGGAGGGCATTGCGAACTGCCGGGCCACCCTTGAGATGCTGTCTGCTCTCGATCTTGAAGCCTCTGCGATCCTGCCTGCCTCCACGGGAGTTATCGGCGACCAGCTCAAGATGGAGCTGTGGGAAAAGGGAATCCCCGCCCTGCGCGACAACCTCGGCCGGGCGGGGCTGGTGGACATGGCCCGGGCGATCATGACCACGGACACTTTTCCCAAACTTGCCGCGCGTGAGGTTCGGCTTTCTTCCGGCACGGTCCGGCTGGCCGGTTTTTGCAAGGGCGCCGGCATGATCTGCCCGAACATGGCCACAATGCTCGGCTTCATCCTGTGCGATGCAGGCGTAGAGCCGAAATGGTGGCAGGCCGCCCTGGCCCGCTGCGTGGACAAGAGCTTCAACGCCATCACCGTTGACGGCGACACCAGCACCAACGATTGTGTTCTGGCCTTGGCCAACGGCACTGCAGCCAGTGCGCAGGGCGCGGACCTTGATCTTCTGGAGGAGGCGCTGCTCGAAATCTGTCAGGATCTGGCCTACATGATCGTGCAGGACGCCGAGGGCGGGACCAAGGTCATGCGCATCAATGTTCGCGGCGCGGCCAGCATGGCCGACGCGCAGCTTGCCGCGCGGGCGGTGGGCAATTCTCCGCTGGTCAAGACCGCCCTGTATGGCCGCGACCCCAACTGGGGCCGTATCGTGGCCGCTCTGGGCCGCAGCGGTGCCGCCTTCATCCCCGAGGACGTGGTCGTGCGCATCGCGGGCATGACCATTTTCCGTCAGGGCACCCCGGTCAAGGCGGACTGGGATAGCCTGTTGGCCTCGGCCCTGCGCCGGGACGTTGTCGATATCGACCTGGAGCTTCATGCCGGAGAGGCTGAGCTCATGCTCATGGCTTCCGATTTCACCGAGGAGTACATCAAGATCAATGCTGAATACCGAACCTGAAGCCAAGGCCATGACGGATCAAACCTGGAAACGTCTGGCCGATTTTGTTTTCGAGCTTGGCATGTTGCGCAAGACTCCGCGCACCGGATATCAATTTTTGGGTTCGGGCGCTGAAAACGTGGCCGAACATTCTTTCCGCACGGCCATGATCGGCTACATGCTGGCACGCAAAGCCGGAGCGGACGTGCCCAAAACCGTTTTTCTGTGTCTCTTCCATGATGTGCACGAGGCCCGCATCGGCGATTTTAACTATGTGAATCGCATCTACAACACGAGCAATCCGGTCCTGGCTTTCACGCACGCCCTGGAAGGCACGGGCTTTCGGGAAGAGGTTCTCGAGTTCTGGCATGAGCTTGAAACTGGCGAGACCCTTGAATCCCGACTGGCCCAGGATGCGGACCAGCTCGATTTCATCGCCAACCTGAAAGAGGAGCAGGATCTGGGCAACCCTTATGCGTCCAAATGGCTTGATCATGCGGTTTTGCGGCTCAAAACGGACCCGGCCCTGGAGCTTGCCCGGGCCATACAGACCACGGACCAGTCGGACTGGTGGTTTGTGCGGCCGGACGAGTCCTGGTGGCGCAAGGGGAACGGCAAGCCCCGCCCCTAGCGGACCATGACAGCGCCAGAAGCAAACAGATCCCGTCTTGGGAGGGCAGTGTTCAGCTTTTTTCTGGCGCTGTGCCTGCATGTGATTCCTGCCTGGTTTGTCTTTTTCGGACCTCTTTACGGCCTGCCAAACGTCCTCGAACTCAACCTCGACACCATCAACATGTACCGCGAACGAATTTTTCGCGAGCAGCAGGCCCAAAGCGTTTCCCGGCCGGATTCGATGCCTTTGCATATCTCCGTTGATGTGCAGGCGCGTCCCGACACGCGCAAGCGCGTCTCCAAGCCTCGCAGCGAAGAGGATTTGACACGTGCGCGGGCCGTACAGCGAGCCATCCGGTCTTTGTGGGAAAGCATGTACCCTGACAGCACCGGCTATGCACTGGTCAGTCTGAGCATTCTGGAGGACGGCAGAATCGGCGAGTTTGTAGTCAACCGTGTTTCCGGAGACCAGGATTTCCAGGCTTTTCTGCTCTCCTTTCTGTCAGCGCTCAAGTCCACCTACGGCAATGCTGCCGGGCCCGGAGAGGCCCTGTGGATTGAGTGCGAATTTGTGATTCAACCATTGGCGCGCAAGGGGGCTTCATGATTGTCGCGGTCATGTCCGATACACATATGGACCAACCTGATAACCTGCTGGCCGCCATTTTTGAGCGTTATTGCCGTAATGCCGATGTGCTTCTGCACTGCGGGGACTGCGTGAGCGAGGAAACATGGTCCTTCCTCAATTCTCATCCCAGATTTTACTCCGTGCAAGGCAACTGCGACCTGCCTCCCCTGAACGGCACTCTGCCCGTCCTGCGGGAACTGGAACTGGAAGGGTTCCGCCTGGGCATGGGCCATGGATGGGGGCCGCGCTCCCGGGTTGGGGATGTCATAGCGGAACGATTTCAGGAAGTGGACATTGTCTGCTACGGGCACACGCATGTTCGAGATTGGAGGGTGTCATCCGGAGGGGTGCGGCTTTTCAACCCGGGCTCCCTGTTTTGGCCGAGGTCCGGCGAAGGCGGGATGGCCCGGCTTCACTTGCATTGCGGGCAGGACCCGGAAGTGGAGTGGATAACCATCTGATTAATGCCTTTGCCTCGATGAAAAAAGCCCGCCTCAATCGAGACGGGCTTTGTCGTTAATGGAATGTCAGGACCATTAGTTTTCGAGCAGCGCGGGGTTCGTGATGCGAACATCGGCGTTGGCGCGCAGATCTGCGATAAAGGCCTGTACGGTCTGTTCTTCAGCCCTCTCGTTCAGGGAGGCCAGCCACAATTCCTTTTCTGCAGCCCAGTCTTCGTCGGCCGGCGGAGTAACCTTGACGGCCTTGGCCAGAACGTAACCTTCGGGGAAGGCGTAGGCTTCGGGCAGCCATGAACCGGATTCGGTTTCAAAGGCCGTGTTGGCCAGCAACTGGTTCATGCCCAGACCGTTTATGGTGCCTTGCCGTCCGAAGGGCTCCGTCTCTTCCGGGGTGGCGCCTGCCAGGGTTTCTCCCTTAAGCAGCAGTTCCAGATCTTTGTCAGCTGCGGCTTTGGCCATCTTTAAGGCTTCTTCACGAATTATGGCCGCGACGATTTCCGCCTTGACCGCCTCCAGCGGCTTCACGCTTTCGCCAACCTGTTCACGCTTGGTGGCGAGCAGGTATCCATCGGCAATGGGCAACGGGGATTGTGTTGTGATGTCCAGGGGAAGGTCAAAGAGAATCTGGACATTTTCCGGAGAAAGTCCGGGCAACGCTCTTGGACCCTGATTTTTGGTGAAGTAGTCCGATTCACGGACTTCAAGCTTCAGGCCGATGGCATTGACCACGCTATCGAGAGGCTCGCCGACGAGTACCATTTCCAGGGCCTGATCAAGGCGATCCTGCAGTATCTCCGCCGCGCGATCCTCAGCGATGATGGTTGCGATGTCATCCTTGACAGATTCGAACTCCTCATATCCTGCGCTCTTGATGTCTTCCACCATGATCAGATGGAAGCCGAACTGGGTGCGGATCGGTTCGCTGACAGCGCCCTTTTCCAGGGCAAAAGCCGCGTCTTCGAAGGGTTTCACCATCCGGCCCCGGCCAAACCAGCCCAGCTCTCCGCCGGTCTGCGTGCCGGAAGGGTCCTCGGTGTATTTCGCGGCCACTTCGGCAAAGGATTTGCCTGCCGCCAGGTCTTTCTGGGCGGACCTTATGGTCTGCATGGCCTTTTCCACGCTTGCCTCATCGGCGTCTTCATCCACGCGCACCAGAAGGTGGCTGGCTTTGACCTGTTCTTCAATCTTGAACTGTTCCTTTTGCTCGGCGTAGTATTTTTCGATTTCCTCGGGGGTGACGGCAGCAGGGTCGGCCAGGGTCGCGGGGGTGAGCAGCAGATAGTCGACCTTGGCTCTGGCAGGCACGGCATAGTTGGCCTTGCGCGCCTCGTAATACTCGTTGATCCGCTCGTCCGTGGCGTTGACCTGGTCCTGATAGTTTTCCCACGGGTACATCAGGTACGAAATAACCGCGGTGCTGCGGCCATATGTGTAGAAATCGCGGGCCTGATCTTCTCCAAGGCGCCCGGGCAGGCCGACGTATGTCCGCAGCTTGTCCATGACCATGCCGCGCATGTATTCGGATTCGAATTTGCCGGGAGTGAGGTTGTTGGCGCGCAGCACATTCTGGTACGAGGTCGGGTCAAAGACGTTGGACTCGTTCTGGAAGGCGGGGATGAGATGAATCTCCTTGGCCAGCTCTTCCTTGGAAACGGTCAGGCCGAGCTTTGCAGCCTGCTGCAGCATCAGTTCTTCAATGACCATCTGCTCAAGGATCTGCCTTTTGAATCCCATCTGAGCCAGAATCTCGGCTGTCAGGTCTGGATTCTGGCTGCGCGCGAGCTCGAGGCTGCGCTGCAGGCGTTCCTGGAAAGGCCGAAAAAGAATAGGGGAATCGTTGACTGTGGCGATGACGGTGTTCTGGTCATTTTGCACGCGATTCATGCCAAAGGCCAAAACAAACACGGCGATGATGATGCCGAAGAGGATTTTTATTCCCCAACTTTGAGCGCCCTGGCGCAGGATATCAAGCATGGAATCTCCGACTAAAGAGTCTGAAGTTAAAAATAATGGGAACAGCCCCCGAGAGGCTTTTATTTTTGCCTGTCGTTGACGTAATTGAGCAAGCCGCCCGCCTTGATAATGGCTATTTCATTACCCGTCAAATCATGGGTCAGCGTGAGTTGGCTGCCGCCTGATGTCGTGGCGGCAAGCGTCGCCCCGGGTGCGAGTGTGCCAAGTTCGATGCGCAGAACATCGCCCTGGGCCAGCGTGTCATAGTCCGCCTCGTTGGCAAGCATCAGAGGAAGAATGCCGAAATTGATCAGGTTCGCCTTGTGAATGCGGGCAAAGGACTTGGTCAGAACCACCCGGACCCCGAGATGACGGGGGGCAAGCGCTGCGTGCTCGCGGCTGGATCCTTGTCCGTAGTTTTCGCCGCCGAGGATGAGCCCCTGTTCCGCTTTTTCGGCCCGGGTCACGAAATCCTTGTCCACGCGTTCGAACACATGTCTGCTGATGGCCGGAATATTGGAGCGCAGGGCGGTGATGGCCGCACCGGCGGGCATGATGTGGTCGGTGGTGATGTTGTCCCCGACTTTGATCAGCACGGGCAGCTCCAGGACCTCCGGCAGCCTGTCGAAGGGCGACAGGGGCACGATGTTGGGTCCGCGCAGGATTTCGACCTCGCTCCCATCTTTGGGCGGGAAGGCGAAAAGATGGCGGATGGATGGTGCCGTGGCAGGCAGCGAGGGTTTGGAGACGCTTTTGGTCCAGGTCGACGGGTTGGTGAACTTGCCGTTCAAGGCGCTGAATGCCGCGGTGATGGGGCTCACAAGATATATCTGTCCGTCCTGGGTTCCGCTGCGGCCCTCGAAGTTGCGATTGAAGGTCCGGGCGCTGACGCCGCCGCTGGACGGCGAGCCGCCCATGCCGATGCACGGGCCGCAGGAGCATTCCATGAGCCGTCCACCCGCGTCGAGGATGAGATCGAGCAGGCCTTCGCTCATGAGCATCTTGAGCACCTGTTTGGACCCCGGCGACAGAAGCAGGTCGGTGTTCGGGGCAATGTGTTCGCCCTTGAGGATCTGGGCCACGCTCTGCAGGTCCGAGTAGGAGGAGTTGGTGCAGGATCCGATGGCCACCTGATCGACGTTCATCCCGTCGAGATCCGCCACGGGCACGACCCTGTCGGGCATGTGAGGCTGGGCCGCCAGGGGCACAAGCGTGCTCAGGTCGATGACAATTTTCCGGTCATATGCCGCGTCTTCGTCGGCAGCCAGGGGCGTGAAGTCGTTTTCCCGTCCCATGAGAGCAAGAAAGGCCCGGGTCTGCTCGTCGCTCGGGAAGATGGAGGCCGTAGCGCCCAGTTCCGCGCCCATATTGGTGATGGTCGCGCGTTCAGGCACGCTCAAGGTGGCTACGCCCGGGCCGCTGTATTCCATGACTGCGCCCACGCCGCCCTTGACGGTCAGGACGCCGAGCAGGTGCAGGATGACGTCCTTGGCCGAGGCGTATCCGGTCAGCTCACCTTCGAGGCGGATTTTGAAGACCTTGGGCATGGTAATGGTGTAGGGCTCGCCCGCCATGGCCAACGCCACGGAGAGGCCGCCGGCGCCCATGGACAGGCTGCCGATGCCGCCGGCAGTGGGCGTGTGCGAGTCCGATCCGATGAGGGTCTTGCCCGGAATCGCGAAATTTTCCAGGTGCAGCTGGTGGCAGATGCCCGTGCCAGGAGGAGAGAAAACAATGCCGTATTTGGCGGCAACGCTGCGCAGATAGCGATGGTCATCGGGATTGCGAAAGCCCATCTGCAGGGTGTTGTGGTCCACGTAGCTTACGGAAAGCTCGGTCTTGACCCGTGGCAGGCCGATGGCTTCCCACTGCAGGTAGGCCATGGTTCCGGTGGCGTCCTGAGTCAGGGTCTGGTCTATCTTGATGGCTACTTCGTTTCCAGGCTGCATATCGCCTTCAACGAGGTGCGCCGCAATGATCTTCTGGGTGAGGTTCTGGTTCATGCGCACTCCTTCAATTTTGCCGTTGCATATCTTTGAAAAAAGGCTCCCAGCCGAAGCTGGGAGCCTCTAATTGTCGGGCTTACCAAGTGGATGCAAGCCGCCTGAGCTTGACCTTCAGAATCTGAATTTCAGTGTCCAGGCGCAGCGCGTCCTGCTGCAGCCGGAATATGTCTTCGTGAAAGGTTATGCCGCGCGCAGGATCTTCGCGTTGCAGCAATTCCTTGACCTTGGCCTGGGCTTCGGCCTGTTCGGCTTTGAACCTGCCGATTTCCTTTTCGATGGCCTTAATCTGTTGTGATTCGGATTCGTTTTCGTTTTGGCTTGTCATCTTGAGTTTCGTCTACCTGTTCTTCGATCCGTGAGGAATTTATGAAGTTTTGAGGACTTGGAAGATTCATGAAAATTTTCCAGAACCAGGGCCAGGCCGAGGAGATGTTGTCCGCATTGGTCATGCAGACCCCGGGATGCGTAAAGGAAATGAGCGACCCGGCCAGGGTCCAGTAGGGCCCCGGACTTTGCCAGGGCGACTCGCTGACTTTCTTGGCGTTAGACAGCCCAAGCTGCAACAGTCCGGGTTCAATGGCGTATCCTGCACCCAGATTTTCGAGCAGATCCTGGGCATATTCGACATCTTCGCGCGTGGTGTCCAGGGTGATGGCGCACTGGCCGCGCAAGCCCATGGACATGGCCAGCACCAGCGGCAGGTATTCCTGGCAGGGGGTGATGTCTATGGAGAGTTTTTGGGGTCTGGTGCCCATGGAGGATGTGATCTCGCCACCTTGGAAGCTGATCCGCAATCCGAACTCATGCAGGATGTCCGTAATGTCATGGAGGTGAGGCGCGTGCTGGGGCCACTTGCCATGCAGGACCACCCTGCCGTCGGTAAAGAACGGAAGAACCAGCAGGTGGAGGCTCATCAAAGGATCCACGGGAATGTCCACTGCCGAAAGATCAAGGTTGATGGGCGCAGGAGGGACGATGATGCTCAGCCCTTCAAACTGCAGTTCCGGGAGATGCTCCTGCAGGAATCCAATCCCCTTGCGCAGCAGCTTGCTGTTCGAAAATGATTCATGGAGCTGGATCGAAAGTCCTGCCTTGAACGTGGTGGCCGCGACAACAAGAGCCAGCACGAATTTTTTGGACACGCCTTTGGGTATGAAGATGGTCTCAGGAAGTTGGCCGCTGCTCTCCACCCGGACGGGCAATCCGTAACTGTGCGGTTCCACGACCGTGAGGCGGGCGCCAAGCTGCGGCAGGAGGTCCTGCACCGGCCTGACGTCATGAATCTTGAGTTTCGTGGAGCCGGTAAACTTGGCCCGGGTCACCTGCCCGAGGGCCAGGCACAGCAAGAGATAGAAATGGAATTTGCTCTGCCCGGCGTAAATGATCTTGTTGTCCATCGACCAGGAGTCAACGGGCAGGGCTTCGCATTGCCGATTCTGGAATGTGAGGTTGAATCCGCAGAGGTTCAGGGCGTTGATCAATTCCAGGGAAATGTCGTTTCCCTGGAATGGTGCGATGGTCAGCGGCGAGGAGTTTGTCGCTCCAAGGAAGAACATCATGCTGCGCAGGATCTGGTCCCGGGGAGCATCGAGGTCTATTTCTACCGGCTTGCGTCGGGGGAAGAGGCACAAGGGCTTTTCATTCGAGGAATTTCGCTCGACCCTGGCATAAGACAGGTTGTTCGAGAGGTGAAAGATTTTCTTGAGGATCTGGGGTTCCAGATTATCTGCCTTGGACGCATCCCTCCATACCTGCCACAGGACTTTTTCCTGATTGGGGTCGGTGATGCCAAGGTTTTTCGAACGTCTTGTGGACGCCGCCCTGGACAAGAGGTTGGTCCGGGTCATGAGTAGGGACACGAGCTTTTCGTCGAGCTGCGCCAGTTCCTGTGTCAAAGAGAGTGAATTATGTTTTTCGGCCATGCGAATTCTTCAGGCTAGGTTGTTTATTGTCCATGGGTGCATGGACGCATGATGAAAGCTGATTTCAAAGGCGATCAATAACAATAAGACTTTATGGATTGCAAGTGGTTATTGTTCAATATAAATATAATATATTAAAATAAAAGAAAAAATTGAAAGATAGCCAAAATGATGAATTTTAGTCGCGCGCCTGGACAACTCCCGGAAGGCCAGGATTGGCGGTGAGTTGCGCGCTTTGATAAAAAAATCACAAAACGGTTGACAAGAAGCGAGTTGCGAAGCAAATAGAGGTCTCCGTTTTTTTATTTGTGAAAATAAAAACAAACTATATTTAGGAGGATCCACGTTATGGCTCTCGTACCCCCGCATGGTGGAAAAGGTTTGGTTTGCTGTCTGCTTGAGGGCGCCGAATTGGCTGCCGAGCAGAAAAAGGCCGAAGGACTGAAGAAGATCGACATCAGCCCCCGCGCCAAGGGCGACCTGATCATGATGGGCATCGGCGGCTTCAGCCCGCTGAACGGCTTCATGACCAAGGCCGACTGGAAGTCCGTGTGTGAAAATTTCACCTTGGCTGACGGCACCTTCTGGCCCGTTCCCGTGACCCTGGATGTGGATGAAGAAGTGAAGGTTGGCGAAGAAGTCGCTCTGTTCGATCCCAAGAAGGGCGTTTTCATGGCTACCATGAAGGTCACCGAAGTTTACGAAATGACCGATGCCGACAAGAAGTGGGAATGCGAGAAGGTCTACAAGGGCCAGGGCGAAGAGTCCGCTGACGACAAGTTCTGGGAAATCGCCCCCAAGGATCACCCCGGCGTTATTATGGTAATGGCTCAGAAGAAATACAACATTGCCGGCCCCGTCAAAGTCCTCTCCGAAGGCGACTACCGCGACAGATTCCCCGGTTGCTACATGTCCCCGGCCGAAGCCCGCGCCACCTTTGAAGAAAAGGGCTGGAGCAAGGTTGCCGCCCTGCAGCTGCGTAACCCCATGCACCGCTCTCACGAATATCTGGCCAAGATCGCTGTTGAAGTTTGCGACGGCGTTTTCATTCACTCCCTGGTCGGCAACCTGAAGCCCGGTGACATCCCGGCCGAAGTTCGCATCAAGTGCATCGATACCCTCATCGACAAGTACTTTGTGAAGGCCAACGTCGTTCAGGGCGGCTACCCCCTGGATATGCGTTACGCCGGCCCCCGCGAAGGCCTGCTGCACGCCACCTTCCGCCAGAACTACGGTGTTTCCGACATGCTGATCGGTCGTGACCACGCCGGTGTTGGTGACTTCTACGGTCTGTTCGAAGCCCAGGAAATCTTTGATCGCGTTCCCAAGAACCTGGGCGCTGGCAAGGATCTGATCACCCAGCCCATGAAGATCGACTGGACCTTCTACTGCTACAAGTGTGACGGCATGGCCTCCCTGCGCACCTGCCCGCACAGCAAGGACGACCGCGTTGTCCTGTCCGGCACCAAGCTGCGCAAGGCTCTGTCCGAAGGCGCCGAGGTTGTCGATCACTTCGGTCGCGACGAAGTTCTTGTCATCCTGCGCGAATACTACTCCACGCTGACCGAAAAGGTCGAAGTGAAGATGCAGGGTGCCGCTTCCGGCGCAGCCATGTAGTTTGATTTCAACCGGCAGGGCGGGCATTTATGCCCGCCCTGCTGATTTGGCTTTGGTGGATGCCCCTCCAACAAAGCCTATGATTGTCAATATGCGGCTTGACACAGCAAAAGTGCTTTGATAAAAGATTCACAAGCGAAGAGCTTGGGTAAAATTTTTTGTTTGTTTCGGGCCTATGGCTAAGTTGTTTTAAACTCTTTATTCGGAGGAATTATGCCAACCTTTGTTGATCCAGCAAAGTGTGATGGATGCAAGGGCGGTGAAAAGACTGCCTGTATGTACATCTGTCCTAACGACCTGATGATCCTGGACCCTGTAGAGATGAAGGCTTACAATCAGGAGCCGGCCGCTTGCTGGGAATGTTACTCCTGTATCAAGATTTGTCCCCAGGGCGCGATCACCGCTCGTCCGTATGCTGACTTCGCCCCCATGGGCGGCACCTGCATCCCGCTGCGCGGTGCAGAAGACATCATGTGGACCGTTCAGTTCCGCAATGGCGAAGTAAAGCGCTTTAAGTTCCCCATCCGCACCACTGTGGAAGGTTCCATCAAGCCCTTCGAAGGCAAGCCTGAGGCAGGGGACTTGGAAGATGAGCTTCTGTTCACTGAGACCACTTTGGCTACTCCCAAAGAAGCTCTTGGTCAGAAGATTGAAGTCGGTGAAGCAGACCTGAAGGTCACCTTCAAGTCGGCCGTCGCCTAATTCGGCGCTTTAAACGAAAGAAATTTCAGGAGGAACATATGCCTCAGATTCCTGTTAAAGACGTGATCAAGGGCCTCGCCTGCGCAGAGCCTGAACTCGTTGAGATTGATACCGACATTCTTATGGTCGGTGGTGGTATGGGTAACTGCGGTACTGCTTTTGAAGCAGTGCGCTGGGCCGACAAAGTTGGCGGCGACATCAAGATTCTCATGGTTGACAAGGCTGCTGTCGATCGCGGCGGCGCGGTTGCTCAGGGTCTTTCCGCCATCAACACATATATCGGCGAAAACGATGTTGACGACTATGTCCGCATGGTCCGCACCGACCTCATGGGCATCGTTCGTGAAGACTTGATCTACGACCTTGGCCGCCACGTGGATGACTCCGTTCATCTGTTCGAAGAATGGGGCCTGCCTTGCTGGGTCAAGAAAGACGGCAAGAACCTGGACGGCGCTCAGGCCAAGAAAGAGGGCATGTCCCTGCGCACCGGTGCAGCCCCTGTCCGCTCCGGCCGTTGGCAGATCATGATCAACGGTGAGTCCTACAAGGTCATCGTTGCTGAAGCCGCAAAGAACGCCCTTGGTTCCGATCGTTACCTGGAGCGTATTTTCATCGTTAAGCTGCTGCTTGACGCCAATACGCCCAACCGTATCGCCGGTGCTGTCGGCTTCTCTGTTCGTGAAAACAAAGTATACGTCATCAAAGCCAACGCCATGTCCGTAGCTTGCGGTGGCGCAGTCAACGTTTACCGTCCCCGCTCCACTGGTGAAGGCCTTGGTCGCGCTTGGTATCCCGTATGGAACGCCGGCTCCACCTACACCATGTGTGCTCAGGTTGGCGCTGAAATGACCATGATGGAAAACCGCTTCGTACCCGCCCGTTTCAAAGACGGTTACGGTCCGGTCGGCGCATGGTTCCTGCTCTTTAAGGCCAAAGCCACCAACGCCAAGGGTGAAGACTACTGTGTCACCAACCGCGCCATGCTGAAGCCTTACGAAGATCGCGGTTACGCCAAGGGTCACATCATCCCGACCTGTCTGCGCAACCACATGATGCTTCGCGAAATGCGCGAAGGTCGCGGCCCCATCTACATGGACACCGCCACCGCCCTGCAGACCACCTTCAAGGATCTGTCCAAGGCCGAGCAGAAGCACCTTGAGTCCGAAGCTTGGGAAGACTTCCTGGATATGTGCGTTGGTCAGGCCAACCTGTGGGCCGCCATGAACATCAAGCCCGAAGAGCGCGGTTCCGAAATCATGCCCACTGAGCCTTATCTGCTCGGTTCGCATTCCGGTTGTTGCGGTATCTGGGTTTCCGGTCCGAACGAATCCTGGGTTCCTGATGAGTACAAGGTCAAGGCTGACAACGGCAAGGTGTACAACCGCATGACCACCGTAAACGGTCTGTGGACATGTGCTGACGGCGTTGGCGCTTCCGGCCACAAGTTCTCCTCTGGTTCCCATGCTGAAGGCCGCATCGTCGGTAAGCAGATGGTCCGTTGGGTTGTCGATCACAAGGATTTCAAGCCCACGTTGCCTGTTTCCGCTGCTGATCTGAAGAAAGAAATCTACGAGCCTTGGTACACCTACGAGCAGTTCAAGGGTGCATCCACTGATCCGGTAGTCAACCCGAACTACATCACGCCCAACAACTTCATGATGCGCCTCATCAAGTGCACCGATGAATACGGCGGAGGTTGCGCTACCCTGTACACCACCTCTGACAGACTGCTCGACACAGGTTTCTCCCTGCTCGACATGCTGGAAGAAGATTCCAAGAAGCTCGCGGCTCGTGACCTGCACGAATTGCTTCGTTGCTGGGAACAGTACCACAGACTGTGGACCGTTCGTCTGCACATGCAGCACATTCGTTTCCGTCAGGAAAGCCGTTACCCCGGTTTCTACTATCGCGCAGACTTCATGGGTCTGGACGATGCCAAGTGGAAGTGCTTTGTTAACTCCAAGTACGATCCGGCAACTGGTGTAACCGAGATCTTCAAGAAACATTACTACCAGATCATCCCTGTCTAGTTTATGGGCCAAAAGGCTGCGGGTCCATCCCGCAGCCTTTTTTCTCTATCAGGAAATAGAATGGTCTATGCATGATCTGTAACCTCTGGTAGTTATAGATTATGCTTGGGCCATTCTATTCATTTTTATGGCCTTCAACTTAAGTGCTCTGGGAGGAATCGAATGGCTAGCAACAGCATACTTGTCATAGGTGGTGGCTTCGCAGGACTCACCGCCGCCCTTGAGGCCGCTGAGATCGGTCATGAGGTCTTCATCATTGAGAAGACCCCGTTTCTGGGTGGACGTGTTATGCAGCTGAACAAATATTTCCCGAAGCTGTGTCCACCTTCATGCGGTTTGGAAATTCAGTATCAGCGGATCAAGAACAATCCCAATGTGAAGTTTTTTACTTTGGCCGAAGTGACCAAGGTTGACGGAAGCGTTGGAAATTATGAGGTTACGGTACAGATCAAACCGCGCTACGCTGGTCCCAGCAGCCCTGATCTTTCCGATTTGTGCGACGAGCTTTCCACCGAAGTGGTCAATGACTACGAATTTGGTTTGGCAACGCGCAAACCCGTCTACATGGATGCGCCTTTTGCTTTTCCGCAGCGCTACGTTGTGGACAAGGCCAGCCTGAGCGACTCGGACAAGAGCAAAGTCCAGAAATGTGACTATCTCGATCTGACCGAGGAAGAGAAGACCCTCACTTTGAGCGTTGGATCAATAATCATTGCCACAGGATGGAAGCCTTACGATGTGACGAATCTGTCCAACCTGGGCGCAGGCGCAGTTAAAAACTGCATTTCCAATATGCAGATGGAGCGCCTTGCATCCCCCTATGGCCCGACAAACGGCGCAATTCTTCGGCCTTCCGACAATCGTGTGCCGAAAAAGATCGCTTTTGTTCAGTGCGCCGGTTCTCGTGACGAAAATCATCTCCATTATTGCTCTTACATTTGCTGCATGGCTTCCTTGAAGCAGGCACAATATGTGCGCGAGCAGTATCCTGACGCGGAAGTGACCATCTATTACATTGATTTGCGGACACCTGGCCGCTACGACAATTTCGCCAAGAAAATTCTGGCGGATGAGAAGATCTATGCCGTCAAAGGCAAGGTCGCTGCGGTCGAACAGGATAACGCAGGCGATGACGTGTGGGTCACCGTGGAAGATGCGGTGACGTGCTCCAAGTCTGTCGAACGTTTCGATCTCGTGGTTCTGGCCACAGGAATGCAGCCCAGCCTGGCCGGCGCTTCCCTGCCAATAGATGTCCCGGTTGATGCCGAAGGGTTCATCGTTGGAGGGGAGGAAAAAGGTATTTTCGCCGCGGGCTGTGCCAAACAACCTCTGGACGTTATGAAGTCGGCCCAGTCTGCCACCGGGGCAGCGATGAAAGCGATCCAGACGGTGAGGGGGAGGTAGGTCATGGCCGACAAGATTGGTGTATATTTTGATGAATCAAGCCTTGGCGGGGTTCTCGACATCCAGAGACTGTGCGACGGCGTGCAGAAAAAATGGAGCGATTGCTGCCCAGTAGTCAAGGTGCATCCGAGGCTTGCAACCACCGAAGGACGAGCAATGATCCAGGCGGACATCGATGCCGGCCTGATCGATGCTGTTTGCGTTTGCGGTTCTTCACCGCGCGTGGACTGGGATTTTTACAAGTTCGGACAGAATATCCTGGTTGACAGGGTCAACCTGCGCGAACTTTGCGTCCTCTGCTATGAGGATCCGAGCAAAGAAAAGGTCGCTCCGGGCACTACTCCGGAATTGCTTTTCAAGATGGCCAACGACTATGTGAACATGGGCGTGGTCAAATTGCAGAAAGCCGCTGTTCCGGAAGATGGTGGAATCGAAGTCGTCAACCGGGTCCTGGTCATCGGTGGCGGTTGGGCCGGAATGAGCGCGGCTCTTGATGTCGCTGCCGTCGGATACGATGTGACGCTGGTTGAAAAGAAAGAAATGCTGGGTGGTGCTGCCGCCGGTATGTACAAGACCATCCCTTTTGCTTTTCCCTATGACGCGGCTCACGCCACGGGCGTTGAAAAAAAGATCGCGCAGGTTCAGGCGTCCGATAAGATCGAAGTGCTCCTTGAATCCGAAATTGCCGGCATTGCCGGAGCTCCCGGCAATTACGAAGTGACCGTGAAGGTCGGTAAGGAAGATCGTGTCGTGGCAGTCGGCTCAGTGGTCATTGCCACCGGCTGGGTCCCACAGGATACCGCTTTTCTGAAGCCGCTCGGCTACGGAAAGCTTCAGAATGTGGTTACTTCCCGCGAGTTCGAGATGATGGCCAAGGCGGGCTCCATTGTGCGCAAGACTGATGGCGCCAAGCCTGCGAAGGTCATGTTCCTGCTCGGATTTGGCGACAAGCTCGCCCCCTTCGAGGTCAAGGAAGAGGAGGCACGCGCAGCGGCCCTGGCTGCCGCTGAGGTCAAAGAGGCCGACGAGGCTCCCAAGACCAACTTCGTCAAGCAGGACACCTACAAGCACTTGTCCTACAGCTCCGAACTGACGTCGCTGACAGCGCTCAAGCAGGCGAACTACGTACGAGAATTCATACCCGGCGGTGTGGCCATGGTGGTCTACGAGCACATGATGGTCCCCGGATTGAATGAGCTTTATTACAAGGCCGCACAGAACGACCCCACCGTCATGATGACCAAGGGCGTGATCAGTGAAGTTCGCGACGGTGGCGATGGTGACATCGTGGTGGTTCTTGAGGACACCCTTCTTGGCGCCAAAGTTGAGATCGAAGTGGACATGCTCGTGCTGCCTACGGCGATGGTGCCCACCACCGCGCTTGATCCGATCCTCAAGCTCAAATACCGGCAGGGCCCGGCCATGCCCGACCTTGAGCTGTTCAGCGGATACGCCGATTCCAACTATATCTGCTTCCCATATGAGACTCGCCGCACCGGCATTTATGCTGCCGGGACCGTGCGCCAGCCCATGACCATGGCCACGGCCGAAGTCGATGCTGCCGGCGCGGCCCTGAAAGCGGTTCAGTGCCTTGAATCATCGAACAGAGGCATGGCGGTTCATCCGCGTTCGGGCGATCTGTCCTTCCCGAAGTTCAACCTGGTACGTTGCACCCAGTGCAAGCGCTGTACGGAAGAATGTCCCTTCGGAGCTCTGGACGAGGACGAAAAGGGCAATCCGATGCCCAACACCTCGCGTTGCCGTCGTTGCGGAACGTGCATGGGTGCCTGCCCTGAACGTGTCATCTACTTCGACAACTACAACGTCGACCAGATCGGATCCATGATCAAGCAGGTCGAGGTTCCCGACGACATGGAAGTGGGCGGTCCGCGCATGCTCATTCTCGCCTGCGAGAACGATGCCTATCCGGCCCTCGACATGGCCGCCCTGCGCGGCAAGAAGTGGAGCCCGTACGTTCGCATCGTTCCGGTGCGCTGCCTTGGTTCGGTCAACACCATCTGGATCGCCGATGCCATGTCCAAGGGCACTGACGGCTGCCTGCTCCTGGGCTGCAAGTACGGTGACGATTACCAGTGTCACTTCGTCAAGGGTTCGGACCTGTGCAGCCGGCGCATGGCCAACATCGGTGAGACCCTGGGCAAGCTTGGCATTGAAACCGAACGGGTACAGCAGATGCAGGTCGCCATTGACGAATACGACAAGGTTCCCGGCATGATTGACGAGTTTGTTGACGCGATCACCAAGCTTGGTCCCAACCCGTTCAAGGGATACTAGGAGGAGCATGTATGTCCAAAACAATTAAGATTGAGCCTAATCTGCAGTTCGTCAAGGAATTGCAGGAGGTGGGTGGTGCGGATCTCAAGAAGTGCTACCAGTGCGCTACCTGCTCTGTCGCATGCCCCATGTCTCCTGCGGACAATCCCTACCCGCGCAAGGAAATGGTCTGGGCCCAGTGGGGTCTCAAAGACAAGCTGGTCAACGACATCGACATCTGGTTGTGTCACAATTGCGGAACCTGTTCCGAACTGTGTCCTCGCGGAGCAAAACCCGGAGACCTGCTGGCCGCCCTGCGCAACATGACCTACCGCAAGCTGGTGAAGCCCGCCATTATCGGCGAGTGGATGAGTTCGCCCAAGCATCTGCCTATCCTGGCAGGTATTCCGATGGCAATTTTTGCCTTCATCTGGATGATCCGGGCTGCTCTTGTCGGCTCGTTCTTTCCGCTCACAGAAGACGGCAAAATCGTTTACGGCAACCTTTTTCCCGGTGATTTCACCATTGACCCCCTGTTCGGCCTGGTCGCCATATTTGTGGCCATCTGCTTTGGGCTTGGGATCAAGAACATGATCGACGGGTTCAAGGCCAACGTGACCGAAACGTTTGTCATCGGATACAAGAAACCGACCTTGAAAGATGCGATCATCGCAACGATCAAATACGATGTCCTCCAGCATTCCCGTTTCAAGAATTGCGTGGACAGCCCCGCAGATGAAGAACGGGTCAAGGGCCATCAGATTCTGTTCTACGGTTTTGTGGCTTGCGCCATCGTCACGTCCATCGTGGCCGTGGCTCACTGGGGCGGCAAGGTCATTCCCCTGCTGGCACCTATCGGCCATACGCCCATGCCGCTGTGGCATCCGGTCAAGATCCTGGCCAACGTGGGCGCGGTGCTGCTGGTGACCGGCCTCACTCTGCTGACCCGTCGGCGCTTGAATTCGGACACCAAGAAGTCCGTTTCCAACTACTATGACTGGTATCTGCTCGGTGTGATCTGGGTTGTGACCCTGACCGGCATCGGCGCTCAGGTCTTCCGCCTGGCCGGCGTCGCACCTTTGGCCTTCTTCACGTATTATCTGCATCTGGTCAGCATTTTCATGCTGATTGCGTATCTGCCTTGGTCCAAACTTGGGCATCTGGTGTATCGCACCACAGCGCTCATTTATGCACGGTATATTGGTCGTTTGCCCATTGACGAAAAACTCATCGAAGATGACAAAATCTTTGTTATTTAATTAAAGGAGGACACCATGTCTGAAGCTCGCAAGATTTTTCCTATGGATACTTTTGTGGCCTACCTGAAGGGCGATGGCAACGCTTCCGTTGCCGAAATGCTGGGCTACCTGACCCAGAAAGACCTGGATGGCGATTCCACTCCTTTTGCCGCGGCTCTCGCCAAGGCCTGGATTTATGAGCAGCATCCCGAACTGACCAAGATGTCCAAGGGACAGATGGTCGAACTGGGACAGTCCGTCTCTGTTGCGCCCATGCCTGTGAAGGCCAAGGCCGAAGTGGACGAAGTGTTCGCCAAACTGGCCGACTACAAGGGCCAGATCAACGCCAAGAGCGCCAAGGTTGATGAGCTGACAAAGGCTCTGGCTGCCAAGGATGCCGAGATTGCGGCTCTGAGCGCCAAGGTCAAGGAATTCGAAGGACAGAAAAAGGACGAAGCCGAAGCTCTGTTCGTGACCACTGAAGCCCGCATTGTCGAATTCACCGGCAAGCTCGAAGCCCTGCTGAAGGAAGTCGAGGAAGTGAAGAAGACTGGTGTGGTTGTCGCTGGTGTTGCCGGCGCTGCCGCTGCCCCCGGTGCCGCAGCTCCTGCTGCTGAAGCTGGCGGCGCTCCGGCCGAAACCGCTGCTGGCACCGATTTCGGTTTCTCCGGTGGATCGCAGGACCCCTTCGCCGATTCCAACTGGTAAACCCGGTTTGCATTGTGTTCTCAAAGGCTCCTCCTTGCGGGGGAGCCTTTTTTTAGGCACATGTTTGAAGTACTGCGCCCACAGGCCCCTGACTGGCATTTCGGGAGAGCAAGGGGCTACGAGGCAAGGAGGCGGGATGAAATATTGGCTGATGAAGACCGAGCCGGGCTGTTTTTCCATCGACGATCTGGCGGCAGCGCCCAGACAGACGAGTTCGTGGGACGGCGTACGCAATTTTCAGGCCCGCAATTTCATGCGTGACGAGATGCGCGTGGGGGATTTGATCCTTTTTTATCACAGCGTGAAAAATCCCGGGGTGGTGGGCATCGCCCGGGTGGCGCGCGAAAGCTATCCCGATCATACGGCCTGGGACCCTGAAGACAGGCACTACGATCCTCGTTCTACGGCCGAAAAGCCGCTTTGGTTCATGGTCGACGTGCAGTTCGTGGAGAAGTTTGCAAACCCTCTTCCACTGGGTGCTCTGCGCGGAATCAAGGGACTTGAGAGGATGGAGCTCCTGAAAAAGGGCTCAAGGCTGTCCGTCATGCCGGTCTCAGCGGAAGAGTTTGAGATCGTCCTACGCCTGGCAAAGCAATAGGTTCTTGCGGCGACCGGACAGGTCGCGGCCAGGTTCATCAAACAAAAAATCCACGCCGGTTTCCCGACGTGGATTTTTTGT
>JAWLHW010000008.1:0-32510 GCA_041690155.1 Desulfomicrobium sp. | reverse complement strand
TGAAAACATGTTCATCGATCTCCTCGAATAAAAACCTGTAACCGTTTTACCCACACAGTCCAGTTTGGCGTCACATGTTTACCCACAAAATCCGGCATCGAATGCGTAGCAACCACTGCCATAATAAATATAATGTTCGATATCAGGCAGTTAAGATTATCAAAATGCTCTGGCACGCAGCTTGCCAATATCACATCATAACAAGACAAAAAAGATCGGAGGAAATCATCATGTGGAATTGCGGAACAATGCCCTGGTTCGGCGGCTGGATGGCCGGGCCCTCTCTGTGGGGGATTCTGGTCGCAGCGGGAATCGGGGTGCTGCTCTGGACCGCCTTCAAGCCACGGCGATCCTCGGCCCCTTCGGCGGATAGAACCGACTCCCTGGAGATACTGAAGCTCCGGCTGGCCCGGGGTGAGATCAGCATCGAGGAATACAAAACATTGAAGTCGATGCTGTGACCAGCCCTGGTCAGAAGCATTGATCCATAAGCATCACCAAGCCCCTTACGGGCGAAAACGTAATCATAACAATAAACCATCAAGGAGAACTCTCATGAAATCGAACCGCAACCTTATCGCCACTCTTCTGACCCTGGCCTTCATCGTTGCCTTTGCAGGCTTCGCCTCAGCTCAGAGCCATGGAATGATGGGAGGCATGGGCAACATGACCCCGGAGCAGCAGGCTACGATGCAGAAGCTCCACGCTGATTTCACCGCAGCCACGGCCGGCATGAGCAAGCAGCTCTTCGCCAAGGAATCGGAGCTCACCGCAGCACTTTACGCTGACAAGCCTGACGATAAGAAGATTGATGCCCTTACTCAGGAAATCAGTGAATTGAATGCCAGAATCTATGCCGAACGGGTCAAGATGCGTAAAGCCATGGCCAAGGAAGGCATCATGACCGGAAATGGACACGGCATGATGGGCGGCGGCATGATGGGCGGCGGCATGAAGGGCGGTGGCATGAAGGGCGGTGGCATGAAGGGCGGCGGCATGTACCACGGCCAGCCAGGTGAAGGAATGCAGCCCGGTGCCGCAGACAGGATGCAGCAAAACATGCCCGGACACGGCGCCCCGGCCCAGCAGTAATACGCTAGCCGACCACGGCGAACCAGCCTCTCGACAATTCCCCCGAGTTCGAACAGACTCGGGGGATTATTATTTCTGGCCCACCCGATCAACCTCTTGCCCCCGATTCCCCATGACCATCACACCTGCCCTTCGCGGCGCCCTGTTCGCCCTGGGCGCTACCGCCATCTGGTCCGGCAACTTCATTGTGGCCAGGATCCTGAATCAAAGCATCGAACCGGCCACCTTGTCTCTTTTGCGCTGGTGCGTTGCCTTCATCGCCCTCTTTCCCTTCGCCGTCCGCACGGCCTGGGCTGAGCGTCGCGCTATCCGGCTAAACCTTCTGCCCATAATTTCCATATCCATCCTTGGCGTTTCGCTCTTCAATGCGCTGCTTTACACTGCGGCGCACTCGTCCCAGGCCCTGAACCTTTCGCTGATCGCAACTTCAACGCCGATCTTCATCATCCTGCTGGCCCGGGTGTTCCTGGGCGAAAAGCTGTCCGCGAAAAAGATTCTCGGCCTGGCTGCGGCCCTGGGCGGCGTGCTGCTGCTCATCACCGAAGGCGAGCCCGGACGGATACTGGAGCTGCGCTTTTCGGTGGGGGACCTGTGGATGACCCTGGCCGCGATCCTGTTCGCCGCGTACAGCATCCTGGTACGCAGATTCTCGGGAAAGCTGAGCCCCTCGGCCTTCCTGCTGACCATCATCGGCACGGGCATCATCTTCCTCCTGCCCTGGGCCGGATGGGAGCTGGACCGTTTTGGCGCGCCCACCATTACGCCGGGCATGGTCGGCGCCATCCTTTACGTCGGGCTCGGAGCGTCCCTAGCCGCCTATGCCATGTGGAACAGCGCCGTGGCGGCCATCGGCCCGTCCCTGGCCGGAATCATCTACTTCAGCCTGCCGCTTTTCAGTGGCGTCACGGCCTTTTTCCTTCTGGGCGAACCCATGGGACTCATCCATCTGGTCAGCGCCGGATGCATCCTGAGCGGCATCATGCTGGCCACTCGGAAATAATACCGATATCGTACCCCTTGCCTTTGGACGCCCACGGGCCTAAGGACGGCTCGTTCCGGCATCCGGCCGGACTTGACACGAACAGCCGCGCCACCAGGCGCACACGGATACAGCCATGATCACTCTCTTCATCAGCCTGAGCATGAAGCTCTTCTTTCTACTCACGCCTTTTTTCGTCCTGACCGTCTTTTTGTCCATGACCGAACACATGACCAAGACCGACCAGCGCAAGGTTGCCATCCGCACCACCATGGCCGTCATGGTCATAAGCCTCATCCTCTATTTCGCGGGCAACCCCATCTTCTCCACCCTGGGCATCACCCTGGACGGTTTCCGCATCGGCGCGGGGAGCCTGCTTTTCCTCTCGGCCGTGTCCCTGGTCTCGGGCAAACGCACAAGTCAGGAAGCGGCTCCGGACGTGGATTTCGCCGTGGTTCCCCTGGCCATCCCCATCACCGTGGGCCCGGCCACCATCGGCACGCTGCTCATCCTCGGCGCGGAACTGGGCGGGGCCACGGAACGGGCCGTGGGCGCGGGGGCACTGATCTGCTCCTGTCTGGCCGTGGGCGTCCTGCTGCGTTCGGCGCGTCCACTGAAAAGGCTGCTCGGCTCCGTGGGCCTGTCGGTCATGACCAAGATCACGGGCCTTGTCCTCTCGGCCATGGCGGCACAGATCGTTTTCACCGGGATCAGGAATTTTCTCGTGCTGGGTTCGTGACGAGCTGGTGACTGCCGTCGCTGGCGGCCCTTAGCAGCACGACTGCGCGGTTCGGTCCTGCTAAAAAAATGGAGGAAACAAGATAACAGGCCGGGCAGTCGCGCACAGGCGGTGCCCGCGTCTCAGATGGGGCTGACTGGAGATTCCTTGAATTCGCGGATAAGCTTGGCCAAGATTCTGGACACGCGCCGGGGTGAAAAGCGCTCCGCCACAGCGCGGGAACGCTCGCACATGCCCTGGTCCTGGCCGCGCCGCACCAGCCGCAGCATCTCCCGCAGCAGATGCTCCTCGTCAACCCTGGCCCAGAGCATGTCAGGCCGAAAATGAGGCAGCATCCTGGCCATGCGCTCCCCCACCGGCTCCAATTCAAAACGCAGGGGAATGGAGTTGCGCTCATCCATGAATTCCATGTTCCCGGACCAGCCCGTGGCCAGCACAGGAACTCCGTGACTCATGGCCTCGCTAAGTCCCAGCCCCCAGGCTTCGCCACGGTGCGGGCTGACGTAGGCCAGCGCTCCTGCATGCAAGGCGGCCATGCGGGCGTCTGCGACACTCTCCCCAATGCTTAACACCTGCGACGCATTCCCGAAGGACACATTCATCCGATATTGCTTCACGACAAGAAAAACCGTCGGGTTTCCATGTGCCAGCCGTGCAAAAACTCGCAGCAACGCGTCCAGATTCTTACGCGGATTGATCGCATCGACTATACTGAAAAAATAGCGGCTCTCCGGGCTCAAGTTCAGACGCCTTTGCGCCCATTCCAAATCACTGGCCGCGCAGCAAGGCACTTCGACCACATGCGGGAGAACCCGAACTCTCGCGTGCCCTTGACGCAACGCGGCAGCGGAAAAGTCCGACGCCGTCCAAACCTCGTCCACCAGCGCAAATCCCGCTCGGTACACCTCAGGCAATTCAAGTCCCTCCCAAACCGCAAATCCCACCGTGGGCTTTGTTCGCGCAGCAGGAAACCGCTCCAAAATATCGGACCAGTTCATCGGATCGTCATGCAGCACGGCCAAATCCGCATCCTCGGGCCGATCCGCGGCCTCGAATCCGGCCAGGCCCAGGCACCGCCGGTAGGCCTCGCCGGCCCGGCGATGGCTGATGTAGTCCGAAAGATACCACCAGACGCGCGTCATCGCACTCCTTCCTTGCGGTGCGGCCAGGGGAAAAACATGGGCGTGGCAAGTTGGTAGTCCCTGTAGCGCTGCCCGAGGACATGCAGGAGCTTTTTCTCTTCAAGCCACGCGCCGACGAGCACATAGGCGCTCAAGACCAGACTGGTCACCAGTTCCGCCGCGTCAAAAGTGCCGGTGCGGGTCCACAGCAGCAGAAGCGCCCCTCCGTACCATGGGTGGCGCACCCGCCCGAGGATCCCCGAGGTGTGCAGCTCTGACGCATACGGGCTGCCTGCGAAGGAGCAGCTTGAGCGCAGCTGCGCCAGGCCGCCGACCACGCTCAGGTCGTATTCCCGGGCCCCGGCCCAAAAGAGCCACAGGGACGCGCCCAGCAGCAGAAATCGCGGTAAAACCAGGACGCCGTCCCAACTCAGGAGCGCGTCTCCGGCCAGCGTGTTCTTGTAATACAGCAAGGGCAGAAGGGTCAGGACCGCCAGGGTGTTGTAGCCCAATCGATACCATGGGCAAAGCCGGGGAAAACGGTCAGAGACCAGCCGCATCCAGGACGGGCTGATGAGCAGGCTGTGCAGCCCTCCCCACGCAGCCCAGCCCAGACCGAGAAGAAGGAGGGACATCACCCCGTCTGCCCTGCGTCTTCAAGGTGCAGGGAGACCTCGTCGTTTTTTCTGTCCACGGAGTGATCGCGGGCCACCAGCACATATATGGATGGAATGACGAAAAGCGTGAAGATCGTGCCGGTAGTCATGCCGCCCACCAGAACAAGCCCGATGGAATTGCGGGCCGCGGCCCCGGCTCCGGCGATCAGCACCAGCGGAAAAAAACCGGCGATGGTCGAACCGGCGGTCATGAGGATGGGTCGCAAACGGGTCATGGACGCCTCGTGCACGGCCTGCAGCTTGGGCATGCCGGAGAGCTGCAGCTGGTTGGCGAACTCCACGATAAGGATGCCGTTCTTGGCCACCAGCCCGACCAGAGTGACCAGCCCGACCTGCGAATAGATGTTCAGTGTCGTGGTCCATCCTTCGGTCCAGAAGGCGACATTGGGGTCGGGCATTTTCAGGAAGGTGAAGATGAGCGCCCCGAACATGCCCAAAGGCACGGAACCGGCCAGGATGATGAACGGGTCGCGAAAGCTGTTGAACTGTGCCGCAAGGGTCAAGAAAATGAGTGCTACAGCCAGCCCGAAGGAAAAGAGAAAGGTGTTGCCCTCGGTCCGCAACTGACGCGAATCACCTGTGTAATCAAGCACATAGCCCTGAGGCAGGATTTTTACCGCCTCGTCCTCCAGAAACCGCAGGGCCTCGTCCAGGGGCCGCAGTGCGACACCGCTGATCTTCACGGCGTTGAGCTGCTGAAAGCGGTTCAGGGAACGGGCCACGGTGGTGTTCTTGATCGTCGCCACAGAGGACAGGGGCACAAGCTCCCCGTTTGGTCCGGTCACATGGATATCCCCAAGCTGCTCGGGGTTCAGCCTGTCTACACGCTGAACCTGGGGGATAACCTTGTAGCTGCGCCCGTCTATATTGAAGCGGTTGACGTAAGCGCCGCCCAGCATGGCCGAGACGTCTGAGCCCACGGACGCGAGATTCAGCCCCATGGCGGCGACCTTGTCACGGTCGATGACCAACTCGGCCTGAGGCTTGTCGATCTTCACATCGATGAGTGGCGGAAAGGCGAACATGCCGCTCTGCGCGGCCTTGCGCTGGATCTGTTCGGCAAAGGCCAGGATCTGCTCAGGCTCGGCCGTGGAGGCGATGATGAACTCCACCGGGAAATCACCGCCGCCCGGAAGCGCCGCGGGGGTGACCGGAAACATCCGGATGCCGGGAATGGCGGCCAGTCCGGCCTGCACCTCGGGCAGAATCTGCGCCACGGTCCGATCGCGCTGCTCCCACGGCTTGACCACCAGGCCGCCGAACCCGCTGGACGCAAAGGTGATCTGAAAGGTGAATTCGGCCTCGGGCGTGCTCATGAAGACATCGTTGGCCGCAGCGGCTGACTGCCTGGTCTGGTCGAGGGAAGCATCGGCCGAAGCATCGAGGATGCCGAAAATTACGCCCTGGTCCTCGGACGGCGCAAGCTCTTTGGATGACATCATGAACATGGGCACGGTCATTGCTGCGATCAGAATCCAGACCAGATACACCGCCGGCCGGGAACGGAGCGTCCCGGCCAGGAGGCGACCGTAAAAATTCTTGAGCCGGTTGAAACCGCGGGAAATGCGCCCGGCCAGGCCCCGTTCTTCAATGCCCGCGACCAGGATGCGCGAGGCCATGAACGGAGAAAGCGTCAAGGCCACCAGCCCGGACATGGCCACAGTCCCGGCCAGGGTGAAGGCGAACTCCCGGAAGAGCGAACCCGTCAGCCCACCCTGCAATCCGATGGGCGCGTACACGGCGACAAGCACCACGTTCATGGCAATGATGGGCCGCACCAGCTCCCGTGCGCCGATAAGAGACGCCTCCAGCGGCGTCTTGCCCTCGCTCAGGTGCCTGGAGACATTCTCGACGATGACGATGACGTCGTCCACAAGCACGCCCACGGAGAGGACGAAGGCAAGCAAGGTCAGCAGGTTGATTGTAAACCCGAAGACCTGCATCAGAAAAACTCCGCCGATGAGGGAAATGGGTATGGCCACGATAGGGATAAGCACGGACCGAACCGAACCCAGAAACAAAAAGATGATGACCACGACGATAGCCAGAGTCTCGACCAGGGTGGTGCGCACCTCTTTCAAGGCGTTGTTGATATATTCCGTGGCATCATAGCCGACCCGGCCCTCCATGCCCGTGGGCAGGGATTTCTGGATCTCCTTCATCTCGGCCTGCACCAACTCCAGAACTTCAATGGCGTTGGCGTTGGGCAGGGGCCACACCCCTATGAAAACGGCCGTCTGCCCGGTGAAACGCACCTCGGACCCGTAGTCCTCGGCGCCCAGGACAACGTCGGCAATGTCGTCAAGCCGGACCACTGCCCCGTTCTGTGAACGGATGGCGAGTTGCCGAAATTCTTCGGCGGAGCGCAGGTCCGTGTCGGCAGTCAGGTTGATCTGGATGAGCTGGCCCTTGGTCTGCCCCAGGGCCGAAAGGTAGTTGTTCGCAGCCAGAGCCTGGCGCACGGCGGCGGGGCTGACGTTCAGGGCGGCCATGCGGTCAGGCTTGAGCCAGATACGCATGGCGAAGGTACGCGCGCCCAGGATGTCGGCCCGCTGCACCCCGTCCAGAGCCGAGAGGCGCGGTTGGACCACACGCATGAGATAGTCGGTGATCTGGTTCTGGTCCAGGTCGGGCGAGGTGAAGCTCAGGTAGGCCGAGGCGAACTGACTGTCGGCCGACTCCACGTTGATGACGGGCACCTCGGCCTCGGGCGGGAGGTCGCCGCGGACCTGGTCGACCTTGGCGCTGATCTCGGACAGGGCCTTGATGGGATCGTAATTGAGCTTGAGGCGCACATTGATGGTCGAGAGGTTCTGCGCGCTTTCGGACTGGATGTATTCGATGCCGTCGGCTGCGGCGATGGCCCGCTCCAGGGGCGTGGTGATGAATCCGCGCACCAGCTCGGCGCTGGCCCCGACATAGGTCGTGCTCACGGTGACCATGGCGTTGTCGCTGCGGGGGTACTGACGAACGGTCAGGGAAAAGGCCGCCTGCAGCCCGGCGATGATGATGAGCAGGCTGACGACGATGGCCAGGACCGGGCGGTGGATGAAAATGTCGGTAAATTTCATGTGATCATTCCGGGTCGGGACTCTTTGAGGGCGGCACGCATCAGGAATTTTCCGGGGTGGGAGAGATGTTGAATTCCGGGGCCAGAGAGTTGTCCACGACCACGGACTGACCATTGCGGTACTTGAAGACGCCGGTGCTGACCACGGTCTGGCCCGGGTCAAGCCCCTTGGCCACAGCCACAAAATCTCCACGACGCTCGCCCAGGGTCACGAACTGCTGCCGCAACGCGAGACCTTCGGTGCCGTTTCCCTGCGCCGGTTCAACAATGAAAACCGAGTCGCTGTATGCGGCATAAAGCACCGCCGTGGCCGGAATCAGAACCAGTTCCCGCCTTTCCGGCAGAACCACATCCACATTGACGAACATGCCCGGCCGCAGGACTTCTGCGGGATTGACCAGTTCGGCCTGCATACGCACCGTGCGGGTGGCGCTGTCGGCCAGCGGCTCCACGGCCGAGAGCCGCCCTTCAAGGGCTTGTCCCGGAAGTGCGTCGGAGGTCACACGCACCGTGGCCCCGGGCAGGACCGCTGCGACCTGCTGCTGCGGCAGGGAAAATTCGATATGCACCCGGTCCAGGCGCTGCAGGGAAACGATCACATCCGAGTCCCCGAGATTCTGCCCCAGGTTGATATGACGGATGCCAAGGACTCCTTCAAAAGGCGCGCGGATGGTCTTTTTGGCGATGACGGCCTTAAGCGCGTCCATCTGGGCCAGAATCTGACGATGTTCGGCCAGAGCCGCGTCATATTCGGACTTGGCCGTGGAACGCTGGGCCACCAGAGACTCTATGCGTCGCAGCTGGAGACGGGCCAGATTTTCCGTAGCCTCCAGAGCCCTGAGCCGGGCCGCTTCCTCGGATATGTCGAGCTGCACGAGCACATCCCCGGCCTTGACCCGATCCCCGGAGTCGAAATCAATGCGCACGACTTTGCCCGGAGTCTCGGCGGTCATGGTCACGCCTTGCACGGCGGTGACGGACCCCACGGCTGTGAAAACCGTATCCCACAATCCGGCACTGGCGTTCACGGTGGAGACTACCGCGGGGGGCGTGGAGAATGATTCTCCCTGATCGATCATGGCTTTGATCTGCATGGCCTTGATTCCGGCGATGACACCGGCCACGACTGCCACAAGAATGATGGCGAAAAATATTTTTTTGATCATGACATTCCGGGGCTTGGGTTTATGCGTTCCGCCCTGTGCGGCTGATAAAAGCACGTACATTCAATCCCCTTCATCGTAAAGAACCCACCCGCATGGCATCACAATCTTTGCATATTAAAGCGCATATTACTTTTTAAAAAATACGCAGAACTACGTAGCCGACATTCAAGACTCAATTGACATCCCTCCCGCGCCGGGGGAAGTTCTCTGTGCTGACAAAAGGGCTTTTGCCTCTCACCTTAAAAAAACATCCCCGGAGGAAACATGAAAAAACTCGTCGCGCTCCTCGCCCTGCTGCTGAGCGGATGCGTGGGCATGCCGGACACCGTGCGCCCCGTCGGGAATTTTCAACTGGAGCGCTACCTTGGCACCTGGTACGAAATTGCACGACTGGACCACCCTTTTGAGCGCGGCCTGAGCCGCGTGAGCGCAGAATACAGTTTGCGGGAAGATGGCGGGGTCCGGGTCGTCAATCGCGGCTACAATGCCCGGGAAGGAAAATGGAAGCAGGCCGAAGGCAAGGCCTTTTTTGTCCAGGACCCGCAGACGGGTTATCTCAAGGTTTCCTTCTTCGGACCGTTTTACGGGTCCTACGTGATCTTTGAGCTTGATCCGGACTACCGCTACGCCGTGATCAGCGGGCCTGACACGTCCTATCTGTGGATCCTGGCCCGGGAGAAACAGCTGGACGATGAGCTTACACAGGAACTCGTGGACCGGGCCGCCGCGCGCGGCTTCGATACGAACGGCCTGATCTTCGTCGAACACGAGTGATCCGCCACTCCGCGCCCCGCTTGCAGGGGCCGGCCGGGCTGCAAGGAAATCCGGCCAGCCCGGAGGTCAGCAAAAAATTACTGGCCCTGCTCGGGTCAAAATGCGTATTGTGCCGGGAACGACGGGCAAGCGAATTTGAGGAGCCTGTCGGTAATCAGGAGCACGGGGCATGAACGGATCTTGTTTTGAAGAAGCGAATTTGCTGAACGTCTGTCAGGAAAGCATCGACTACCAGGGCATAGTCAGACACATAAACGACGGAGTGCTCATTCTGCGTGAAGGCAACATCATCTTCACCAACGCCGCTTTCTGTAAAATCGTCGGCACCAGCCTGACGGAGTTGCTGGGCAAGCCGCTCACGGATCTCGTCATTCCCGACGACCGGAAACGGGTGGAGCGGCACTGCGTCGACAAGCTCTTCACTTCAGATCTTTCGAACCGAATCGAATTCTCCATTTCAAGACCCGATGAAGACGCCATCGTGGAAATGAAGCTGAACGTGGTCGATTGCGGCGGAGGCCCGGCCATTCTCGCGGCCATCACCGACATCACCGAACGTCGCAAGACCCGCATCGAGCTTCAGCGTGTCAAAGATCGGCTGGAAAGCATCCTGCACGCCTTGAATGACGTGGTCGTATCCATCTCCCCCGTGGATCACTCCATCCTGGCCATCAATCCCGCGGCGGAAGCCCTCTACGGCATTCCCCGGCGCGCCTTCAACGCCGGGGAGATGCAGCTCATGCATTTCGTGCACCCCGAGGACCGGGAGGAAGTGAGCAGGTACTACCGCTCGCTGGTGGACGACGAATTCGGAGAAATGCAATACCGCATCATCAGCAGCAACGGGCGCATCAAATGGGTCCACGACGAAGGACACCTGGTTTACTGCACGACCAGGTCCATCCGCCGACTCGATCACGTCATCCGGGACATCACAGAACAAAAGGAAGCGCTGGACGCCCTGACCCGCAGCGAGGAAAAATATCGGGATTTTTTCCAGAGCACCAAGGATATGGCCTACTCCGTGACTCCGGACGGAACCTTTATCGACATCAACGAGGCCGGCATCCAGATGCTTGGCTTCGCCCATCGCGAGGAAGCCCTGGCCAGCAATCTCAAGGATTTCTACGAGAACCTGTCCGAACGGGCAGACCTGCTGGCCCAGATCAATGAAGAGGGATTCGTTACGGACAAGCATGTCCGCTTTCGCCTTAAAGACGGCCGCTCCATCGAGGTGGCCATCACGGCCCGGGCCAAGACCGACGATTCCGGCTACCTGCTCTATTACGAGGGAATCGCGCATAACATCACCCAGGCCATGGAAGACCAGCGCAACCGGGTGCTCAGAAACGCCGCCGGGGGCATGTGCCACTATCTGAACACGCACCTCATGCACATCGTCAATGCCAAGGACGGCATCAGGGAAGAGATCGAAAGCCTGAGCGAGGCCGCGCCAGACCTGTCCCCGAAAGCCAGGGAAACATGGACGGACGCCATCTCGTCCCTGAACGCCTATTGCGAAGGACTCGACCTTGCCTATCGCAAGATCACGGCCGTGACCAAGGCCTTCAATTCCGCCTTTCTGACCTACAAGGAGGAATCCTATCTGGACAAGGCCATCCTGGATATCTTTAACTCCTGTCTTGGAGATCCGCTCGATTGCATCACACAAACGCCGCCGACCCGGAAAAAGGATGCGGACAAATGACGCTCGCGGCAGCTCGGTACTGTCGCCACAGGTGAGAGAGGCATGCATGTCCTGAACTGGATCGGCCTTCTGCTCCTGGCCGCCCTGGCTCTGGGCGCAGCCGGTCACGCGCTCCTGCGCAAGAGCGACTCCCGCTCGGCGCTCGGCTGGGTAGGCGTCTGCCTGACCTTTCCCCTGGCCGGTCCCATCCTGTACATCCTCTTCGGCGTGAACCGGGTCCGGCGCAGCGCGTCACGCATGCGCAAAGAGGTCGACGCCCTGTCCGACAACGCTCCCCCGGCCGTCCCGTCGTACCCGAGCGCGACCATCAACCCCACGGTTTTGCACCACGCATTCCAGCGCCTGGAACGCGTCGGGCGCAACATCCTCGGCTCGGAGCTGGTCGGGGGCAACTGCGTCGAACCACTGCTCAACGGAGACGAGGCCTATCCCGTCATGCTGCGGGCCATGGAAGACGCCCGATACAGCATTTATCTGACCACCTACATCCTCGACACCGACAATCTTGGCCTCAAATTCATCGACGCACTGGCCCGGGCCGTGCACCGGGGGGTGGACGTGCGGGTCCTCGTCGACGGGGTGGGCGAGAAATACTCCTGGCCCCGGGCTTCCCGGTTACTCACGAAAAAAGGCGTGCCAAACGCCCTCTTTATCCCGCCCCGCCTCTTCCCCCCCGACCTGCACTTCAACTTGCGCAACCACCGCAAGGTGCTGGTGGTGGACGGCAGCCTGGGCTTCACGGGCGGCATGAACATAAGCCAGAAGTATCTGTTGCGCGCAAAGCCGTCCTGGCCGGTCGCGGACCTGCATTTCATCGTACACGGGCCGGTCGCGAACCTGTTGCAGGACACCTTTGTCGATGACTGGTTTTTTGCGACCAAGGAACGCATCCACCCTCCCGTACTTTTCACGGAACCAACCGGCGACTGCCTGTGCCGCACCGTTGTCGACGGACCCAATCTCGACGAAGACCACCTGAAGGCCCTTCTCACTGCAATCATCTCTGCCGCCACGTCGAGCATCCGGATCATGACCCCGTACTTCCTCCCCCCCCGCACCTTCCTGAGCGCCCTGAAGTCGGCCAGGTACAGGGGGGTTACGGTCGAGATCCTGTTGCCGGGCCGCAACAACCTCCCGTTTGTGCATTGGGCTGCCCGCCACATCCTCGAAGACCTGCTGCGCGCCGGAATCAACGTTGCTTTCCAACCCGCACCCTTCAATCACACCAAACTCATGCTCGTGGACGGCTGCTACGTGCACCTTGGCTCGGCCAATCTGGACAGCCGCAGCCTGCGGCTCAATTTCGAGCTGACCCTGGAAGTCCTTGATCAGCACCTGGCCATCCAGCTGACGCGGCATTTCGACACCATCATGGCCAAAAGTCGCCCGGTAACCCGCCAGGAACTCCATGGACGCTCCCTGCCCGTGCGGCTGAGAGACGCCTTTTTCTGGCTCTTTTCGCCGTACCTTTAAAGGTTGGCTGGCGTTTGCCTCCTGCATGGCCGCGCCCTTCTTTTTCAAACGGTCTTTGGGAAAGGCGGGATTTGACTTTGACGCGCGAGCCGCGAATACTTATGAATAAGACATTCCCGATACAGATCCACCATAAACAGGAGATGCTCTGTGACCAAGGAATTTACCGTGTCCGCCACCTGCCCCGAATGCGGGCATCGGACAGAGGCGCACCACACAAAAGAGGCCATGCAGGAAGCGTTCGGAAATGACGCAACCATCAAGATTCTTTGCGCCCATTGTCAGGCCAGTTTTGAACAGCCCGTTGGCCTGGCCTGCGCAGAGTGGGACGAGTACTGTCATGAGATTCCCCTGCCCGCCGACGTCTAGGGCCTGAACATTCATAACCTACGGAAAAAAAATGATTTTTGTCGTGACCAAATGCGCAGATTGCCCGTTATTGAGCTATGTGGAAGGCCAGCGGGTTTGCAATGTCGGCCCTCCAAGTCAGCGTCCCATCGCCGAAGAAGACGAGCGCCCCACATGGTGCAGAATGCGCAAAGAACAGATAATTATCCGGGATTTTAAGTAGACGCCCTCCGGATTGACTTTCGTCTTTCCTGTTGAAGTATAGCCCCCTATCTGCTAGAGAGGCCGGTAGTGTTGACTTGACGGGGAAGGATGGCGAGGTTCATTGACAAAAACAGTCCTTCCCCATAGGGGGAGTCTTTGCAAACTCTTTTTCCGGAAGGAAAAATTTTGAGGAACAACATCTAAGGAGGAATTGAGCATGGCAATGATCGAATTCAAGGGTAAAAGTTTCGAGATCGACGAAGACGGTTTTCTGCTGAAGTTTGAAGATTGGGGTCCGGAATGGGCTGAATACGTCAAGGAAAGCGAAGGAATTTCTGAAATCACCGAAGCTCACCAGCAGGTTCTCGACTTCCTGCAGGACTACTACAAGAAGAACGGTATTGCCCCCATGGTCCGTATTCTTTCCAAGTCCACCGGCTACAAGCTGAAGCAGATCTACGAACTTTTCCCCTCTGGCCCCGGCAAAGGCGCCTGCAAGATGGCTGGCCTGCCCAAGCCCACCGGCTGCGTTTAATACAGCTGATTTTCCCAAAAAAAACCCTGCTCACGCAGGGTTTTTTTATGCCTTTACCGCACATCGCCGCACTCGAATCACTCCGCCGTACGCCCGTAAATCCACGCTTGATAACGCATTCTTGCCGCCACATCCCTGGTGGCCATGTCCGGCTGCATGCGCCATCCCCAATTGCCCCCCGCAACCCCTGGCATGTTCATCCGTCCATTTGCATCAAGATTCAAATAGTCCTGCATGGGAATGATGCAAAGAGCGGCCACGCTGGCAAGCGCCAGTCGAATCATGACGTCGGCCGCATCGTCGGCGGACACGTGTCGGCCTGCATAGTCACGCAAACGCCCTCGCCCCTCGTCATCAAGCTCGTCTGAAAACCAGCCCCTGATGGTGTTGTTGTCATGAGTGCCGGTATAGACTGCGCTTTGGACAGGGATGTTGTGCGGGATGTAGGCATTCTTTCCCATGTCCTCGGAAAATGCGAATTGCAGAATCTTCATGCCCGGAAATCCAAACTCGTCCATGAGCTCAACGACGTCTTCCGTAATGACTCCCAGGTCCTCGGCCAGAATGGACAACCCCGGAACGCGCTCCTTCATTGCGCTGAAAAACTTGGCCCCCGGACCTGGAATCCAGAGTCCGTTTTCCGCTGTCGGCTCACAGGCCGGTACCTGCCAGAAGCCGCAAAACCCGCGAAAATGATCGAGCCGGATCATGTCGAACCGCTCGCTCTCGTGCCGTAGCCGCTTGGCCCACCAGGAGAAGCCGTCCTTTTCCTGGAAAGCCCAGTCATAGACGGGATTGCCCCACATCTGCCCGGTCTCGGAAAAATAATCCGGCGGCGCGCCGGCGCAATAGATCGGCAAGCCCTCGCGGTCGAGCTCAAAGAGCTCCCGATGCGCCCAGACATCACTGCTGTCGAGACTGACATAAATCGGCACATCCCCGAGCAGAGCCACTTCGCGCGTGGCTGCATAATCGCGCAGATTATCCCAGTGCTGACTGAAAAGGTATTGAAAATACCGTTCTCGCAGGATGTCGTACCCCAGGCGTTCACGGGCCTGTTCCAAAGCGCTGGGCTCCCGCAGCCGCAGCCCGCGCGGCCAGCTCAGCCATGAAGCTCCGCGCTGCTCGCGCTTCAGGGCCGCGAACAGGCAGTAGTCATCAAGCCAGAAGCTTGCCTTACGGCAGAAGGCCTCAAAACCCGAGTCCGTTCGCAAGCCGGGAAATACATTGTCAAAGGCCTGTTCCAGAATTCTTGCCCGCCATGCGGCGGCCGCAGCGTAGTCCACCCGATCCCGGGGAAAATCGGGCGCAGAAGCCACATCCCGGGGCCTGAGCACCTCTTGGCGTACCAACAGCTCCGGGCTGATAAAAAGCGTGTTCCCGGCAAAGGCCGAGTAGCTGCTGTATGGCGAATTGCCCGCTCCTGCGTTGATGGGCGCAAGAGGGAGCATCTGCCACACCCGCTGCCCGCCGTCGGCCAGAAAGTCTATGTACTCGTGGGCGCTCGGCCCAAAATCACCAATCCCGTGCCGGCTTGGCAGTGATGAGACATGCAGCAGCACCCCGCATCTTCGCGCAAGATTCATGCGCCACCCTCCGCCGGCTGGAAGAAGAGCACGCTCAAGGGCGGAAGGATCAGGTTCACGGAATAGGGAAAGCCGTGCACGGGGATTGATTCCGCCCGAACCTGGCCCATATTGCCGACCCCGCTGCCTCCATAGATCTGGCTGTCCGAGTTCAGTATCTCGTGCCAGGTTCCGCCCGTGGCCACGCCAACGGCATAGTTCTCACGCGGCACGGGGGTAAAATTGCAAACCACCATGAGCGGCCGCCCTTTTTTGTCCTTGCGGAAAAAGCTCAGCACGCTCTGGTCGGAATCATTGCAGTTTTCCCAGGCGAACCCCTCCGGGCTGAAATCAAGCTCATGCAAGGCTCCGCATTCCCGGTAAACCCGGTTCAGATCCCGAACCCAGGCGCGGATTCCGTCGTGGGCCGGGAAGTTCAGCAGATCCCAATCCAGGGACAAATCATGATTCCACTCCCGCCATTGGCCGAACTCCGCACCCATGAAGAGCAGCTTTTTGCCCGGCAGCCCATACATGTAACCGAAAAGAGCCCGCAGCCCCGCCATCTTTTGCCAGTAATCGCCCGGCATTTTCGACAGCAGCGACTTCTTTCCGTAGACCACTTCATCGTGAGAGAGGGGCAGCACGAAATTTTCGGCGTAGGCGTACCACAGGGCAAAAGTCAGCAGATGGTGATGGAATTTGCGAAAGATGGGATCAAATTCCATGTAGGTCAGGGAGTCGTTCATCCAGCCCATGTTCCACTTCAGCCCGAAACCCAATCCACCGAGATAGACGGGCTTTGAGACCATGGGCCAGGAGGTGGATTCCTCGGCGATGGTCTGCACGTCGGGAAATTCCTCGTAGATGGCCTTGTTGAGCTCCTGCAGGAGTTCGATGGCGGCGAGATTCTCGCGTCCTCCGTGACGGTTGGGCACCCATTCGTCATGTTCGCGCGCATAGTCGAGGTAAAGCATCGACGCCACCCCGTCGACACGCAGGCCGTCGAGATGAAATTCGCGGATCCAGTACATCGCGTTGCAGATCAGAAATCCAGCCACCTCGTAACGGCCAAAATTGAAGATGGCGCTCTTCCATTCGGGGTGAAACCCCTGACGCGGGTCTGCGTGCTCGAACAAGGCCGTACCATCGAAGTTGGCCAGCCCGTGAGCATCCGTGGGAAAATGCCCGGGCACCCAATCCAGGATGACCCCAATCCCCTCACGGTGCAGGACATCGACCAGATAGCGAAAATCCTGCGGACAACCGTAACGGCTGGAAGGCGCAAAATAGCCCGTGCTCTGGTATCCCCAGGAGCCGTAGAAAGGGTGCTCCGCCACAGGCATGACTTCCACGTGGGTGAAGCCCGCGTCTTTGACGTATGCCGCCAGTTCGTGCGCCATCTGACGATAACCGAGAAAATTCCCGTGCTCGTCGCGCCGCCAGGAACCCAGATGCAGCTCGTAAATGGACCAGGGGCTTTCCAGGGCGTTGTGCCTGTAGCGGTTTTGCATCCAGTCATCGTCCTCCCAGACAAAGTCCAGGTCCCAGATGATGGAAGCTGTGGCGGGCGGCTCTTCACAGAGAAGGGCGAAGGGATCGGCCCGTTCGCCTTCCCCGCCGGGCCAGGAAAGATAATATTTGTAGCGCTGGCCATGCCGCGCCTGCGGCACGAAGCATTCCCACACTCCGGAACTGTCCGCACGCATGGTCATGGGTGCGGCTGCCCGGTCCCAGGCATTAAAGTCCCCAATGACCGATACAAAGGCGGCATTGGGAGCCCAGACCACGAAACGGGTACCTGCGGAATCCGGACCCAAAGATTCGGGGTGAGCGCCAAAATGCTCATACAGGCGGGTATGTCGCCCCTGTTTGAACAGATAAATATCGAGATCGCCGAGACTGTACCTTGCGTCCATAAATTACCTCCGAAGATTCTAGAATTTCACGATAGGGAAGAGAGAGGACCATTGGCAAGGACGGATAAGGATTGTACGCAAAAAAAAAGCGCGGTCAAAGCCGCGCTTAAAAAATCCCGCAAGGAAGCCTTTCTTAATGATGGCCTTCTTTCATGCCTTCCTTGATGCGGTATATCGCCGCAATAACTATGGCCGCGAGATACGTGAATATCCCGATGACCCCGATGAAGCCCTGCACCGTGCTGTGCATCATGTTCCCAAAAAGCTCACCCAACATGACTCCCTCCTCGTAGCGTGTCCCAGAAATTCGTATGTGGAACTTTTCACAACCATATCTTGACCAAAAAAGTCAAGGAAAAAGGACTTCCCCGCCGCCAGGTCCGGGCAGGAAGGCCCGTTCCGGCTTACAGTTCCTTAAAGAACGTATCCCGCTCAACCGGCGTAAATCCGGTGGCAGCGATAGTCTCGACCAGTTCGGAAATGGTCATGCCCTTGGGTGAATCGGCACCCGCCGCATGCCCGATCTTTTCCTCCACGATGGTGCCGTCGAAATCGTCGGCACCGGCCCACAGCGCCATCTGCGCGGCCTTGATGCCGGAAAATGCCCAGTAGGCCTTGATGTGCGGAATATTGTCAAGAAAGAGGCGCGCCACGGAAATGGTGCGCAGGTATTCCTCGCCCGTGGGACCGGCGGCGCTCAGGGCGTTGTTCTGCGGCTGGTAGGCCAGGGGGATGAAGACGATGAAGCCGGGCTTTTCGTCCTCTGCGGCACGCAGGCGTTCCATGTGATGGATGCGGTCCTCCCAGGACTCGATGTGCCCGAAAAGCATGGTGGAATTGGTCTTTATGCCCATATCGTGGGCCAGACCGTGAATGTACAGCCAGCGATCGGCGGTGACCTTTTCCGGACACAGCTGCTCGCGCATGGCGGGAGAGAAGACCTCGGCGCCGCCGCCGGGCAGGGCGTCCAGACCCACGGCCTTCATTTCGCGAAGCACGGTGGCCTCGTCCGTGCCCAGGGTGTCGGCGAAGTGGGCCACCTCCACCGCGGTGAAGGCCTTGACCACGGCCTGGGGCCGCACTTCCTTGCACAGGGCCAAAAGGTCGAGATAATACTGATAGGGCAGGTCCGGATTCAGGCCGCCCGTGATGTGGATCTCGCGAATGGGCTCATGGATGCGGTCCGTGAGGCGCTTTCTGGCCTCTTCCAGCGAGTAGGTGTATCCACCCTCCTCCCCGGCCTTCTTGAAAAATGCGCAGAAACGGCACTGGTTGCGGCACACGTTGGTATAGTTCAGGTGCTGGTTGTAGACGTAGTAGGCCTTGTCGCCGTGCCGTGCCCGACGCTGCCTTAAGGCCGCCTCGCCCAATTCGTGCACCGAGGCATTGCGCGCAATCTCCAGGGCGAATTCCGGGTCAATGCGCTCTGCGGCCTTCAACGTGGCCAGCCGCTTCTTGGCGGCGCTGTCGAGTCTGCTTTCGATCATCTTGATGGTCCTTAAAAAGAAACGAGGCCGCACCCTTACGGATGCAGCCTCGCGTCATGCTTTTAGATAGCGGGCACGAAGCTGCGCCGGGCTATTCTTCGGTCTCGACGTTGGTTTCGGCGTCGTTCTCGGCGTCGGTTTCGACTCCGGTCTCGGCATTCTCTTCCATCTTCTGACGGATCATGTCGCCGAGGTTGCTGCCGGTCATGGAGCCGCTCTGGGTGGTGCGGAATTCACCGGCACCGCCAGTGCGCTTGCGCTCGGGCTCCTGCGCCTTGAGGGAGAGGCCCAGACGGCGCTCATCGGCGCTGACATGGATGACCTTGGCCTCGATGGAGTCGCCTTCATTGAAGGCTTCCTTGGGGCTCTTGATCTTCTTCTTGCTCATTTCGCTGACGTGAACCAGACCTTCGATGCCTTCCTCGACCTCAACAAACAGACCGAAATCCGTGATGTTGGTGATGGTTCCGGTCAGCATGGTGCCCACGGGGTAGCGGTTGGGCACGTCCAGCCACGGATCGTCGGCCAGCTGCTTGATGCCCAGGGTGAACTTCTCGTTTTCCTTGTCCACGGTCAGAACCTTGGCCCGGACAACGTCGCCCACCTTGTAGAGTTCGTTGGGGTGACGGATCTTCTTGGTCCAGGACAGGTCGGACACGTGAATGAGACCGTCGATGCCGTCTTCGATGCCGATGAACAGGCCGAATTCGGTGATGTTCTTGACGCTGGCTTCAAGGATGGTTCCCTCGGGGTACTTCTCGGCCACCAGGTCCCACGGGTTCGGGGCGACCTGCTTCATGCCGAGGGAGATGCGCTTGCGGTCCACGTCAACGCCGAGGATGATGACATCCACTTCGTCGCCGGGGCGCACCATCTGGGAGGGGTGACGCAGCTTGCGGGTCCAGGACATCTCGGAGATGTGCACCAGGCCCTCGACGCCGGCTTCCAGTTCCACGAACGCGCCGTAGTCGACCAGGTTCGTGACCTTTCCGGAAAGCTTGAATCCTTCAGGATACTTTTCGGAGATGTTGGCCCAGGGATCCATGACCAGCTGCTTCAGGCCAAGGGAAACCTTCTTTTCGTCCTTGTCGAAGGAAAGAACCTTCAGAGTCAGTTCGTCGCCCAGCTGGACCATTTCCTTGGGATGCTTGATGCGCTTCCAGGACATGTCGGTGATGTGCAGCAGACCGTCGAGACCGCCGAGGTCGATGAACACGCCGTATTCGGTGATGTTCTTGACCACGCCGCTGACGGACTGACCCTCTTCGAGGGTGGTCAGCAATTCGCCGCGCTTGCGGTCGCGATCTTCTTCAAGAAGCACGCGACGGGAAACAATAACGTTGCTGCGGCGGCGATTGATCTTCAGCACGCGAAATTCGAAATCCTGGTTGACCAGCGCGTCCATGTCCGGAACCGGACGCAGATCGACGTGAGAGCCGGGCAGGAAGGCCTCGATTCCCTTGATTTCAACAACATAGCCGCCCTTGATGCGGCGCACGATGCGACCGACCACGACATCGCCGGAGTCAAGCAGCTTTTCCAGTTCGTCCAGGACCTGCATGCGCTTGGCTTTTTCCCTGGACAGGACGATGGAGCCTTCGCGCTCATTTTTACGGACAACATATACGTCGACAGTGTCGCCAACTTTGACAGTCAACTGGCCGTTTTCCATGAACTCATCGAGTGGAATCTGACCTTCGGACTTAAAATTGACATCCACGAGAATGTAGCTGTCATCAATCTTCACGACCTCGCCCGAAACGATCACTCCCTCTTCGATGTCACCGAAATCGGAGTTGAGATAGTTCTCGAGTTGAGACTCAAAATCCATCTCCATGTCTAAATCATTCATGGACTCTGGCGTGGTTTGAGTGTTGTTCATATGTTTACCCCCTAACAAAATAAATTTGGGCAGTCCTAGCAGAGTGAATCTACCTTGACAACCAGAATAATCTCCGGAAAAATATACAATTGGCGCACATAATGCATTGGTATCAAAAATTATTTTACCAACAAACGCATTTTATGCCCTCCCGGCGCTCACGCCAGGGCCACCAGATCGTATGTCTTGACCTCCTCGATCACGGCCCGGACCATCTTTCCGGGTTCAACCAGATCACCGCTGACATAGGTGATTCCGTCCACCTCCGGAGCCTGAAACCAGGTCCGGCCTTCGTAAAGCCCGGGCCACTCTCCGTGGGCGCGGTCCACCAGCACGTCAAGTTCCTGACCCTCGAACCCGGCAAGCAGCTCCTCGCTGATTCCGGCCTGCATCCGCATGATGCGGTCCAGACGCTCTTCCTTGACTTCATCGGGCAGCTGATCCGGCATGACCGCTGCCTCGGACCCGTCCTCGGCGTAGTAGGGAAAAACCCCCAGATGCATGAACCGCGCCTCGCGCACAAACGACTCCAGCGCCAGAAAACGCTCCCGGGTTTCTCCGGGGTAGCCGACGATGAACGTCGTGCGCAGGGCCGCCTCGGGGAAGAATTCGCGCACCTGCTCCACCACGTCCCTGGGATCGCGCTGAAAAGGGCGTCCCATGGAGGCCAGGATATCCGGATGCGCGTGCTGCAGAGGAATGTCGAAATAGGGAATGAAAGGCCTGCCCAATTCGGACAGAAAGCGCAGCAGGTCACGGTCCAGTCCGGCCGGATACAGATACATCAGCCGCATCCATTCGAGCCCGCGCAGGGGCGCAAGCTTTTCAAGCAGGCCCCGCAGGGCTTTTTGCCCCCGATCCCGGCCATAGGCGGTCACGTCCTGGGCGATGAGCACCAGCTCCTTGCGGCCCTGATCCAGGCAGCGCCGCGCATCGTCCAGGATCTGCGCTTCATCCCGGCTGACCAGCGGCCCGCGGATGGAGGGGATGGTGCAGAAACGACACCGGTTGTCGCAGCCTTCGGCGATCTTCAGGTAGGCAAAACTTTGCGGTGTGGTCAAAAGACGCGCCGCTGAAAACCCGCCAAGAACTGATTCCAGGCCCGGACGCGCATTTTCCCGGAGCACCGCGATCTCACGCAAACGCTGGCCAAGCTCCTTTTGACGACCAATTTCCAGAAAAAGATCCACTTCCGGCAATTCGCTGCGCAGATCCTGGCCGTAACGGGAGACCAGGCAACCCGTGACCACAAGGCTTGGCCTGGGATCGAGGTCGGCCAGAAGCTGGGCCATATCGAGGATAACCTGCAGGGATTCGCTGACAGCTGGTTCGATAAAACCGCAGGTGTTGATCAGCACCACGTCCGCGTCCTCGGGCTCGGCGGTGTTGACGAAGGGTGCCCCGAACCCGCCCAGCATCCATTCGGTATCCACCTGATTCTTCGGACACCCCAGGCTTACGGTATGTACTCGTACTTGTTTCATTATTCCTCCAATTCCACTACAATGTCCGGCTCGGACCAGAAATTCACATTTTCCCTGACGATGCCAAGCCTTGCCAAAGCCTGGACGTTGCCCCGGCCGTGTCCCCAAAGTTCACCGGCAAAGCGTGAGGGCAGAAAAATTTTCGTCACCCGGCCAGCCTGGCCGGCAAGCTTTTCTTCCAGAAAAAGCCCAAGGGCCAGAGAACGCACCATGTTGCCAAAGGCCGGATGCCAGGGACCGGCCACGAGGCGTTCGAGCAGCCCCGGCTCTCCGGCAAGGCCCAGGCGGATGACCCGTATTCCCGCCTTCCAGAAATCAAGCAGGGCCCGGCCGCTCTCTTCCACAGCCATCTGTAGCGGCCAGGGCGCGTATTCGCCCCGGAGGTACATGTCCGCAAGGCCCGTGCCCCGCACCACCACGCACGGATAAATGCGCACCACGTCCGGGGCCAGGGCCAGGGTTTGGCGCACGTCCTCACGCCACAAGGAGGCATCGTGTCCGGGCAATCCGGGGAGAAGCTGGATGCCCAGTTCAAGGCCCGCCTCCCGGACCATGGCGCAGGCCCCGGCGGCCACGGCGCCGTCATAGCCGCGTCCGCTTGCCGCAAGCACGGACGAGGAAAAGCTCTGCACTCCAAGCTCGATCATGGACACGCCGCTCCCACGCAATCTTTTGAGGGATTCGGCATCCACGCGATCCGGACGGGTGGAAACGCGCAAATGGACCAGGCCGTGCGGCCCCGCATAACGTGAGGCAAGCCCCAGAAAACGATCCTGCCAGGCGAGGCTGAGGCCCGTGAACGTGCCTCCAAAAAAACCCAATCCGAAAGGCTGCCCATCTTCCCGGGCCAGGCGCTCGCGCAGAGCCTCCAGGGCGTCATCAAGGCTGACCCCTCCAAGGCCGGTCTGGGCATGCTGATCACAGAAAACGCAACGACTCGGGCACCCGGCAAAAGGCAGAAAAACCGGAAGAAGCTTAAGCCTCTTTTGCATTGGTTCGGGATGGGGAAAACTGCGGCTCAAAATTTTTGTCATATTTGCCAAAAAGAAAAAAAAACAAGCTGTTAGGCTTGAAAAAAAAACCCACGTTGGATATTGCACATTCAAGAATAGCCATTTCAAGCGGCAACTTACGACCATTCTTCCATGAATTGCTTTTATTTCAGGAAGATAGACATACCGTCATCCGGGAGCTTTCCGGACCAGGAGGATTGATGAGCAACAATACACTGACAAAAGCAGAAATTGTCGACAGCATTTATGAAAAATCAGAGCGCAATCGGGCCGAGGTCAAAGCGCAGGTTGAAACCATGCTCGACATCATGAAGGAAGCGGTCAAAAAAGACCACTCACTTCTTATCAGCGGATTCGGCAAGTTCGAAGCCTACGAAAAAGACGCGCGCAAGGGCCGCAACCCCCAGACCAGCGAATCCATAATCCTGTCCGAGCGCAAGGTTGTGGTTTTCCGCATTTCGCGCAAGCTGCGGGCCGAGCTCAATCCGCAATAATAAAGCTCCCCGGGCTTTCTTTGGTCAGACGAAGCCGCATTGATTCCGCTTCGCCCAGGCTGGAGAAAGCCCCGACCTGCACCCGCCAGAACGTGGTGCCGTGCAACTCGCCCTTCGCGATCCTGGTGCCCGTAAAACCCCGGGCAAGAAGACGCGATCGAAGCCTGCGTGCATTCTCCTCGACTACAAACGCCCCATACTGCACATAAAACGGCCCCACATACTGAATGCGCTGTCCGGCAATGGTCTGCAGACTGACCCGCGCCGTGCCCGGTCCGACGACACCCAGCACGCTCGCCGCCGCATACGACAGATCAATGATGCGATTGCCCACAAACGGCCCGCGATCGTTGACTCGCACTTCGGTCGTGCGCCCATTGTCCAGATTCCTGACCACCAGACGTGTGTGCATGGGCAGAATGCGATGCGCGGCCGTCATCTGATACATGTCGTAGCGCTCGCCGTTGGCCGTCTTCTTGCCGTGAAAATCCGCACCGTACCAGGACGCGATCCCGGTTTCGGAGTATCCTTCGGCCGAGCCCAGAGGATAATAGGTCTGCCCGAACACGGTGTAGGGTTTGTATGTCCCCCCCTTGCCCGTGGGCGCGGGAGGCGGCGCCTTCTTTGAAGGCGCAGGGGGAATGCTGATTCCGGGGACATACTTCGAACCGCACCCGCTCAGGCCTGCGCACAAAAACACGATGGCCAGCAACGCGGCCAGCCATCCGCAACCACCACGTCCCAACAACAAACCCGGGCTCATTCAGCGTTCATCCTTACGACAAGGGTAATGTCTTCGCAGGCTCCGGCCAGAATTTCACGAACTTCGGCGGGGCTTGCGGCGGACCCGTTCCACTCGCAACCACACTGTTGCAAGTCGACTTCCTGATCATCCACATATTGCAGCACGGCCTGCGGGGAGACGACAACCCCACGCTTCAAAACAGGCTTGAAGCAGTCCAGCGCCACAAAATTGAACATCTTGACCACGGCCACTCCGCCCATGCGCGCCTCCTCGTCATGCCGGCTGACCAGGTCGGGGCGAAAGGCCCGGATGGGACTCGACCGGCGCAGGGCGATGCCGCAGAGGCCCGGCATGGTGCCGCTCATGCCCAATTCATCACCGTCGCCGACAAGCTCTTCACGCCATTCATCAACAGGCGCGTTGTTCAGAAAAAGCCCTGGAACGCTGTTGGTCGCATAATCCAGATCCATGCCAAGCTTTTCGGTCATGAAATCTCGAACACTGACCGCCTGTTCAAGGAAAACACCCACACCGCGCCGCAGCAAACCATGCCAGACTGTAGCGGAATTTTCCGGAATTGTCAGAACCAACTGATTTGACGTAGCACAAGTTATGCCATTCATGACATAAACCTCCTTTTTTCTTGACTTTCTACGAAGACTGTCTGCTAACATGCCCTCAAAAGCAAGTTTAACACGCGCAAATGCGCTCAACCTTCAAGGAGTATCCATGAAAATCCTACGCATCAATACCAGAACGAAAAGCTTCAAGTTTGAAGAGCTCGGCGAACTGGCCGGTCTTGGAGGACGCGCCCTGACCTCCAGAGTGGTCAATAAGGAAGTCCCGGCAAACTGTCACCCGCTTTCCGCTGAAAACAAGCTGATTTTCGCGGCCGGCGTGCTGGCCCCGACCAACGCCGCCAACTCCGGCCGTATTTCCGTCGGCGCCAAGTCGCCCCTGACCGGCGGCATCAAGGAAAGCAATTCCGGCGGACAGTTCGCGCACACCCTGCCCAAGCTGGACCTGTTGGCCGTCATCCTCGAAGACAAGCCCGAGGCCGGTTCCCCCATGCAGGAGATCTTCATCTCCGCCGACAAGGTCGAGTTCAAGGATTCCGCCGTGGCTGGCATGCGCAACTATGCGGCCCAGGAAAAACTCCTGTCCGCATACGGCGACAAGGCCGTGACCGCCCTGATCGGGCCCGCCGGCGAGCAGTGCCTGTGCGCCGCCACCATCCAGTTCTCCGATCCCGAGGGCCTGCCCTCCCGTTCCGCCGGTCGCGGCGGTCTGGGCGCGGTCATGGGTTCCAAGGGCGTCAAGGCCATCATCCTTGACGGCGCTGCCAATGCCAAGACCGTCTACGGCAACGAAGAAATGTTCAAGGAAGCCCGCAAGGAATGGGTCGACGTGCTGCGCAGCCATCCCGTCACCAGCCAGGGCCTGCCCGGATTCGGCACCGCCGTTCTGGTCAACGTCATCAACGAGGCCGGAGCCCTGCCGACCAAGAACTTTCGCATGGGCAAGTTCGACGGCGCCGAGAAGATCTCCGGCGAGACCCTGGCCGGCAACATCGAAAAGCGCGGCGGCAAGGTCAAGCACGGCTGTCACACCGGCTGCGTGATCCAGTGCTCGCAGGTCTACCACGGCAAGGACGGCAAATACCTGACCACGGGTTTTGAATACGAGACCATCTGGGGCTTCGGCGCGAACCTCCTGATCGACGACCTTGATTACATCGCCCAGATGGACCGCCTCTGCGACGAAGTGGGCATGGACACCATCGAAATGGCCAACACCATGGCCATGGCCATGGAAGGCGGCACGCTTGCCTGGGGCGACGGCAAGGGCGTTCTGGCCGAACTGGACAAGGTCGGCACGAGTGATCCGCTGGGCCGCATCTACGGCAACGGCACTTCCTACACGGCCAAGGCTTTCGGCGTGGACCGCATCCCCGTGGTCAAGAATCAGTCCCTGCCCGCCTATGATCCGCGCGCAGTCAAGGGCGTCGGCGTAACCTACGCCACCACCCCCATGGGCGCCGACCACACCGCCGGCTACGGCGTGTGTCAGAACGTGCTGAAAGTCGGCGGCGACGTCGACGGTCACAAGAACGAAGGCAACATCGAGCTGTCCAAGAACCTGCAGATCGCCACTGCGGCTGTCGACTCCCTGGGCCTGTGCCTGTTCGTGGCCTTTGCCATCCTCGATGACGCCCGCGGCGTGCCCTGCATGGCCAAGCTGATCTCCGGCCTGACCGGCAAGGAGATGAGCGTTGACGAGATGATGGGCATCGGCGTGAACTGCCTCAAGGACGAGCTGGACTTCAACAAGCGCGCCGGCTTCACCGACGAAGACGACCAGCTGCCCCGCTTCTTCCGCGAAGAACTCCTTGCTCCGCACAATGTGGGCTGGGGTTACTCCACCGAAGAACTGCAGGCCGCCAAGGTCTAGGGTTTTTTAACCTTACCGGACCGATTAAAAACAAAAAGAATCCCCGCTCTCAAGGTGGGGATTCTTTTTTTTGGGCTGTGCAAGGAAGCACGCCATCCAAGACCGGAACCACGGCCCCGCTCCGGCAAAAGCACGTCAAGGCCGATTCCGTTCTGCTTCCGACAGCGGAAAAATCAGGGCAGATCCTTCATGGTCTTCAAGGTTTTGGCATAGGCCGTAAACACGTCGGCCCTAGCCAGCATTCCGAGAACCTTGGTGGAATCCGCGCTGTCCACCACGGGCAGCTGGGCCAGGTCCGACTCCACGAATTTGAGCAGGGCCGTATAAAGATCCTCGTCAGGCCGCAAGACAACGGCCTTTCGGGCCACATCCCCCGCCACGAGCAGTTCGCACAATGTGTCCTCGAACAGGACCTTGCGCAGATCCTCCACGGCGAGCATTCCCGTTATCCTGTCATCCGCGCCGCGCACCGGAAAGCAGAGCTCGTGGGAATTGACGATGATGTCGGTCAGGGCGCCGAAATGCGTCCCCTCCTCCACTATGGTCACCCGGCCGGGCTTGTAATGCGCCTCGACCTTTTCCCGTTCCAGGATGTTGATGGTCGCATCGCCGACATGGGCCGGGGACTCGAACTTGTTGTCGACCTGATTTTCATACAGCGACACGTTCCGCCCCAAAACCAGCGCAATGGCCGTGGCCAGCATCAGCGGAGCGAGCAGGCCGTACCCCTGGGTCAGCTCGCAGACCATGACCAGAGGGCCGATGGGCGCATTGGCCACCCCTGAAAAAAAGGCGGCCATACCCACCAGGACGTAGCCCCCCGGCTCTATCACTACGGAAGGAAACAGCCGCTGGGCCAGGGTGCCGACCACGCCGCCGCTCATGCCGCCCACAAAGAGGGCCGGCGCGAACATGCCGCCGCTCATACCCGAACCAAGGACCACGGACGTGGCCAGCGTCTTGCCCACAATCATCCCGGCCATCATGGTCACAGACAGCTTGCCAAGCATGGCCAGCTCCAGCCACCCCTGCCCGCCGCCAAGAAGCTCCGGAAACTGGTAGCCGATACTGGCCATGCCCAAACCGCCCAGGGTCACTGCCGGCACAAACCCGAAACGGTCGGTCAGGGGCCAGAACACCTTGAATTTGATGAAGCGAAAGGTGCGCACATAGAACCAGCCCGTGGCCGCGCACACCAGCCCCAGGATTGCGTAGACGGGCAGCTCGCGGATATCGGAAAACTCGAACTTGGGAATCCCGAAAATAGGCTCGGACCCGAAAACCAAAGTGAAAAGGGAGTAGGAAACCACAGAGGAAATGATCGACGGAAGCAGCGCTTCGGCCTCGAAATCCTCGCGGTAGATGACCTCGACAGCAGTGAGCGCGCCGCCCAGCGGGGCGCGGAATATAGCGCCAAGCCCCCCGGCGGCCCCCGCCAGAAGCAGGATGCGCCGCTCCTTGGCCGAGAGGCGCAGTTTCCCGGCCAGCCAAGACCCGCATCCGGCCCCGAGCAGAGAGATGGGGCCTTCGCGTCCGGCGCTGCCACCGGCGGCAATGGTCAGGATAGAGGTGCCCACTTTCATGGCTGGCACGGAGGGCGCAATGTGGCCCGCCTGATGGTGGAAGGCCTTGATCATGGTATCGGTTCCATCCGTACCGCCATAACGGGTCTGGGGCACGAAACGTCGCAGCAGAAAACCGGTGAAAAGCCCTATCGCGCCCAAAAAAACAAAGAGCAGCCACGGCCGGGAAGGGCCAGGGAGCGCCGAAAACAATTCCTCCCCGGCTGGAACAGGCAGGGAAAATCCGGCCAGACGCCCGAGCAGCAGATGGCTCAAGGCCTCAATGCCGACATAGAACAGGATGGCCCCAAGCCCGGTCATGGCGCCAACCACAACCCCAAGGGCCAGCCATTTGAAACTCAGGACGGAATGGTAGCTGTGCGCCAGCTCCATGGGAATCTTGAACAGGGATCTGAAAAATGCACGCATGAACCTACCCTCAGACCATCCTGGCTTCGGGCAGGGCCAGGATGGTTCGGGCCAGCGCGACGTCCTTGCCGATCTGCGCCTTGAGTTCATCCAGACCGGAAAATTTGCGCTCGCCGCGCAGGCGCTGCACGAAATGCACTTTCAGCGTGCGTTCATAAAGGTCCGCGCTAAAATCCAAAATGTGCACTTCAACGGAGAGCACGTCATTACCGAAGGTCGGGTTGTAGCCGATATTGGCCACGGCCGGATGAACCTCGCCGTCAAACTCGGCCCAGCAGCAATACACCCCGGTCTTGGGAAAAAGTTCGTCCACAAGATGCACATTGGCCGTGGGGAACCCGAGCAGCCGCCCGCCCCGATTCTGGCCATGGACCACGGCTCCGGTTACGCGATAAAAACGGCCCAGCAGCGGTTTCGCCGCCCAGACATCCCCGGCCTCGACCAGGTCGCGGATACGCGTGGAACTGACAATGGCCTGGTCAACCATCACGGGCTCAAGCTGCTCGACCCCGAACCCCCACTGTTTTCCGAGCTGGCTGAGCAACGCGTAATTACCGCCCCGGCCCTTGCCGAACGCATAGTCATAGCCGATGACCAATTCCTTGATATGCAGGCCTTCAACCAGAATACGACGCACGAAATCCTCGGGGCTCATGCTCGCCAACTCCTGATTGAATTCAAGACAAAGCAGGTGATCTATCCCGAGGGAACGGATAAGCTCGGCCCTTTGTTCATAGAGTGTAATGAAAGGCGGGGTCTTCTTGCCCGTAAAAAAACGCAAGGGATGAGGCTCGAAGGTGATGACCACCGACGGCAGGCCGAAACCGGCAGCCAGGTCCCGCACCCGGGCAATGAGACGCTGGTGTCCAATGTGGACCCCGTCAAAATTGCCGACGGTAACGCAGGACCCTTTTTCCAGGCCGCTGATCTGATCCGGCCAAGTAACGCAATGCATGAAATATTATCCTCCAGGCAACAAGCTGGCTTGCCTCTATACCAAAAGACCCCAGGCTTCAACACAGGTGCGGCCAGGAGAAAAACGCCCAAGAGCCAATTCAACACCCTGAAATTACGTGTTAAAAAAAATAATCGAAAAAAAAAGCAATAAAACTCTTGCCAAACCCAACCCTCTCACATAAACACGCTTCTCACGTCACGCCGAAGTGGTGGAATTGGTAGACACGCTAGGTTCAGGGTCTAGTCGGGGTTCCCCGGTGGAGGTTCGAGTCCTCTCTTCGGCACCAGTGATAAAAAATGGGATTGCAGCAAACCGCTGCAATCCTTTTTTTTGTTCTTTTTTCAGAGAAGAAATCCAATAAATTCAAGCATCAAGCCCTCATCCGCCTCGCTGCCCATACGTCCCATACTGTTTTTTGCATCCATTGAAAGCCACGCCAAAAGTGGATACAAAAGCGGATACGAGCACAAACTCACGCAAGCCGTATCCGCCTTTCGCGTATTAGCCCATGCACACCAACGGTTTTCGAGTTTTGCTTGAAACGGCCATCGTATCCACCGGAGAAAACCATGCTGACGGACGTGCTGGTAAAAAAATCGAAGCCCAAGGAAAAAGACTACCGTCTCAACGATGGTGATGGATTATTCCTGCTCATCAAGAAAAACGGCTCCAAGCTCTGGAGATATCGTCGCAAAATTAATGGCGAGGAAGTTCTTCTTGGCCTGGGATCATACCCTGAAGTCTCCATCCAGGACGCACGCGGCAAGGCCAAAGAGCATAACGAAGACGCCGCCAAGGGTATCCACCCCCGCGCCAAGGAAAAAGAGAAAGTTGCCCGCGCCAAGACCTTTGAAGAACTGGCCAGGGAATGGTTTGCCTACGAATCATCCCGATGGTCAGAGGGTCACGCATCCAAGATCCTTCGCAGGCTGGAGACCTGGGTATTCCCGCACATCGGCAACATCATCATATCTGAATTGAAGCCGCTCCAGGTGCTTGAATGTCTCCGGGTCGCCGAGTCCAGGGGGAGGCTGGAAACAGCAGGCCGCCAACGCGAGTACATCCAACGCATCTGCTCATACGGCATCTTGCACGGCATGATTGAGCAGAATCCCTGCACCGCCTTGGGTCGCGGAGCTATCCAGTCATCAAAGACAAAGCACATGGCCGCGATCACGGAACCGCGAGAACTGGCAATACTGCTCAGGGATATTCATGACTATAGAGGACGCTTCACCACCAAGACGGCGATGATACTGCTCTCCTTGCTCATGTGCAGGACTGGAGAACTGAGGCGGATGGAATGGAGCGAGATTGATTTTGAAGCCAAGGAGTGGCGACTGCCCGCCGAAAAAATGAAGATGGGCCAGCCGCATATCGTGCCGCTTTCGCGACAGGCCGTGGAGGCGCTGACTGCCCTCAAAGAGATTACGGGACAGGGACGGTACGCATTCCCCGGCCAGGGCAAGGCCGAGATCATGTCGGAGAACACCGTCGTCTATGCTCTCAACGACATGGGTTACAAGGGACGTCATTGCGGACACGGCTTCAGGAGCACGGCATCAACCCTGCTCCACGAAAAAGGATATCCCTCTCAATGGATCGAGGCCCAACTCAGTCACAAGGACACGAACGCGGTCAGGGCCGCCTACAACCATACTTCATATCTCGCTGACAGGCGTAGGATGCTTCAGGAGTGGGCCGACTATTTGGACAAACTCCAAGAATCCGGGAAGGTCATTCCAATACGCGCACTAAACGAGTGAGGCCTATCAATACTTAGCTGCGCAGCAGAATAATTTTTTATAAAAAAATTTCTTTGCAACAATTCCATTTTCAGCACGTAAAGCAACTGATTTTTGCACACCATTTGATCACTTTTGATCACTTATGCCCAGCTTTGACCATGTTTGGTCATTTATATTTTTTCTTTTTTGCGGGAAAAAAACCATCTTGACGTGCCAAAAGACGCTTAGGGCTCGCTTGACAATACGAGCCTTCTCATCTTTACTGTATCTCAGGAGATAGCGCTGTGGAGAAAATTAGAAAAAAGCGCCACGACAGTGTCACAAAAAATCTTTTTTATGGCATTGGAACCCACCCAAAAAAAACCAAGCAACGGCCTATTATAAATAGTTTAAAAAATCGTTCCACAATGTAGGGACACCCCTGTGGAAAAGGTTTTGGTTGATTTTTTTTATTTATTGACAACAATATTGTTTATTGGAGTCATCGAGAACAAAAAAAAAAGCCAGGGAGCTGCAACTACCCTGGCTTTGAAGAGATGGCTCTTGTGTCTGAGTCTCGCTAGCATTTCCCTCTCTTTAAAGGTTTTCGCCCCGGTTATCCGGTGCGAGGTGCTAGTGTGTGTTTGTAAGCCTTTGCTGGCTACGAGACAGAGCCGCTTAGTTCATCGCATTTCTGATCTAATTTCGTCAAACGATTTTTGTGCGTTTGAGAATATAGAAGTCCACGGAAATCCGAGAACGTCCGCGCTCTGAACTCGTGCCATGAGTCTGGAGTATCCATGACTGAAGCATCTACCGCCTACCACCCGCGCCTTCTCAGGTGCAAAACCGTCCTCAAGGAGTACATGCCGATCTCGCGTTCCGCTTGGTACCAGGGCATTGCAAAG
>JAWLHW010000007.1:38741-40599 GCA_041690155.1 Desulfomicrobium sp. | reverse complement strand
CCCCGAGGATTCTCCGGACTTGAGCTGCACGGGGATGCGCAAGGGGATGGGGTCGCCCTCGACCGGGATGAGAGTCAGGCTTTCAAACATGACTGTCGCACCGTCGATCTTGAAGCGCAGGTTGTCGATTTTGCCCAGTTTTTCACCAACCGCCAGGGTCGCCGAGGTGTCCGAAGCGGAAAGCTGGACGGGCTCAAGGGCGGACCACGGTCCGGCAATGGCCGCAGCAGCAGGCAGGATGCCCAGCACAAGAACGCACGCAAGGATCAATTTTTTCATGGGAAACTCCGTAACAGATGTGTTCACTGGTACGTACGCCGTGCACGGGCCGGGATCAAGGGCGGGTTTGTTTTGGCAGAAGTCCGGGTCTGACGCCGGGCTGCGCGAGGCCGCAAAAAGAAGTATTCCCATATCTGCGATGAGCCTTTATCTGCTTTTGCATGGCAACTGATTCAGAAAAACGCCTGCGCGACCTTGAAGCCGAACTGGCGGTCTTGCAGGCCCGTTTGCGCGTCCTGGTCGACGGTTCGCCCTTGGGCATTTTTTTTGACGACGCCAGCGACAAATGCGTCTTCGTTAATACGACCTTCTGCGAGATGATGGGGCTGTCCGAGGCGCAGGCTCTGGGGGACGGCTGGGCCAGGACTGTCCATCCGCAAGACCTGCCGAGGCTGCTGCGTGCGCGGGCCAGATCCGTGACGGGGGAAGCGCCTCTTTTTCGCGCCGAGTATCGCTACGTCCGCCCGGACGGACAAGTGGGCTGGGTGGAGGAACAGACCCGACCGGTTCACGGTCCGGAGGGCAATCTGCTGGGGTACGTGGGCACCCTGGCCGAAATCAGCGGGCGCAAGGAAGAGGAGGCGTTGCGGGCACGGCACAGCGAGGTGCTGGAGGAACGGGTGCGGGAACGCACTGCCGAACTGCTGGCCCAGACCGAGCGTCTGGCCGAGATGAACACAGCCCTCAAAGTTCTCCTGCGCCAGCGCGAAGAAGATCGCGAAGAGCTTGAACAGGCCGTGCTGGCCAATGTCCGCCGTCGTATCACTCCTACCCTTGATCGCCTGGAAGGGCTCTGCGCCGGGGACGAGGCTCGTTTGCTGGCCGAGCAACTCCGTCTGGGCCTCAAGGAGCTGACCGAGCCCTTTTGCCATCGGCTATCCACAGTCTGCCAGGGCCTCACTCCGGCCGAGATCCAGGTCGCGGAGTTGATCCGCGCGGGGCTCGGCACCAAGGAGATCGCCGTCCGCCTCGGGGTCGGCACCTCCACCATCGACACCCACCGCCATCATCTGCGCCGCAAGCTTGGGCTCAAGGGCCGCCAGGACAGTTTGCGTTCTTATCTGCTTTCTCTTGAATCTGTCTGATATGGAGAAATCCTCCATATTTTCTCCGCAATAAACTGCTATTGTCATTTTGCGCCCTGACTGTTTGAACGACTGTCCAATCTTAACGAGGAGGACAGCATGAAAACAAATGACGTAAATGACGATAAGGCAATGCTGAACACGGGCCTGGCCCGGATGTTCAAGGGCGGGGTGATCATGGACGTGGTCAACGCGGACCAGGCTCGCATCGCCGAAGAGGCCGGGGCCTGCGCGGTCATGGCCCTGGAGAGGGTTCCCGCTGATATAAGGGCCAGCGGAGGCGTGGCCCGCATGTCCGATCCGTCCATGATTCGCGAGATCATGGCGGCGGTTTCCATCCCGGTCATGGCCAAATGCCGCATCGGCCATTTCATGGAGGCCCGCATCCTTGAGGCCGTGGGCGTGGACTATATCGACGAGAGCGAGGTCCTGACCCCGGCGGATGAGGAATTTCATATCGACAAGAACGCGTTCAAGGTGCCGTTTGTCTGCGG
>JAWLHW010000007.1:0-38641 GCA_041690155.1 Desulfomicrobium sp. | reverse complement strand
TGGCGGCCAGAGTCGAAGGCGAGGAGCCCTTTCTGGGGCTGATGGACATGGGTGTCGCGCGCAATGCCTACGGACGCCAGCAGGAGAGTTTTGTATCCGGGTTGTCCTTTGAAGGGTTCCCGGATTCCCGGCCCTACCCGGGCGTATTCATTCGCGCTCCGCGCGTGCTTGAAACAGGCCCGGGCGTGAAGGTTCTGGCCCGTCAGAAAGAGGCCCCGGTGGCCTTGCGTCAGGGCCATCTCATGGCCACGGCCTTTCACCCGGAGTTGACCGGGGACAGTCGTGTGCATGCCTGTTTTCTGGATTTGTGCGCGGACCCGGCACGGCGGGTCTTGACCGGATGACAACGGCGCAGCAACGCGAAAAGGCCGGAGCGGTCCGGCCTTTTCAAGAAGGAATGCAGGTCTTTTCAGGAGTCGCTGAACATGTTTCGCGGATCAAAGCCCATGATGAAGGCCCCCCAGTGCTTGCCGTCGACAAAGATGGGCATGGACAGGTCGTTCAGGATTTCGCCGGTGTCGCGCATGTAGGTCTGCAACAGGAGCGGATCGGTATGCGAGCACCTGCGCTGTTCGGTGCGGTTGCTCTGGTAGATGCGCTGGTGTCTGCTGTAGAGCAGGTCCTTGGCCGGATCTCCGGTCATGGCCTTGGACACGGCCCCGTGATGGATGGGCAGGTAGCCTTTGTGGTCGATGGCCAGGCAGTAGATGGTCCCCGGGATTCTTTTCTGCGCTTCGTCGACGACGCTCTGCATTTCCTTGACGAAAACGTCGCTGAAGGCGGTGACGTATTTCTGCGGTGACGTGTTGGGCACGGCCTTGTACTGGGTGTCGAAGACGTTGATGCCCCGGTCCTTCATGCTCTGAATCCTGGCCTGATAATCGTCGCGGATATCTCTGGCCGTGTCGATGACCGTGTCGAATTTCCCCTCACCGGTCTTGAAGCGCGCCACCAGTTCAAGCATCTGCTCGGTGACGGAGTTCAGGGCGTCCACCGATGTGGCCGAAGAGTTCATGTCTTTGGCGATTTCCTGGCTGAGCGCGTTGATGTTGTTGACCTTCTCGGTGACGTCGTTGTTGTTGGTCGACAATTCTTCGATGGCGGCCGCGATTTTGATCAACTGGTCATTGGCTGTTTCAAAATCTTCGATCATGCGTTCGAAATTGACCGTGGCCGCGGTCACGACCTGATCCGTGTCCTTGGCATAATTCAGGATTTGCGCGGTCTCGGTCTGGGTGCGTTCGACGATCTTGACCATCGCTCCGATATTGTTGGATATTTCTTCTGTGGCTGGCTTTATTCTGCGTGAGAGTTCGCGCACTTCCTCGGCCACCACGGCAAAACCCTTGCCATGTTCGCCGGCCCGGGCCGCCTCGATGGTGGCATTCAGGGAAAGAAGGTTGGTCTGTTCGGAGATGCCGTTGATGATGGTCACGATGCTCAGGATGTTGGAGGAGCTTGCGCCCAGGTCATCCACGGTGTTGCGGAAGGATTCGACGATGTCGTTTATCTTGTGGATCTTGTCCGTGACGTCCTGCAGTTCGGTGTGCGACCTGTGGGCGGTGTTCAGGTTGCTGGTGGTTTTTTCGGCCACATACTGCGTGTTCTGCGCGATTTCGGCGATGGCCGCGTTGGCCTCGTTGCTGGCTACAGCCACTTCCTCGGCGATGGAGCCCTGGGCTGCGGTCTTGTTTCTGGTGTCGAACACGGACTTGGCCATGCGGGTGCTGTCGAGGGCGATGTCGATGCCCATCCTGCGAATTCTTTCCACCAGTTCGCGCACGCTCGCCAGGAAGCTGTTGTAGCAGCTTGAAATGTGTTCCAGGTCCGGGTTGTCCAGGTCTTCCATGGTGCAGGACAGGTCGGCCTCCTGGCCCTGGATGTTCTGGAACACGGCGTTTATGTCGGCGATGCTTCGCTGCGCCTCGCGGTGCAGAATCTTCAGGGCCACGGCTCCGATGCCCATGGTTACGAGCAGGATGATTCCCGCCACGCCCCACGTCAGCGGCGAGATGGCGGAGCTTGCGGTGAGGGCGATCCAGATCAGGCCTGCGGCATTGAGGGCCAGCAGGGTCAGGATTGTCGCCGTTATCTTGCCCCGCAACGTGGAGAGCATGCCTGTATTTTTCATAGTGAACCTCTTGTACATGGATTGCGTGCGCGGTTCTATAACCGACCCCGCTGCAAAAGAGAAGAAGGCGGCAGCCGGAAATGTCGTTCCGTGGCCTCTGGCCTGCGGCAGCGCCCAACGTATCTCTATGGACAACGCCGGGGGGATATCGTTATCAGATACCTCCAAACAACGGAGGTGGCCCCTTGAGTATCTTGATAAGAAAAGTGCGCCTGAATGGAGAGTTGGTTGATGTGCTCATCAAGGGCAATCGCTTCGACTCCATCGGAACGGATGTGGACTCTTCCGCCGATGTGGTCATCGACGGGTCGGGCAAGGCTATCCTCCCTTCCTTCCACAATGCCCACACCCATGCAGCCATGACGCTTCTGCGCGGTTATGCCGACGATATGGATCTGCATACATGGCTTGCCGATCACATCTGGCCGTTTGAGGCTAGGTTGACGGAAGATGACATCTACTGGGGTGCGAAGCTGGCCTGCCTTGAGATGATCAAGTCCGGAACGACCTTTTTCGCCGATATGTACTGGCATTGGAAGGGCACGGCCCGGGCCGTGACGGAGATGGGCATGCGTGCGGCGCTGTCCGCGGCCTTTTTTGATTTCGACGACCCGGCCCGCGCTGAAACCATGAAGCGGCAGGTCATGGATCTGCACGCCGCCAGCGCTGCGTTTCCGGACCGGATTCAGTTCATTCTCGGGCCTCACGCCATCTACACCGTGTCTTCGGACTCCCTGCGCTGGCTGGGGGAATACGCGAACCGGCACGGGCTCCTGGTGCACCTGCACCTTTCCGAGACGCAAAAAGAGGTCGAAGACTGCCTGACCAAACATGGCCAAAGGCCCGTGGAGTATCTGCACGAGCTGGGTCTTCTGGCCCCGAACCTGATCCTGGCGCATGCCGTGTGGATGAGCGAAACGGAAATGGCCCTGCTGGCCCGGCACGGGGTGCAGGTCGTGCATTGTCCGGTCTCGAACATGAAGCTCTGTTCCGGACAGTTCAACTACGCAGCCATGACAGCCCAGGGCGTTGCCGTGGCCCTGGGTACCGACGGCTGTTCTTCAAACAACAATCTGGACATGATCGAGGAGATGAAGATCGCCTCCCTTCTGGCCAAGGTCACGTCCATGGACCCCACCGTCTTTCCGGCCCAGGAAGCCTTTGACGCGGCCACCTTGAACGGCGCGCGCATGTACGGGCTGGACGCGGGCCGCATCGCCCGGGGCAAGCTCGCGGATTGCATTCTGGTCAATCTGGAGCATGTGCGCATGGTCCCGGGGCATCACCTCGTCTCCAACCTCGTCTACAGCGCGAACAGCTCCTGCGTGGACACGACCATCTGCGACGGCCGCGTGCTCATGCTCGGCGGCAAGGTTGAAGGCGAGGAGGAGATTCTGGCCCAGGTCCGAGCGACCTTGGCCCGTCTGAGTGCCCCGCGTGAGCCTGAGAGGGATGCATGCTCCTGATCTACACCGGCAACGGCAAGGGCAAGACCTCGGCCTGCGTGGGCCAGGCCATCCGCGCCCTGGGGCAGGGGCTTGCCGTAGCCTTCGGGCAGTTCATGAAGAGAAATGATCAGGCTGGCGAACAGACGATGCTGGCCGAATTGCTCGGAGATGATTTTCTGGCCTCGGGAGCGGGCTTTTACCGTGATGCCGACTTTGAAAAGCATCGCGAAAAGGCGATGCAGCTTTTGCGATGGGCCGAAGAGCGTGTGGAACATGGTGTTGACATGCTTATCCTCGACGAGACGCTGTACGCCCTGCACCATGGCCTGCTCCTGGAAGATGAGGTGCGGGGACTCATCAAGCGCAGCCAGGACCAGGGCACCCATCTGGTCCTGTCCGGGCGCGGTGCTCCGGCCTGGATAGTGGAGCTTGCCGACATCGTTTCGGACATCACCGAAGTCAGGCATGTCTACGCCAAGGGAGGCAAAGCCCGGCGGGGGATTGAATTTTAAAGGACGCGCCGCGGCGCTTTTTTTCAATCACCTTCCCCCAGATTCTCCGGTTTGATGACGACATTGCCACACCCGGGACACACGCCCCGGCGCAGCCTGTTGCGCAGGATGGTGAAGCCGTTGCGCTCCACGACCGTCTGTCCGCAGCCGGGGCAACTGGTGTTTTCCAGATCCGATCCCGGCACGTTGCCGACAAAGACATGGCAGAGCCCTGCGGCCCGTCCGATGTCGTAGGCCCGTTTTAAGGTATCAAGGGGCGTGGGCGGGTGGTTTTGCATCTGATGGCAGGGGTGAAAGCGTGAGACGTGCCAGGGCGTATCCTTTCCCAGTTCGTCGTGCACAAAGCGGGCGATGTCGCCCAGTTCTTCGTCCGAGTCATTCAGGTCCGGGATGATCAGGGTTGTCACTTCGATGTGCCAGCCCAGTTTTTTCATATGCACCAGATTTTTGAGCACCGGACCCAGCCGTGCGGCGCAGATGTCGCGGTAAAACTCCTCGCGAAAAGCTTTGATGTCGATGTTGACGGCCTGGATCAGACCTTCCAGCGCATCCAGGCATTGCGGGCTCTGGAAACCGTTGCTGACCATGATGTTGGCCAGCCCCGCCTCTCTGGCCAGGACCGCGGTTTCGAGCATGAGTTCGAAGAAGACCGTGGGTTCGGAATAGGTGTAGGCTATGGAGGCGGCTCCCGACGTCTGCGCCATGCGGATGATTTCCCGGGGAGGGATGGCTTCTCCGCTGAGCGCCTTGCCCTGCCGGGGGGGCTGCGAGAGGCTTGCGTTTTGGCAGAACGCGCAGGCCAGGTTGCAGCCCTGGGTGCCAAGGGACAGGGTCCTGGTTCCGGGCAGGAAATGAAAGAGGGGTTTTTTCTCCACCGGATCGAGGTTCAGGGCCGCGACCTTGTCGTGAGAGAGCGAGAAGAGCTGGCCGCCCTTGTTCTCCCGCACCCCGCACAGGCCCCGGGTGCCTTCTTCGATGCGGCAGAAATGGGCGCAGAGCTGGCATTGCAGCGTGTTTTCTTCCAGGGGGCGCCAAAGCAGCGCGGGCGTGTCCATGCGTCACTCCTTGATGTGGATTTCCGGGACGATGATGACAGGGCCAAGCTCGGGATTCTCCTGTGGCGGAGCAGGCGGCGGCGCGACCAGGATCAGCGAACCGTTGTCAGGGTCTGACTGGATGATTATGGTCCCGGCATCGTTTTTATTTCCAGCTCCGCCGACCTGCATCACGGTGTCCTTTCCCTCGCCGGAATCAATGACAATGTCCGCCAGGGCAGCCTGGGCGATGAAGAGAAAAAGAAAGACAGGCACAAGGACCGACCTTGCCAACGACGTGTTTTTTGCTTTACTTGGTCCATCCGTGAGTTTATGCAACGTGGCCTCCAGATGAAGAATGATTTGCATTAACGTAGCTGGTTGAAGGCGAAGAAACAAGGAGTTGTAAATGTCCCAGCGAGACAAGGCCTACAAGGATGCCGGGGTTGATATCGAGGCGGGCAACACGTTCGTTTCCCGGATCAAATCTCTGGTAGCATCGACCTACACCAAGGGCGTTGTCAACGATATCGGCGGGTTCGGCGGTCTTTTCAAACCGTCCATGTCCATGGTCAACGAGCCGGTGCTGGTGGCTTCCACCGACGGAGTGGGTACCAAGCTCAAGCTTGCCTTCATGTTCGACAGGCACGACACGGTCGGCATCGACCTGGTGGCCATGAGCGTCAACGATATCATTGTCCAGGGTGCGCGGCCGCTGTTTTTTCTTGACTATTTTGCCACGGGCAAGCTCGATATCGACAAGGCCGAAGCGGTCATAAAGGGCATCGTCGACGGCTGCAAGGAAGCCCAGTGCGCCCTCATTGGCGGCGAGACCGCCGAGATGCCCGATTTCTACGCCGACGGGGAGTACGATCTGTCGGGGTTCTGTGTCGGCATGGTCGACAACGACAAGGTCGTGGACGGTTCCAGTATCGGCGTGGGGGATATCATCATCGGATTGGCCTCCTCGGGCGTCCATTCCAACGGGTATTCTCTGGTGCGCAAGCTTTACGCCCAGTCGGGCATGCAGCCAAACGACATCTTTCCCGGCACGGAGCAGACCGTGGCCGAGGTGCTGCTCACGCCTACCCGCATCTATGTCGAAGCCGTGCGCAACGTCATGCGGGACTGGGAGATTCATGGCATGGTTCACATCACCGGCGGCGGGTTCTATGACAACATCGTGCGCATCCTGCCCAAGGGCGTGACCGCGCAGATCCGGTTCGGCTCCTGGAGCATCCCGCCCGTGTTCGAATGGCTGCGGACCCAGGGGAACCTGAGCTGGGAAGAGATGCTGCAGATTTTCAACAGCGGCATCGGCTACGTCATGGTCGTCAAGAAGGACATGGCCAAGGATGTGGTGCACCGGCTGGGCGCCCTGAAGCAGGATGCCTGGATTATCGGCGAGATTGTCGAACGGGCCGAAGGCGAGGAACAGGTCCGCATAGATTTTCCGGTCGCGGACGCATGAGCTGACCGCAAGGCGGCCACCGCCGTCCTGCTCTACTTCCGAAATGATTGAACCCCGTCTGGTTTTCCAGGCGGGGTTTTTTTGGGCTTTTTGGCAAGCCATTTTTGCGACAACGGCTTTTAGCCGCTGGCGCGCAGGCAAGCGGCTATGTCCAGAGCAGGGGGCTCTTGTTCTCGATGTAGGGATTGAAATAGCCGTAATTGATCCAGGGGCAGGCTTTTTTGAGCCGCTTCATGAAATTGCCAAGACCCATGGACGGTTCGGTCGGATCTCCGACACAGCCCAGGTAAAGCTCGGGGTCAAGGCTCAGGTTGCGCATCTGGATGTAGTCGGGCCGGGTGGATGCGACGAGGTCGGTCAGGGCTTCAAGTTCGCTCTCCACGTCATTCACGCCGGGGAAGAAAAGATAGTTGAGGGACACGAAAAGTTCGTGCTCCTTGGCCGTGGCGATGGTGCGGCAGACATCGGCGAAGGTGTAGCCATGGGGCCTGTAGTAACTGTTGTAGACGGATTCCCGCGCGCTGTTCAGGCTGACCCGGATGGAGTCAAGGCCGGCCTTCGCCAGGCCGGGCATGGTGTCCGGCAGGCTCGCGTTGGTGTTGATGTTGACCGTGCCCCGGCCGCCGCCGCTGCGGAAGAGGGCGATGGCTTCGGTCAGGAGCGCGGCTTCGGTCAGGGGTTCGCCTTCGCAGCCCTGGCCGAAGGACATGACAGGATTCTTGGCCCGCCTTGAATGCAGGTTCATGATCTCGACAATTTCTTTGGCCGTGGGCGTGAAGTCAATGCGGTTCTGGGAGGACGGAAACCCCGAGTCCAGCGGCTGATGCGAAATGCAGCCGTAGCAGCGGGCATTGCAGGCCTTGGCCGTTGGCAGGGGGGCTTCGAACCGGCCCAGGGCCAGGTTTTTTGCGGCCGGGCAGCAAAAGGTCAGGGCGCAGCGCGAGAGATGCGAGATCAGCCGGTTTTCGGGATAGCGCTTCAAGAGGTCCTGGGCGCCCTTGGTGATCCGTTCCGGCGCGATCTGGCTGAAGACCTGCCTTCTGTCCTTGTCGACCTGGGTGGCCGCGACCCAGAATTTGTCCCTGGCAAAACCGATGGCTCCGTAAGCGAACAAGGGCAATTTGGGAGCATCTGCGTCAGGCAGGTAGGCCGCCGAGGCGGACAGGGTGTAGGACGGGCAGACAAAGGCGGCCACGGCCCGTTCTTCCATGGCTTCGGCTTTGCCTGTTTCAGGATCGAGCCCGAGGGCATGACGGCCCGGCAAAAGATAGAGGTCGCTGCCTTCGGGCAAGGCAATGAGTTCGTCCGGGCGGGGCAGGGTCAGTTCGCGGCCACGGCGCACGAGCATGAGCAGGTCGGGGTGGTCGTAAACATTGCCGTTCGCATCCGCGAACACCATGACGGGCTGGATTTTCTTGCTGCTCACAGGGCGCTCCTTTAAAAAAAAGAAGGCAGAGGTGCGCGTGCACCTCTGCCCCAGTGTGTTCGAAAACCAGAGGGCGATTAACGCTTGGAGTACTGGAACCGGGCACGGGCAGCGCGCTGGCCGTACTTCTTTCTTTCCTTGACGCGGGAATCGCGGGTCAGGAAACCGGCACGCTTGAGCACGCCGCGCATTTCCGGATCGAATTCAAGCAGGGCGCGGCTGATGCCGTGACGCACGGCCTGAGCCTGTCCGGAAAGACCGCCGCCGGTAACGCGGCAGGCGATGTTGAATTTTTCGAGGGTCTTGGTCAGCTTCAGAGGCTGACGGATAATCATCTGCAACGTGGCCCGGGGAAAGTAGTCACCCAGTTCGCGACCGTTGACCGTGATGGTCCCTGTGCCTTTATACAGTCTGGTCCGGGAAACGGAAGTCTTTCTTTTGCCGGTACCGTAGAAGAAATCTTGACTCATAATCTTCTCCATCCCTGATTAGATGTCCAGCACTTCAGGCTGCTGTGCCTGGTGAGGATGTTCCGTGCCGGTGTATACTTTCAGTTTCTTGATCAGCTGAAAGCCCAATGCGCTTTTGGGCAGCATGCCTTTGACCGCTTTGGTGATGACCGTTTCCGGGCTTTTGACCATCATCTCTTCCAGAGTGGTTTCCCGAAGTCCGCCTACGTAACCGGTATAACGGTAGTAGGTCTTCTGGGAAGCCTTCTGGCCGGTTACCTTGATCTTGTCCGCGTTGATGACGATGATGAAATCACCGTTATCCATGTGCGGGGCGAATTCGGCCTTGTGTTTTCCCCGGAGGCGGGTTGCTATTTCCGTTGCAAGTCGGCCCAGGACCTTGTCCTTGGCGTCGACAAGGTACCATTTGTGGGTCAGTTCACTTGCTTTGGGACTGTACGTCTTCATTTCTGTGGCTCCTGCCTGATAAACCCGAGTCGTTGCGGGTGCTTTCAACCTTGAGATCGGAGGTAACATGCACAAATGGTTGTGCTTTACCACCGTAACCGCTACAACGTAACGAAACAATGCGTGTGGGATAAGGGAAGAAACAGCTATCTGTCCTGAGCCTGCTTGTAAAGCATTTTTCTTGTTTTTTTCAGAAAAATTTCACCCGCCGGACAGCTCCGGCAACACGGGGAGGTTGATGGTGGCCAGTATACGCAAGGGTTTGCTTCAGCTTGTGTTTTCCGGGAGTTTCATGAAACGCTGGAACGACAAGATGCGTCCCATGGAACTTGTGGAGGTCGACAAGCAGGCCCACAAGATGATCGTCGCCTGGCTGCTCTTCGAACTCAATTCCCAGAATCTTTCGTCCGCCGACCGGGCCGTCCTTGGCGAGGACATCGTGCGCGGAGGAATTTACGACTATCTCTACCGCCTGGTCATAACCGACATCAAGCCGCCCATCTTCTACCAGATCAAATCCAATCCGGCGCACTATCAAAAACTTACCGCCTGGGTACTCAATGAATTGCAGCCGCGCGTCCAGCCTCTGGGCAAGGATTTCTGGGATGGCATGAAGGACCATTTCGAGCGGCAGGTCAGTGGCGACGAAAGCCTGGCCTCGCGCATCCTTGACGCGGCGCATCTTTTTGCCAGCAGATGGGAGTTCCATCTCATCCGCGACATGAACAAATGGGATGAAGAGATGGACGACATCGAGGATAATTTCGTGCGAGGGCTGGAAGCGCATCTGGACCTGACCGGCGTGCGCCAGCTGATCGAGGGGCCGAGCACCCGCCTTGGCAAGTTCGCCTTCATGTGCGGGCAGCTGCGTTTTCAGAAGCGCTGGTCCCAGACCCCGCGTATTCCCGAGACTTCCGTTTTGGGGCACATGTTCATCGTGGCCTGCCTGGCCTATTTTTTCAGCATCGCCGTGGGCGCGTGTCCGGTTCGCAGAAAAAACAATTTCTATGCAGGACTGTTTCACGATATACCTGAGCTATTGACTCGGGACATCATCTCTCCGGTCAAGAGTTCGGTCCAGGGCATCGGTGATCTGATCCGGGAATACGAAGGCCGGGAACTTGAGCGCCGCCTCTTTTCCGTCCTCGACAGGTCGGTCTATGGAGGGCTTGTGGATCGGCTGGAATATTTTCTGGGCATTGAGGTCGGCTCGGAGTTCGAGTCCACCATCATGCAGAATGGCCGGGCTCAGATCGTGAGTTGGGATCAGCTGCAGGGGCAATACAATCAGGATGAATTTTGTCCCAAGGATGGCAGGATGCTGAAAGTATGCGATCATCTGGCCGCTTTTCTCGAAGCTTACACAGCCTTGTCCAACGGCATCACCAACGCCCATCTGCAACAGGCTTCGTGGCGGATCAGGACATTGTATCAGAACCAGTCGCTGACAGAGGAACTGCACATCGGCGCCCTGCTGGCCGACTTTGATTAGAATACGTCTCAAGGGCCTGTGACCCTTTTTCTTCATTACAATCAACAGAGGAAACAATCATGATGTTACGCAAACGGGTCTGGGATATCATGCGTGAGGATTTCGCCTCTGTCCGCGAGGACGCGACACTTTCCGAGGCCATCACGGCCTTGCGCGAGATCCGTTCCAGGCAGGCGGACACGAGCTTCGTGCTGGTTTTTTCGAAGAATGATAAGTTTCTGGGCGTGCTGTCCATGTGGAACCTGATCCAGGGCATCGGCCCCTGCCTGCTCAAGGGCTCGGTCCTCGACGGCAACGAGGTCGACTGGGACAGCGCCTTTGCATCGGCCTGCCGCAGTTGCTCCCTGGTGCGCATTTCCGAATGCCTGCAGCATGACGTCCCCATGCTCAAGCCCAACGATCCGCTGGCCAGGGTGCTCGAGGTTTTTCTTGACTATCGCCGTGGGCGGGCCGTGGTCGAGGAGGGAGGGAAAATCATCGGCGTGGTGTGCATGGCCGACCTGTTCAAGGAAATCAGTGATTCGCTGATGCCGTAGATTTTTTTGCGGTGAGTCGTCACAATCGGCTCACCCGGATCTCTTTTTGCCGGAGAATCTCAATACGCCAGGAACTGCGCGAGGCGTTTTTTCAAAAGTGAGCTGCCGCAATGAGCTGCAACAAAAAGGACGGGAGATTCGCGGTCTGCCTTTGGGCGGGCGCAGCTCTTGCCTTCTTCCTTCAGATAATTTTTGTCTCGGGTGCGCTGGCCGCTCCCGAGAAGATCGTCGTGGCGGATGACAAGGATTACCCGCCCTACGTTTTTCTTGATGCCTCAGGCGACCCCAAGGGGATTCTGGTCGATATCTGGCAATTGTGGAGCACAAAGACCGGCATCGCCGTGGAATTTCGCCTCATGGAGTGGAACGAGGCGCTTGCCGCAGTGCGGGATGGGCAGGCTGACGCGCTGGGCGGGGTGGCGCGTACGCCGCAGCGTGAGGAAATGTTTGAGCTGACGACGCAGATCGCGGTCATACCATCGGCCATATTTTTTCATGATCAGCTCGGAGGAATTAAAAATGTAAAAGATCTCACGGGATTTTCGATAGGAATCGTCAGCGGCGACGCTGCCCGGGACGTGGTGCTGTCCAGGCATCCGCAATTGCGATTCGCAACCTTCCCCGGTGCGCGCGATCTTGTCGCGGCGGCAATTTCAGGTGAGATCAAGGTCTTTATCTCGGATGTGCCTGTGGCGCAGCATTATCTGGCCCAGCATGCGGGCAGTTCCAATTTTCGCCAAGCCACAGGGCTCGTCACCACATATTCCGTGCACGGGGCGGTTCGCAAGAATAACAGCGAACTTCTGACCGTCCTGCAGGGCGGCTTCGATCAAATCACGGAGCCTGAACTGCGCGCCATCATGGACGAATGGTCAGGCCAGTCGGTACATGCCGCCTTGCCTTGGCACATGATCGTTTTCGGATTTTCTTTTTTGACTGCGGTACTGCTGGGCGTTTTTTTGTGGAATTTCTTCCTGCGCAGGCGGGTCCTGAATAAAACGGTCGAGCTGGCGGACTCTGTGCGCGAGGCGAGTGAGCGCGAGGAAAAATACAGGCTCCTGGTTGAACACCAGACCGATCTGGTGGTCAAAGTCGATTTGAAAGGCCGTTTTCTTTACGTGAGTCCTTCATACTGCAAGGCTTTTGGAAAGTCTGAAGACGAGTTGCTGAACTCGACCTTCATGCCGCTCATTCATGAGGATGACCAGGCTGTAACCGAAGAGGCCATGAAGGCACTTTTTGTTCCGCCGCACACCGCCTACATGGAACAGCGCGCCATGACCGTTGACGGCTGGCGCTGGCTGGCCTGGAGCGATTCGGCCATTCTGGGGGCAGCCGGGGAAATAGAGGCCATCGTCGGTGTGGGCCGCGACATCTCCGAACGCAAAAAGGCCGAGGAGCTCTTGCACCAGAGCGAGGAACGTTTTGCCAAAGCCTTTCATTCCAGCCCCGCGCCGTTGGTTATTTCCGACATTGCCACAGGCTGTTTCCTCGACGTCAATGCCCGCTGGGTGGAGATGCTCGGGCATGCCAAGGCAGACCAGATCGGCCGGACATCCAAGGAAGTCGGGATCTGGGCCGACCCGCAGTGCAGAGACAGAGCCATTGAAATATTGCGCAGGGATGGATCTTTCAAAGAGTTTCCCATCGAGTTTCTGACCAAGTCGGGAGAAACCCGTTCGGCCCTCTGGTCTGCTGAGATTATCATTCTTCAGGGCCGGGAAGTCATGCTGTCCCTGCTTTTTGACTACACTGAGAGAAAAAGGGCCGATGAGGCGCTGCGCAAGAGCGAGAAACTCTATCGCTCCGTCATCGATAACATTCATGACGTTTTCTACCGCACTGATGTCGAGGGGCGCTTGGCAATGCTCAGTCCCTCGGGATTTCGCCTGCTGGGCTACGCAAATGCAGAAGAAATGATCGGGCGTCCGAATGAGGAGTTCTGGTTTAATCCCGAGGGCCGAAAGGATTTCATGGAACGCATCAGGCTGCATGGCTTTGTGGCCGATTTCGAAGTGGTTCTGAAAAGAAAGGACGGACAGCCAGTGCTCGTGGCTACATCGAGCGGGTTGTACCGCGACGAGCAGGGCGCAGTTCTCGGTGTGGAGGGGATTTTTCGCGATATCACCGAACGCAAGCGTACAGAGGAGCGGCTGCGCCAGTCCGAGGACAAGTTTTCACGTCTTTTCAAGCTGTCTCCGGATGCCATTTCTCTCTCGGACCCGGATAGCGGATTGCTTGTGGAAATTAATGACGCCTATGCCAGCCTGACCGGATATGCGCAGTCGGAGCTTGTCGGCAAGACTTCCGTGGAAATGGGGCTCTTCGTCAATCCGCAGGGCCGCCGGCGGGTGGTTGAGCAGCTTGAGCGCACAGGTCAGGTCAAGAACATGGAGGTAGAATTCAGGCGCAAGGACGGCAGCCACGTGCTGTGCAGCGTTTCGGGCCAGTTCATAACCATCGGGCAGGAGCGTTTTCTGCTGGCTGTGATACGGGATGTGACGGAGTTCAAGCGCATGCAGGAGATGATGATTCAAAGTGAGAAGATGGTCTCGGTGGGAGGAATCGCGGCCGGGATAGCCCATGAGATCAACAACCCCTTGGGTATTATCGTGCAGACGGCGCAGAATCTGGTGCAGCGGACGCGGCCGGACTTTCACAAGAATATTGAAGTGGCCCAGAGTATCGGCCTTGATATGGCCTTGCTGGAAAAATACATGCAGGCCCGCAAGATTCTGCCCTTTGTGCAGGACATGCAGGCTGCGGCGCTGCGGGCGGCGGAAATCATCCGTCACATGCTCGATTTCAGCCGCCGCAGTGAATCCAGGCGCACCATCTGCGCAATACCGACAATTGTGGACCGAGCGGTAGCCCTGGCGCAAAATGACTATGATCTGAAGAAGAGCTTCGATTTCAAGCGAATCCGAATCGTCAAGGATTATGCGCCTGATCTCACGGAGGTCGAATGCACGGAGACGGAACTTGAGCAGGTGTTTTTGAATCTGCTGCGCAATGCTGCCCAGGCAATGAATATGGGTGAATCGGGGCCTGATGACCCGAGAATCGAGGTTCGGTTGTCGAATTTGGCCTCGGGCGTTCGTTGTGAATTCGAGGACAATGGCTCTGGCATGTCGGCCGAGGTTCGCCGCAGGGTCTTCGAGCCTTTCTATACCACCAAGCCTCCGGGAATCGGAACCGGGCTCGGGCTTTCCGTTTCCTATTTCATCGTGACCAGTGGCCACGGCGGCAAGATGTGGGCAGAGTCGACCCCTGGTTCCGGAAGCAGATTTATCATCGAACTGCCCTGCACCGGATTGCAGGGCGAAGAGGGGACGGACGCAAACCCCGCATGACGGCTGTTCCGGCAGCAGAACGAAGCGAAAGCCCCCGCGACACACATGTTTCGCGGGGGCTTTCGCTTTGTTCTTAAGGGTGGTGGGCTATTCGCTTTGCAGGGAGCGCACTTCCGGCCAGATCTCGTCGATGGCTTCGACGGTTTTGACCGTGATGCGCTTTCTGAGTTCCTTGGGGATCTCGTCGAGGTCGTGGGCGTTGCGGGCCGGAATGAGCACCTTCTTGACCCCGTGGCTGACCGCAGCCAGGATTTTTTCCTTGATCCCGCCAACCGGCATGACCCGGCCGCGCAGGGTGATCTCGCCGGTCATGGCCACATCCGAGGCCACGGGTTCGTTGCTGATGGCCGACATGAGCGCCGTGACCAGGGTCACGCCGGCGGAGGGCCCGTCCTTGGGGGTGGCGCCCGCCGGGACGTGGATGTGAATGTCGTGCGTGTCGAAGAAGTCGTCGGCAAGGTTCAGGCTCGCGCTCTTGGTGCGGGCATAGCTCAGTGCCGCCTGGGCGCTCTCCTTCATGACCTCTCCGAGCTTTCCGGTCAGGATGAGCTTGCCCTTGCCCGGCAGCAGGCTGCATTCGATGTGCAGGATCTCGCCGCCGTAAGGCGTCCAGGCCAGACCCAGGGCCACGCCGGGAGGCATGGAGCTTTCGCGCTCCTCGTCCATGAACTTGGGCTGTCCCAGGAGTTTGATGAGCGCCGAAGTGGTCACGCGGAACGGCCCCTTCTTGCCCTCGGCCACCCGGCGCGCATACTTGCGGCAAATGGAGCCGATCTCCCGTTCCAGGTTGCGCAGGCCCGCCTCCCGCGTGTAGCCCCGGATGATCTCGGCCAGCACCGCGTCGGAGATGATCAGGGTGTCGTTTGTGAGACCGTTTTCCTTGATCTGCCGGGTCAACAGGTAGCGCCTGGCGATGATGGTCTTTTCCTGCTCCGTGTAGCCGGGGATGCGGATCACTTCCATGCGGTCCAGAAGGGCCGACGGGATGGTGTCGAGCATGTTGGCCGTGCAGATGAACATGACCTTGGACAGATCGTAGGGCACGTTCAGGTAATGGTCCGTAAAGGAGTTGTTCTGTTCCGGATCGAGCACCTCCAGCAGGGCCGATGACGGGTCGCCCCGGAAATCGTTGCCGAGCTTGTCGATTTCGTCGAGCATGATGACCGGGTTGATCGTTCCGGCGTCCTTCATGGACTGGATTATGCGGCCGGGCATGGCGCCGATGTAGGTTCGGCGGTGACCGCGGATCTCGGCCTCGTCACGCATTCCGCCCAGCGACATGCGCACGAATTTACGCCCGAGGGATCTGGCGATGGACTTGCCAAGCGACGTCTTGCCAACGCCGGGAGGGCCGACAAAGCACAGGATCGGGCCCTTCATGGCCGGGTTGAGTTTCCGCACACTCAGGTATTCGAGGATGCGCTCCTTGACCTTCTCCAGGTTGTAGTGGTCCTCATGCAGGATTTTGGCGGCTTCCTTGATGTCGAGCCGGTCCTTGGAGGTTTTCTTCCAGGGCAGGTCGATGAGCCAGTCAATATAGGTGCGCAGGATCGTCGCTTCCGAGCTGTCCGGGTGCATGGACTCAAGGCGCGAGAGCTGCTTGTCAGCCTCTTTTTTCACCTTTTTGGGCAGGCCGAGGGAGTTCAGGGTTTTTCTGAGTTCCTCCATCTCCTCGCCTTCGCCGCCCTTGTCGCCAAGCTCGCGGCGGATGGCCTTTAGCTGCTCGCGCAGGAAATATTCGCGCTGGGCCTTGTCCATCCCTTCCTTGGCCATGCTCTGGATCTTGGCCTGCATGGAGGCCACTTCCACTTCCTTGACCAGTTGCGAGTTGACCAGATTCAGCCGTTCAATGGGATCGTGACTCTCAAGGATGCGCTGGGCCTCGGAGGACTTCATACGCAGGTTCGATGCCACAAGGTCGGCCAGGCGGCCATGCTCGTTCACGGCGTTGAGCACATTCATGATCTCGCCGGCGTCGATGCCGCGCAGGGTCAGGATTTTTTCGCTCTGTTCCTTGACCGAGCGCAGCAGGGCTTCCTCTTCGGGGCCGGGATTTTCGACCACGAGTTCATCGATGGTCTCGATCTTGACCATGTCGAAGGGGTCGTGCTGCACAAAATCGGTGATTTTGGCCCGGGTCAGCCCCTGAACCAGGACTTTCAGCCGGCCGTCGGGCATCTTGAGCATGCGCATGATCATGGCCACGGTGCCGGTGGTGTAAAGGTCTTCGGGTGCCGGTTCGTCCACTGCCTCGTCTTTTTGGGTACTGATGAAGATGTACCGGCTGCCGTTAAGCGCCGCGTCCACTGCCTGCACACTTTTTTCGCGGCCTACGAACAGGGGCAGGATCATGTAATTGAAGACAACAATGTCCCTGACCGCCAAAAGTGGCATGGTGGTAGGGATTTCCGCTTCCTGAACGGAGCTGTCGGCGCTGGCAGTATCTGAATTTTCGCCCTGAACTTCTTCTTTTTCCGGGGAAAATGTTTTTTTGTCGCTCATGAAGGTCTCCTCGTGGTGTTGTATTCGCGTAAATTTAATCCGCGAAAAGCAAATTCAGTCAATTATAAGGCTCTTAAAGCCTCAGGCAAGAAAAAAAGTGGATTTTTTCCCTTTTGGGAAGAAAAAAATCAGAGCAAGCCTTGGGCGCGGAAGCTGGAGTAGGTCTCGGCGGTCACGATAATGTGGTCGAGAAGGCGCAGGCCGAGGTCATCGGCCAGGCGGGCAATGGTCTCGGTCAGGGCCTTGTCCTGCGAGGAAGGGGCGGGGTTGCCGCCGGGGTGGTTGTGAACCAGGATCAGGCCGCCGGCATGGTGGCGCAGGGCCAGTTCGAGGATTTCGCGCGGGTAGGCCGCGGTCTGATCCACAGTGCCCCGAAAGACGCGTTCGAAAGAGATGAGCCGATTCTGGTTGTCGACAAGAATGACCCAGAATTCCTCCTTGGTGAGATGGCCCAGGCGGGCGCAGACCATGTCCCGGACCTGGTCCGGGGAGGAGAATTTTTCTTTGCGGGCTATCGATCCGCATGCCTTGCGCGCACGGCATTCGTGCAGAGTCCGCCAGAACCTGGCAGCGCCTTCGCCCAGGCCGGGAACCTCGCCGATGCGGCCCGGATCGGCGAGCAGCGCGTCGCCAAGGGACCCGAAGCGGGAGATCATCTCCTTGGCGATGGGCTTGGTGTCTTTGCGGGGCAGGGCATAGGTCAGCAGCAATTCGAGCACTTCGTAATCGGACAAGGCACGGGGATCGTTGTCCAGGCGTTCGCGCAGGCGTTCGCGGTGTCCCAGATAGTGGGCTGAATCCTCTTTCACCACAGACGCTGCGCTTCCTTGACCAGGTTCTCCATGGCCTGCGCGGGCTTTAGCCTTCCGGTCTTGATGTCCGTGTCGGCCTGCAGCACGATATCCCAGAAGCGGCCGATGCGCACCGGTCCCAGACGCTGAGCCAGGCGTTTCTTTTCCGTCTTCAGGCTGGGGTAGAGCTGCACCTTGCCGTCTTCCCCGTGTAGCAGCTGCCAGAGCTGACGGGCTTCGCGCAGCATGAGCGAGGAGACCGGAAAGACCATGTCTCCGCCGGCCATGGCCGGGTCGTTCAGGAGACGATCCCAGGCTTTTTGGCGACCGGCCGGCGTCTGCAGGGAGCGCAGAAAGGCGAACAGGTCAAAAGCCTCCCCGGCATCGAGGGCGGCGAGGTGTTCGGGCTGGACCAATTTTTCCGGGCCTGACAGGAGCAGGATTTTTTCCAGTTCGTTGCGCAGGGCGATGGTGCTGAGTGGCAGGGATTCCGCCAGGATTTTCTTGACGCCGTGAGCGTAGGTCAGTCCGTGGCGCGAGGCGAAACGATCAAGCTCCTGGCCGATGGTGGCGCGGGAGAGGCCGGGATGTTCCCAGATCCAGCCCCTTTTTTGCGCGGCGGCCCAGTATTTGCCCTTGCTCACGGTCTTTGGCACGTTGGATTTGCCGGATTTCCATTCGCCTTCAAGGCAGAACATGGGCCAGACCGACGGCCTGGCCATGGCCAAGAGGGCCCCCATGCGGGACCAGAACTCGTCGTTCTGGTCCTGGGCCCGGCGCAGGACCACGGCGTTGGGCGGCCCCATCATGGAGGGAACGGTCAGGGTTTGCCAGAAGCGATCCGGAAGCTCTTCGTCGCCCCAGAAGGTCCGAATGGCGAAGCCTTGGCCTTCCAGGAGTTCATCCACCCGGTCCTTGAGGAGCTCTGGATCAGCACAGACGAGAAAGGAAAATCCCTGTCTGGTCATGTCTGAATCAGAACTTCTGGCCCAGTTGATCGGCAACCATGCGTGTCGCGAGGTCGATGGCTTCCTGGGTCGCTTCTCGTTTGCCGCTGGTTGACTGCAGCGTGCCCGTGCTCGACTTGATCTCGCTGGGGCCCCGATAGGATTCAGAGGCCGTGATCGGTCCGGAAGTCCAGATCAGGGCGTTGGTCGTGGTGCTGAAAAAGGAGACCACCATCTGAATGCTGGCCGCGGACTTGAGGGTTACGTCATCGCGGCCTTTGAGAGCGTCGGAGGTGCTGTAGGAGCGCACGTCGATGTTGACCGTGGCCTCAGCCTCGTCCCGGCTGACCCAGGTCACGTTGCCGCGCCGGGTCAGTTCGTCACGCAGGCTGCTGCGGAGCATGGGTTCGATCCACGTTTCGGTGGTCGGGTTGGTGACCTTGTCCAGGTAGAGGCGCGTGCTGTCCTGAGGCAGTTGAATCGGAGCCCTGGCGGTGAGCTGATACCCGCATGCGGGCAGCAGTAGGGCGATGCAGAACACCGCCCCCATGAGGCTACCTGACAACCACGTTGACCAGTTTTCCGGGAATGACGATTGTTTTGACAATTGTTTTGCCCTCGATGTGTCGTGAGACGTTTTGATCGTTCATGGCCTGAGTCTCTATTTCTTCCGAGGTCGCATCCGCCGCCACGGTTATCTGGCTGCGAAGCTTGCCGTTGACCTGCAGAACCACGGTCACCTCATTGGTCTTGAGGGCTTCCGGGTCGTGCGCGGGCCAGGGTTCCGCGGCCAGTGTCCTGGTGTATCCCATGCGGTCCCAGATCTCTTCGCAGATGTGCGGGGCGATGGGGGACAGGGTCACCAGCAGGGAGGAGATGGCCGAGGACAGGAGGCGCGGGCCGTGCTTGCTGCCGCGCAGGTCGTCCTTGGTTGCGTAGAGGGTGTTGACCAGTTCCATCATGGCCGCGATGGCCGTGTTGAACTGGAACTTGTTTTCGATGTCGCGCTCCACCCGGCGCACGGTGTCGTGCTCCTTGCGGCGCAGTTCGGCCGCGGCCTCGCCAAGCGTCCCTTCCACGCTTACGCATGTGCCGACGGGGGAGAGGATGTCATCGAGTTCGTCCACCAGGCGCCAGAGACGGTTCAGGAAGCGGCTCGCGCCTTCGATGCCCTTGTCGTTCCATTCCAGATCCTTTTCCGGCGGTGCGGCGAAAAGGCAGAACAGGCGCACGGTGTCCGCCCCGTATTTGGCGATCATCTCGTCGGGATCGACAACGTTGCCCTTGGACTTGGACATCTTGGAACCGTGCAGCAGCACCATGCCTTGCGTCAGCAGATTCTTGAAGGGTTCATCGTGGGTGAGGTAGCCTTCGTCGCGCAGGGCCTTGACGAAAAAGCGCGAATACAAAAGATGGAGGATGGCGTGTTCGATTCCGCCGATGTACTGGTCCACGGGCATCCAGTAGGCCACCTCCGCCGGATCGAAGGCCGCGGTTTCGTTGCGGGCCGAGGTGTAGCGGGCAAAATACCAGCTCGACTCAACGAATGTGTCCATGGTGTCCGTCTCGCGGCGGGCGGGCTTGCCGCAGGTCGGGCAGGTGACGTTCACGAAGCTTTCGCAGTCCGGCAGGGGAGAGCGCCCGTCGGCGTTGACCTTGACGTCCAGAGGCAGTTCCACCGGGAGCTGGCTTGCCGGTACGGGCACGATGCCGCAGTCGTCGCAATAGATGACCGGGATGGGCGCGCCCCAGTAGCGCTGGCGGGAAATGTTCCAGTCGCGCAGGCGGTAGTTGACCGTGGGCTTGCCCAGATTCTGGTCCGCGAGCATGTCCACGATGGCCTTCTTGGCCTCTTCGTTGCCCATGCCGTCGAATTGTCCCGAATTGGTCATTATGCCGGGGTCGGAATAGGCCTCGGTCATGGTCCCCGGATCAAGGTTCGCGTCCTTGGGATTTATGACCACCTGCACGGGCAGCTTGTATTTGGCCGCAAATTCGAAATCGCGCTGGTCGTGGGCCGGGACGGCCATGACCGCGCCCGTGCCGTAGCCCATGAGCACGAAATTGGCCACATAGATGGGCATCTTAACACCGTTCAGGGGATTGATGCAGTACCGGCCGGTGAACACGCCTTCCTTTTCCAGGTCATCGGCGGTGCGGACGATGCGGTCCATCTTGGCGATGCGGTCCACGAATTCGCCGACCGCGGCTTCCTGGGCGGTTCCGGCGACAAGCTTCTGCACCAGGGGGTGCTCCGGAGCCAGGCTCATGAAAGTCGCGCCGAAGAGCGTGTCGGGCCGGGTCGTGAACACGGGGATCTCATCGTTCAGGCCCTGGACCTTGAAGGAGATCTCGGCGCCGATGCTCTTGCCGATCCAGTTGCGCTGCATGGTCAGCACGCGCTCGGGCCAGCCTTCGGTCAGCTTGTCCAGATCGGCCAGAAGCTCCTCGGCGTAGTCGGTGATGCGCAGGAACCACTGCGACAGCTGTTTCTGCTGCACTTCGGAATCGCAGCGCCAGCACAGACCTTCCTCGACCTGCTCGTTGGCCAGCACCGTGTGGCAGCTCGGGCACCAGTTGACCGGTGCGTTCTTGCGGTACACCAGCCCCTTTTCAAGGAACTTGAGGAAGAACTCCTGCTCGAAACGGTAATATCCGGGGTGGCAGGTCGCGATTTCACGGTCCCAGTCGTAGGAATAGCCCAGCCGTTTGAGCTGGGCGCGCATGTAGGCGATGTTTTCGTAGGTCCACTTGGCAGGGTGGGTGTTGTTCTTGATGGCCGCGTTCTCGGCAGGCAGGCCAAAAGCGTCCCAGCCCATGGGGTGGAACACGTTGAAGCCCTGCATGCGTTTGTAGCGGGCGACCACGTCGCCGATGGAGTAGTTGCGCACATGTCCCATGTGGATGCGTCCCGACGGGTAGGGAAACATTTCAAGGACATAGTATTTTTCGCCGTCCCGGGACATGTCGGTTCGAAAACAGGCCTGGTCTTCCCAGGCCTTTTGCCATTTTTCCTCGATCTGCTTGAAATCGTAATGCCTCATGCTGTCCTCAGAATTCCGTGTTGTCGGACTGAATTGTCTTGTGTTCGTTGCGCTGGGCTCCCTTGGCTGCGGCGTCGAGCACTCCGTTGACGAAGGTCCTCGAGTTGTCGTCCCCGAAATCCTTGGCCAGTTCGATGGCCTCGTTCATGGCCACCTTGATGGGAATGTCGGGACAGAAGAGCATCTCGAAAAGGGAGAGCCTAAGGATGGTCAGTTCGACCTTGGCGATGCGATTGATTTTCCAGTGCTGCGAGTGATTGGTGATGATCTCGTCGATGCTGTCGTAATTGTCGAATACGCCCTCGACCAGAGTCCAGGCGTAGGAATCCTGGCGCTCCATGTCGAACTCCTCTTCGGTCCAGAAATTGTCGAAGGACTTTATGAGTGAGTCCTTGGACATTTCCCGGCCGAAAACCAGCGAATAGATGACCTGAAAGGCGAAGCGGCGTTGATGCCGACGGTTGTGAGTCACGGATTTCCCCTAGATCTGCTGCAGTACGCGCAGGGTTTCCAGGGCCGCGGCGGCGGCTTCCACACCCTTGTTTCCACCCTTGCTGCCGGCGCGTTCGATGGACTGTTCCAGGGTGTCCGTGGTCAGGAGGCCAAAGCCGATGGGCACGCCGGTGTCCATGGACACGTGGGCGATGCCCTTGGTGGCCTCGCTGCAGACAAAGTCGAAATGGGGGGTGGCGCCACGGATTACCGCGCCCACGCAGATGATGGCGTCGGCCTTGCCGCTCCTCGCGACTTTCTGGGCCACCAGCGGCATCTCGAAAGCGCCGGGCACGCGGATGAGGGTGATGTTCTCGCGGATGGCACCGTGACGAAGCAGGTAATCCACGGCTCCGCCGATGAGGCGGTCAACGATGAAGTCGTTGAACCGGCTGGCGATGATCGTGAACTTCTGATCCTGGGCCTGCATCTGGCCTTCGATGGTTTTGACGTGCAACATGTCTTCTCCCTTAAAATTTATTTGTTTTCGGCTTCAAATTGCAACAGGTGGCCGAGTTTTGAATGCTTGGTGTGCAGATAGCACTTGTTGTCGTCGCAGGCCGGAATTTCGATGGGCATCCGCTCTTCGACTTTAAGGCCGTAGCCCTCCAGGCCGATGATCTTCTTGGGGTTGTTGGTCAAAAGGCGCATGCGCTTCACACCCAGATCGACCAGGATTTGTGCGCCCAGACCGTAGTCGCGCAGATCGGGGGCGAAGCCCAGCTCCAGGTTGGCTTCCACGGTATCGCGACCTTCGTCCTGCAGGTGATAGGCCTTGATCTTGTTGCCAAGGCCAATGCCGCGGCCTTCCTGGCGCATGTAGAGAATGACACCGGCGCCTTCGTCGTTGACCATCTGCATGGCCCGCTGCAACTGGCTGCCGCAGTCGCAGCGCATGGAGCCGAACACGTCGCCGGTCAGGCATTCGCTGTGCACCCGGACCAGCACGGGGGTCTCTTCGTTTATCTCGCCTTTGACCAGGGCGAGATGGGTGTGGGTGTCGATGTCGTTCTCGTAGGCCACGATGGTGAATTCGCCGTAGCAGGTGGGCATGCGCGCCTCGGCCACACGGCGGACCAGGGAGTCCTTGCGGGAACGGTAGGCGATGAGATCGGCGATGGTGGCGATCTTCATGTCATGCTCTTCGGCGAATTTCCTGAGGTCGGGCATGCGCGACATGGTGCCGTCGTCGTTCATGATCTCGCAGATGACGGCCGCACCCTTGAGCCCGGCCAGTCGGGCCAGGTCCACGGAGCCCTCGGTCTGTCCGGCGCGGACCAGAACTCCGCCTGGCTTGGCGCGCAGGGGGAAGATGTGGCCGGGGGTGGCCAGGTCCTCGGGAGTGGTCTGGTCGGCCACGGCGGTCTGGATGGTCAGGGCCCGGTCATGGGCGGAGATGCCCGTGGTCACGCCCTGCTTGGCCTCAATGGAGACGGTGAAGTTGGTGCCGAACTTGGAGGTGTTGCGCCGGACCATGAGCGGCAGATCCAGCTTTTCGACCAGGGCCGGTTCCAGGGCCAGACAGATGAGGCCGCGCCCGAACTTGGCCATGAAATTGATGGCCTCGGGAGTGACCATTTCGGCGGCGATGGTCAGATCGCCTTCATTTTCCCGGTCCTCGTCGTCGACCAGGATGATCATCTTCCCGGCCTTTATTTCCTTGATGGCCTCTTCGGCCGAACATTTATGCATGTTTTTCCTCGTTTATGGGCTTTCGGACTTGGGGGAGTTAAAATCCGTGTTCTTTAAGAAAATCAGGGGTGATGGCCGATGATGCCTCCGCAGAACGACCCTCGCGCCACGGTTCGAGCATGCGCTGTACATACTTGCCGATGACATCGGTCTCCATGTTGATCCGCCGTCCCTGCACCCAGTCCGAAATGGTTGTTTCCCGTTGCGTGGCCGGGATGATGTTTACTTCCAAATATCCCTGACCGCAATCGTTGACTGTCAGGCTTATCCCGTCCAGGGCCACGGAGCCCTTGGGGATGACCTGGGCCGAATAGGCGACCGGGTAGCCCAGACGGTAGATCCGGGACTGGCCGGCCTGGCGGACGGACAGGACCTCTGCCAGGCAATCGACATGCCCGGAGACGATGTGTCCGCCCAGGCGGTCTCCCATGGCCAGGGCACGTTCGAGATTGACCGCCGAGGATATGCCAAGCGCTCCCAGGCTGGTCACGGACATGGTCTCGCCCGAAGCGTAGGCCGTGAACCAGCCCGCGCCGAAAGTTTCCACGGTCAGGCAGACCCCGTTTACGGCGATGGATTCGCCAAGGGCGTAGTCGGTCAGGGCAAAGTCCGGACGCACTGTGAAGCGGGTCTCGCTGCCGCGTCGGTCCATGGCCGCCACCCGGCCAAGGCCCTGGATGATTCCTGTGAACATTCCTACTCCTTTGCTCGCAGTCTGAGATAGAGATCGGTTTCGAAAAATCCCTGCTCAACGAGCCGAAATTCCCAGCAGTCCTGCATGGAAAGGGCCTTGCGGCCGGCAAAGGCCGAGCGGGCCCCTTCGTCGCCAAGGACTTTCATGGCCTGAAAGATGCGCAGTTCGTCGACCAGCCCCTGCCGCTGCATGGACCCGGCCAGATGCCCGCCTCCCTCGGTCAGGGTGTAAAGGCACCCCTTGTCGCTGCGTAGCAGTTGCAGTCCGGCGCCAAGGTCGAGGGCTTCGGGTTCCGTCTTTAGAAAGGGCAAGCCCCACACGGTTACGCCCATGTCCATAAGCAGCCTGGCCCGCTCGGAACGGCTTTGCGCCTCTGTTGTCCAGAATACGGTCTGGCCGGGACGGGAGGACAGAAGATGGGATCCATGGCCTGGGTCAGGCAGGTCGCGGGATACGATCACGGCCAGGGGTTGCGGGCCGTCGTATTCGGGCAGCCGACAGGTCAGCATCGGGTTGTCCGCGCGAAACGTGCCCCCGCCGACAATGACAGCCCCGCACCAGGTCCGCAGCCGGTGCACTTCGCGGCGCGAAGCTTCACCCGTGATCCAGGCCGCCTGTCCGTCACGGGTGGCGATCTTGCCGTCCAGAGTGGTGGCCAGCTTGAGGATGGAATAGGGGCGGGCAGTGGTCTGCCAGATCAGAAAATCGGCGATGAGGTCCCGGCACTCCTGTTTGCGAAGTCCGGTGCGCACTTTTACGCCCTTGTCCCGCAGGCGATCGGCCCCGCCTCCGGCCACCGAAGGGTTGGGATCGAGGCAGCCGATGACCACCTCCGCGATCCCGGCCTCCAGGATGGCCTGGGTGCAGGGCGGCGTCCTGCCGTGATGGTTGCACGGCTCAAGGGTGACGTAGAGGGTGCATTCGCGTGGATCGACGCCCCTGGCCTGCGCGTCGCGCAGGGCTTCGACTTCGGCGTGGGGCTGTCCGCAAGCCGTATGCCAGCCCTCGGCCACGACCTCGCCGTCGCGAACCAGTACCGCGCCGACGCAGGGGTTGGGCGCAGTGCGGCCCCGGCCTTTCTCGGCCAGGCTGATGGCCCGATCCATGAACACGCTTTGGTCATGCATCGGCAGGCTTCTCCAGTCGCGTATACGGGATTTTTGCTTCTTCAAGCATTTCTCGTGACATCTCGTCGGGATAGCCCTCGGCGAAAAAAATGGCCTTGACCCGGCAGTTGATGAGCATTTTCGCGCAGAGGATGCAGGGCTGGGTTGTGCAGAAGATGTCGGCCCCTTCAATGCCCACTCCGTGGATGGCGGCCTGGATGATGACGTTCTGTTCGGCGTGCAGGGCGCGGCAGAGTTCGTGGCGCTGGCCGGAGGGGATGCCGAGCTTTTCGCGCATGCAGCCGAGCTCAAGGCAGTGGGTCAGCCCGGCCGGTGCGCCGTTGTAGCCCGTGGCCAGGATGCGTTTGTCCTTGACGGCCAGGGCCCCGACCTTTCGCCGCAGGCAGGTGGAGCGCTCGGCCACCAGGTAGGCGATGCTCATGAAATATTCCGGCCAGGGGATGCGGTTGTCCATGGTCACCTCTTTGGAAACGAATCAACCACAGGGCCTGCAGATCGGCCCTGTGGTTGGAGAAAGGTGGTAGAAAAAAGCGTGGTCTACCAGGCGAAAAGCGGGAACTGGCCCGCGAATTTCTCCACTTCAAGCCGGATCTCGGTCAGCCTGGACTCGTTATCCAGGTTTTCGAGGATGGCGACTATCCATTTGGCTACCTTGCGCATGTCGCCGTTCTTCATGCCGCGCGTGGTCAGGGCCGGCGTGCCCAGGCGCACCCCGGAAGTGACAAAGGGCGAGCGGGTCTCGAAGGGCACGGTGTTCTTGTTGACGGTGATGCCGCCCTTGTCGAGGCCAATCTCGGCGTCCTTGCCGGTGATGTCCTGGGCGGTCAGGTCGACCAGCATGAGGTGGTTGTCCGTGCCGCCGGAGACCAGATGGTACCCGGCATCGGTCAATTCCTTGGCCAGGGTGGCGGCGTTGTCGACAACCTGTTGCTGGTAGTCCTTGAACTCGGGGCGCAGCGCCTCGGCAAAAGCCACGGCCTTGGCCGCGATGACGTGCATGAGCGGTCCGCCCTGAATGCCGGGAAAGATCTGGGAGTTGAGAGTCTTGCCGAATTCCTCGGAGCTAAGGATCATGCCGCCGCGAGGTCCGCGCAGGGTCTTGTGCGTGGTCGTCGTGGTGTAGTGGGCGTGCTCTATGGGCGATGGGTGCATATTTGTGGCCACGAGCCCCGCGATGTGGGCCATGTCCACCAGCAGCTTGGCCCCTACGCTGTCGGCAATGGCGCGAAAGCGGGCGAAATCGAGGGTGCGCGGGTAGGCGCTGGCACCGGCGATGATCAGCTTGGGCTGATGCTGCTTGGCCAGGGCTTCGACCTCATCGTAGTTGATCTGGCCGGTTTCCTTTTCCACCCCGTAAAAGGCGGTCTTAAACAGGCGTCCGGAAAAATTGACCGGGCTGCCATGAGTCAGGTGACCGCCATGGGACAGGTTCATGCCGAGAATGGTGTCGCCGGGCTGAATGACCGCGAAATAGGCGCCCATGTTGGCCTGGGAGCCCGAGTGGGGCTGAACGTTGGCGTACTCGGCTCCAAAAAGCTGGCGCGCCCGTTCCATGGCCAGGTTTTCGGCGATGTCCACGAATTCGCAGCCGCCGTAGTAGCGTTTGCCCGGATAGCCTTCGGCGTATTTGTGGGTCATGACGCTGCCCATGGCGGCGCGGACCGCAAGGGAGGTGAAGTTCTCCGAGGCGATGAGTTCGAGCTTGGTGATCTGGCGGTTGGTCTCCAGCTGGATAGCCTTTGCTATCTGCGGATCCTGGCGGGTGAGTTCATCCATGGCGGGGTCTCCACTCTGTTGAGCCGCCTTGGCGGCAAATCGTTATTTGAAACTGCGCAGGATTATGGAGGCGTTGGTGCCGCCGAATCCGAACGAGTTGCTGATGCCGCATTCCAGGTCCATTTTCCTGCTGGCGCCCGGCGTGTAGTCGAGGTCGCAGTCCGGGTCCGGGGTGTCCTGGTTGATGGTTCCGGGCACAATGCCGGTCATGAGGCTCATGGCCGTGAAGACCGCCTCGGCACCGCCGGCAGCGCCGAGCAGATGCCCGATCATGCTTTTGTTTGCGGTGATAGGCATCCTGTAGGCGTGATCCCCGAAGACGGCCTTGATGGCTTTGGTTTCGGTCTTGTCGTTGAGTTTGGTCGATGTGCCGTGCGCGTTGACAAAGGTGACCTGTTCGGGCGCAAGCTCGGCGTCCCGCAAGGCGCATTTCATGGCCTGAGCCATGCCCGTGCCAGACTCTTCGGGAGCGGCGATGTGGTACGCGTCTCCGGAAGCGCCGTAACCTATGACTTCGGCGTAGATTTTTGCTCCGCGCGCCTTGGCGTGCTCCAGCTCTTCGAGCATGAGCAGGCCCGCGCCTTCGCCGATGACGAACCCGGTGCGGTCGGCGTCAAAGGGACGGCTGGCTTTTTGCGGCTCGTCATTGCGGGTGGACAGGGCTTTCATGGCAGTGAACCCGGACACGCCCATGGGCGTGATGGTCGACTCCACGCCGCCGGTGATGCAGGCCTTGACCCGGCCGAGCTTGATGTCGGAATACGCGTATCCGATGGCGTGGGTGGCCGAGGCGCAGGCCGAGGTGGTGACCAGGTTCGGCCCCTTGGCTCCGGTGTGGATGGAAATCTGCCCCGAGGCCATGTTCGCGATGAGCATGGGTATGTAAAAGGGCGAAATTCTGCCTGGTCCGGATTTGAGCAGCTTGCTGTGGAAATCCTCGATGGTGGACAATCCGCCCAGGCCGCAGCCCAGGAGCACGCCCACTTCCGGGGCGGTGGTCTCGTCCATGGTCAGGCCGCAGTCTTCCATGAGCTGCTTGCCGGCGGCCACGGCGATCTGGACAAAGCGATCCATGCGCTTGGCATCCTTGACCCCGACATAATCCGTCGGATCGAAATTTTTCAGTTCCCCTGCGATTTTCGTATCGAATTCGGAGCAGTCGAAAAGAGTGATGGGACCAATGCCGCAAACTCCGCCGACAAGGTTGGTCCAGCTTTCCTGCAGGGAATTGCCAATGGGGGTCATGGCCGCAAGGCCTGTAACGACAACGCGTTTTCCAATCATAATCTTCTCGAAAATTTTAGGACGTGCCTGACGGAACTTTCCGCCCGGCTGTGCATGAAAAAAAAGGTACCCCAGACGGACCGGGGTACCGTGTCATGACGACGATACGGGTCCTAGGACTTGGACTTGATATAGTTGATGGCGTCCTGGACTGTTGCGATTTTCTGTGCGTCTTCGTCATCGATCTCGATGTCGAATTCTTCTTCCATGGCCATGATCAGTTCGGTCAGGTCCAGGGAATCGGCGCCCAGGGACTCCACAAAGGAGGACTCAAGCTTTACTTCTTCCGCGGATACGCCCAGCTGCTCGACAACCAGTTCTTTGACTTTTTCTTCAATAGACATTTTCATCCTCCAAAGTGTGTATTCGTACGTAATGCGGAATCAGGCTACAGATACATGCCGCCATTGATTCCGAGCACCTGACCGGTGATGTATTCAGCCTGGTCGGATGCAAGATAGGCCACGGCATCGGCGATGGTTTGCGCCGAACCGAGGCGTCCCAGAGGAATGCGTTCGAGGTATTTTTCCCGCACGTCCTGGGGGAGAGTTTCAGTCATGTCGGTCTCGATGAACCCCGGCGCGATGGCGTTGACAGTTATGCCGCGTGATCCGAGCTCAAGTGCTGCGGCCTTGGTCAGCCCGATGAGGCCGGCCTTGGATGCGCAGTAGTTGGCTTGCCCGGCATTGCCCATCTGCCCCACGACGGAGGAAATATTGACGATGCGCCCTTTTCGTTGCTTGAGCATGATCTTGGCGGCCTGCTGGAGGCAGACAAACGCCCCGGTCAGGTTGATCTGAATCACCTGCTCCCACTGCTCGCGCTTCATGCGCATGATCAGGCCGTCCTTGGTGATGCCTGCGTTGTTGACCAGGAGCTCAAGGCTGACCTTGTCTTTGATCTCGGCGGCAAAAAATTCGGCTACGGCGTCCCAATCGCTGGCGTCAAGCAGAAAGCCCCGGGCTGCGCCGCCATCGGCCGCGACTTCAGCGCATACGGCTTTAGCCAGCTCCGGCTTGCTGACGTAGGTGAAATAAACCTGGTATCCCAAGCCTGCAAGTTTTTTTACGATCGCCTTGCCGATCCCGCGTGTGCCGCCGGTGACCAGGGCGGTTCTGACCAGTTCGCTCATGATTGACCTCGTGGTTTGCTTGAAAAGTGCGAATTGAGTGGTTACTCAATGACCACTAAAATTGCAACAAGGCCGATGCCCAGGTAAATCCGCCGCCAAAGGCAGTGAGTAAAACTTTCATTCCGGGCTGAATACGGCCGCTGGCCTCGGCTTCGGTCAGGGCGATGGGTATGGAGGCCGCCGAAGTGTTGCCGATCCGGTCCACGTTGACGTAGATTTTATCCGAGTCCACATTCAATTTTTTGCCGATGGCTTCGATGATGCGGATATTGGCCTGGTGAGGAATGATGAGGTCGATGTCGTCGGTGGTGAGGCCGTTTCGCGCGAGCAGAGTTCCAGAAATTTCGACCATGCAGCGCACGGCATGCTTGAAGACGTCGCGTCCGTTCATCTCGACAAAATAATCCGGCCCGATGGATTGGCCCAGCACCGGCTTGCAGGCCGAACCTCCGCCATGGATGGTCAAGAGGCCTCCGACGGATCCGTCGGCCTTGAGCATGGCGTCAATGACCTTGATCCTGCCGGGACTCCCCTGTCCGGTGACGATGGCCGCACCCGCTCCGTCGCCGAAGAGTACGCAGGTCGTGCGGTCCTCGAAGTTGAGGCGCGAGGTGGTCACTTCACTGCCGACAACCAGGATCTTGGCGTCCGGATACAGGCACACGAAGGCCCGGGCCGTTTCCAGGCAATACAGAAAGCCGGAACAGGCCGCAGCCAGATCAAAGGCCGGGAGGCCCTTGAGGCCCAGCATGTCCTGCAGCAGGCAGGACGTGGTCGGTAGATTGTAGTCTCCGGAAAAGGTGCCGACAAAAATATGGGTGAGGTCCTGGGCGGTCATTCCTGCGTTTTCCAGGGCCCTGCACGCGGCGTGGTAGGCCAGAACGGAGCAGGGTTCGTCTGCCTCGGCGAAATGCCTGGTAGCGATGCCGGTGCGCGTGCGAATCCATTCGTCGGAAGTGTCGACGAGATGTTCGAGGTCCGAATTCGTTACAAGTGTCCGGGGCAGGTGCAAGCCCAGTCCCGAAATGAAGCAGGGTGAAGACATGAGAGGATTCCTACATTAGAGAGGCGCTGCGTCAAGTTGCAAAGTCAGAGGCCCGAGGCTTCCTGCTTGAGGGCGGTGGCTTTGCCGGTCCGGGAGAAGAGGCTCAATTCCGTGTTGGCGTGCAAGCCTTCCACGAGGTGATCGTTGGCCTTCTTTTCGACGAAAATAGCGGCTTGCTGCAGTGCGGTGGTGATGGCCCGCGCATTGGATTTGCCGTGGCAGACAATGGCGATGCCGTTCAAGCCAAGTATGGGCGCGCCACCGTATTCGGCGTAGTCGATTTTCTTGGCGAAACGTTTGAAGGCGGGCAGGGCGATGAGCGTGCCCAGACGCGACCAGATTGACTTTTTGAGTTCCGTCTTGAGCATGGATGCCAGAGCCGAACCAAGCCCTTCGCTCAGCTTCAAGGCCACGTTGCCAACGAAACCGTCGCAGACGATGACGTCGGTCTCGCCGGTGAAGACGTCACGGCCCTCGACGTTACCGATAAAATTAAGGGAGGAGCCCTTGAGCAGGGTAAAGGCGTCCTTGGTCAGGCTGTTGCCTTTGCCTTCCTCTTCTCCGATGCTCAAAATGCCGACTTTCGGGCTGGCAATGCCTAACACGCACCGGGCCAGCACTTCGGCCATGAGGCCGAACTGGACCAGATTGTATGGCTTGCAGTCCGCATTGGCGCCCACGTCAATGAGCACGATGGGTTTTTTGAGTGTCGGCATGATGGAGGCCAGCGCCGGCCTGTCCACTCCGCTGATGCGGCCGAGGATAAACATGCCGCAGGCCAGGGCCGCGCCGGAGTTTCCGGCCGTGACCACGCCGTGCGCCCGGCCTTCGCGCACAAGACGAAAGGCCACCTGCATGGAGCTGTCCTTCTTGCGCCTGAGCACATCCGAAGGCTTTTCCGCCATGCCGGCCACCTGAGTGGTGTGAACGATTTCAAAGCGCACGTCCGTATGGGCGTGCCGGTCCAGCTCCTTGCGGATGGACGCCTCGTCCCCCACAAGGATGAGCCGGACTCCTGTCTCACGGGCAGCCGCGAGGGCGCCCGGAATATTTATTTCCGGGCCAAAGTCTCCCCCCATGGCGTCCACGGCGAGACAGATGTCTTTAGGCATCTGCAGCCTTGGTGTACTGGCGTCCCTTGTATTTGCCGCAACCGGGGCAGATGCAGTGGGACAGGCTTGCTTCGCCGCATTCGCAGTACACGACGTTGGGGATGGCGACATGGTCATGGGAGCGACGCATGTTTCTTCTGGACTTGGATGTTTTCTTCTTAGGCAATGGCATGATGGCACCTCTATCTTGAAAGCGATCTAATTGGTTTTGATTTTAAGCCCTTGCAACGCCCTGGCCAAAGGCGATTGGCTGTCGGGATTGTTGCAGGCGCATGATTCCTGGTTCCTGTTTTTTCCGCATTGCGGGCATAGCCCCAAACACGTGTCGGCGCAAAGTATTTTTTCGGGCAGGGCCAGCAGGAATTCTTCCCACAAAAGGCCTGCCACGTCCAACTCCCAGCCGGTGTCAACGTTACGGAGGTGGTTGGGTTCGTCATCGGTCAGGTCTGCGTCTTCATGAGCTTCAAAGGCATCGAAGTCGTGGTCGATGACCACTTCGGCCTCTTCCAGGCAGCGGTGGCACACGGTTTTGACGGTGCCGCCAAGGTGGCCCTGAATCAGGTACCCGTCCTGCTGGGGAACAATGCTCAGCTTGGCCCAAAGGGGGGAGACGATATCCATATCATAGTGGAATTCTGTCCAGAATTTCCGCCAGACATCCTGGTCGTCAAATGAAAATTCCCGACCTTGTGCCGGGAGATCTGTCAGTCCAATCCAATGTTCAACCATGTGTGCACCTCGAATCGGGACGTGTATATGGGGATTCTTTTTCCTGTCAAGGATTTTTACTTGCCATCCCCGGCGTCCGGATATATGGGTCCAAATTCCTCTGGCGGCAATTCATGATCATGGCCGGCCGGAAAAGTCTCGGAGCTGCCAGGCCATGACAGCTTAAGATATTAAAGAACTATTTTAGGAGGACGTTATGTCAAAAGTTTGCGATATTTGCGGGAAGGGCCCCCAGGTCGGCAACAATGTCAGCCATGCCAACAACAAGACCAAGCGGCGCTTCATGCCCAATCTTCAGGCCGTTCGCGCGCAGCTGAAGTCCGGCGAAGTGAAGCGGATGAAGGTCTGCACCCAGTGCATCCGCTCCGGCGCCGTGATCAAGCCTGCAGTCAACTAGGCTTCCCTGATTTCCCAGCAAAAAAGGCGACTTAAGGTCGCCTTTTTTGTTGCCAGCCGTGCTACTTGGCCAGTTGCTGATTGACGAACTCCCAGTTGATCAGCTTGTCTAAGAAATCCTGCAGATAATCGGCCCGCCGGTTCTGGTAATCAAGGTAATAGGCGTGCTCCCAGACGTCTGCGGTGAGCAGGGCCTTGACGCCATGCACCATGGGCGTGTCGGCATTTCCGGTCTTCATGATCTCGAGCTTCCCGTCTTTTTCCACCAGCCAGGCCCATCCGCTACCAAACTGGGTCATTCCGGCTTCCTTGAAGGCTTTGGCGAAATTTTCGTAGTTGCCAAATGCCTTGTTGATGCCTTCGGCTACGGCTCCGGTGGGTGCTCCGCCACCGCCGGCCTTCATGCAGCGCCAGTAGAAAGAGTGATTCCAGACTTGGGCTGCGTTGTTGAAAATGCCCGCCTTGGATGGGTCGCCCGCCGTGGCCATGACTATTTCCCGCAGCGTCTGTCCTTCGTAGTCCGTGCCCGCGATCAGCTTGTTGGTGTTGTCGATGTAGAGCTGATGGTGTTTGCCATGATGAAAGTCCAAGGTCTTGGCGCTGATGCACGGGCTTAAGGCGTCCTTGGAGTAGGGGAGATCCGGGAGCACGAAGATCATACAAGCCTCCTATTTAATGTATAGAACGTGATGCCAATTCGGGCGCGATTCCTGCCTCAAAAGCGGGCAGGGCGTGGAAATTGGAAGGTAGTTCAAATTGAATCAACGAAAGTAATCTGTCAACAGGAGGATGCGAAAATGTGTGCTCGCTTTGTGGTGCGGTCAGTACAGGACATACTTGGCCAGGCGGCCGTCTAGCCCCCCGTTTTTGAGGGGTTTTTTCCACTGCGGCTTCAGGCCGATACATTTGAGCCACGCCCTGTCTCCGAAATAGATGTAGGCCGTGGAGCCGGCGCAGTGCTGCTTCAGGTGATCCCCGAATTTCTTGAACCAGAGCGACATGTCTTCGCTTTTGCCCAGGCGGATGCCGTAGGGCGGATTGCAGATGATGGTCGTTTTGGTCATGTCGTAACGCTCGAAAAAATCCCTGCGGCCGACAATCACTTCGTCCCCGCCGGGCAGCCTGGACATGTTGGTCCGCGTCGCTTCCACTGCGACGGCGTCGATGTCGCTCCCGCGCAGATCGGCTTCGAGTTCCACGGTCGTCTCGGCGGCGAGTTCCAGATCCCACAGGCGGGGATTGAAATCAGGCAGCCGGTTAAAGCCGAATTTGCGGCGCAGCAACCCGGCCGGGAGGTTGGTGGCGTGCATGAAGGCTTCGCACAGGATGGTCCCCGAGCCGCAGAGCGGGTCGATAAGGGGTGATTTGCCGTCCCACTCGCTCATGCGGATTATCGCCGCCGCCACGGTTTCGTTCATGGGCGCTTCCACGCTCTGCACGCGGTAGCCGCGCCGGTGCATGGACCCGCCGGAGACGTCCAGGCTGATCGTGCCCACGTCTTCGTGGATGTGCAGATGCAGCCACAGGTCGGGATCGCGGGGATCGACACTGGGCCGGATGCCGGTGTGATCCCGGAACCAGTCCGCCACGGCGTCTTTCAGTTTCAGGCCCGCATACTGGGAATGGCCGATGGCGCTTTTTGAGACATTGGCGAAGATGGCGAACGTCTGGTCCGTTTTCAGAAAGTCGGTCCAGCGAATGGCCATGCCGGCCTTGTAAAGATCCTGGTCCGACGGGCAGGCGAAGCGGGCAAGCGGGGCCAGCACGCGGGAAATCAGCCGTGCGCGATAGACGATGCGGTACAAAACCCGGGCAGAGGCCTTGAAATGCACGTAGCGAAAGCCGCACGCGCAGTCGGTGGCTCCGAGTTCCTGCAGTTCGGCCTGAGCCAGGTCCTCGATGCCGTCCGCCACCTGGGCGGTGTAGGTCTGGTTTTGCTGGTAGTCGTACATGGGATGGACCTTATGGACGAGATGGACGAGATGGGCCAAGCGAACTCGTCCGGCAGGTCATGAAAAGGCCCGGTTGTCCGGGCCGTGATTACAGGGTCAGGGCCTTGCGGAAGCGTTCCAGGGTGCGTTCGCGCCCGAGGACTTCCATTGTCTCGAACAGGCCCGGGCTCATGGTCGTGCCGGTGATGGCCACGCGAATGGGCTGGGCCAGCGCCTTGAACTTGAGGCCGGTCTCTTCCAGATAGGCGTTTACCATCGCCTCCAGGCTGCTGTGGTCAAAGGCGGAAAGGGCTTCCATGCGTTCGGCCAGAATCGCAAGATGCTCCCGTGTTTCCGGGGTGAGGAATTTGGTCACGGCCGCTTCGGCATAGGGCAGGCTCTGGGCGTCATGCAGGAAGAAGGTCGCCTGCTCGGCCATTTCCTTGAGGGTCTTGGCCCGGGGCTGGAAGAGGGGCACAATGGCCTGAAGATATTCCTGCGCCGGTTCGAAGTCCGTGTTTTGCCGGATCATTTCATCGAGCAGGTTTGCCAGCCTCGGCACATCGCCGATTTTGATGAAGTGGCTGTTGGTCCAGTTGAGCTTGTCCATGTCAAAGACCGAGGCCGATTTGCCCAGACCCTCAATGGAGAACTTTTCCAGCAGTTCGGCCATGGTGAAGAGCTCGTCATCGCCGTGAGACCAGCCCAGACGCACCAGATAGCTGAGCATGGCCTCGGGCAGGTAGCCAAGATCCTTGTACATCATGACCGAGGTCGCGCCGTGGCGCTTGCTCATTTTTTTCTTGTCGGGGCCAAGGATCATGGGCACGTGTCCGAACTTGGGCAGGGGAAATCCCAGAGCCTCGTAGATGAGGATCTGCTTGGGCGTGTTGTTCTGGTGATCGTCGCCGCGCAGCACGTGGGTCACGCCCATGAGCGCGTCGTCCACGACCACGGCCATCTGGTAGATGGAGGAACCATCGGCCCGGCGGATGACGAAATCGTCCATTTCCTGCACGTCCCAGGCGATGGGGCCCTTGATGGTGTCGTCGAAAACCACCTTGCCCGTAAGCGGAGTCTTGAAACGGACCACTCGCCCAGGTCCGGGTCCAAGGCCCAGTTCCCGGCATTTGCCGTTGTACTTGGGCTTGAGCCCGGCCGCGCGGGCCGTCTCGCGCATTTCATCCACCTCTTCAGGTGTGCATGAGCAGTAGTAGGCCTTGCCCGTTTCCACGAGCTTGTCCACGTGGCTGTTGTAGAGGTCGCCACGCTCGCTCTGGAAATAGGGGCCTTCGTCGAAATCCAGGCCCAGCCAGTGCATGGCGTCGATGATGGCGTCGGTCATTTCCTGGGTCGAGCGGGCCTGATCCGTGTCCTCGATGCGCAGAATGAACTTGCCACCGTTCTGGCGGGCGTAAAGATAGTTAAAAAGCGCCGTGCGGGCGCCTCCGATATGCAGATACCCAGTGGGGCTGGGTGGAAAACGGGTCACTATTGGGGTCATGTTGCTCTTCCAAAAAATCGGCGCAAAACGCCGACTGATTCCGCATCCGGGTTTGCTCGACCTGCAGGTGCGGGATGAATGTTGCGATGGAAATATGCGGCCGGTTGTGCGGCCGGGCGGCCTGGTCCGGCTAGACGGCTTCGACGGCCTTGACGCCGGGGACCATCTTCTTGACGGCGCGTTCGATGCTGCTCTTGAGCGTCATCTGTGCCATGGGACAGCCTTTGCAGGCTCCGGTCATGCGCACCTGCACGATGCCGCTGGGCAGGATGTCCACCAGTTCGACGTAGCCGCCGTCGGCCTGCAGAATGGGGCGCACTGTGTCAAGCGCCTTTTCGACCTGTTCTCGCATGGCTTGCTCCGAGGTTGGCGCATCGGGAACAGCGCCAGCCGATTTGCTCATTCTTCGAAAAGAAGGCCCGCCATCAGTTTTTCAGGATCGCGTCGTTCGGGAACGGTCTCCTGCGGGATGCTGCCCTCATTCCATTCTTTGGAAACGTAGAGGCCGCAGTAGCAGGCTCCGAATTCGGCTACATCCGGTTCGCGGTATTCGCAGGGACAGAAGATGTCCTTGTCCAGTTCGCGCTGGCCAGAAGCCAGGCGGCAGGGGCAGGCCATGTAGCCGTATCGCTCGCGGTTGATGAGCAGACTCTCCATGAGGTCAAGAACAAAGGCCTTGTCCTTGTTGAAGAAATAGCCTTTTGCTTCCTGCAGGGGACGCAGCTTTTCGTAAAGTTCTTCGGGAGTCATCATCTCTCCAGGGCTTCTTTGATCTGATCCTGCTTGAAACCGACAATGGCTTCGTCATCCACGAGCAGGGTCGGGAAGGACAGCTTGGGATTGATCTTCTTGATGGCCTCGATGATCTGCTTGCGTTCATCGCCTTCGAGCTTGTCGACAAAGATGCAGTCGTATTTGGCACCACAGTCGTCGAGATATTCTTTGGTTTTTTTACAGTGAACACAGGTGCTTAATGCGTAGAGCGTGATGGCTTTGTCAGGCATGGATCCTCCTTGCTAAGTCGTGGGCGTTGCGATAGCCCTTGGCCGTCTCTTTGATTGGGATGCTATAAAGATTAATCGCCTCGCCGTCCACGCCGGGATGAGGGCATATCGCGGGAGAACATCATGCGCGAAAAATTTCTGGTTTTCGGATCGCCACGGATATCTGAGGATGAGATCGAGGAAGTCGTCTCCTGCCTGCGCAGCGGCTGGATCGGCACCGGGCCCAGGGTGGCCGAGTTCGAGCGGCGTTTCGCGGAGTACAAGGGCGCCGAGCATGCCGTGGCCGTCAATTCCTGTACTGCCGCCCTGCACTTGAGCATTCTGGCCGCCGGGATCGGTCCGGGCGATGAGGTCATCACCACCCCGCTGACCTTTTGCGCCTCGGTCAATGCCATCATCCATGCCGGGGCCACTCCCGTTCTGGCCGATGTGGATCCGCGCAGCATGAATATCGATCCAAAGAGCGTGAAGACAAAGATTACCTCCCGCACCAAGGCCATCCTGCCTGTGCATTTCGCGGGCCGGGCCTGTGACATGGATCCGCTCTGCGCTCTGGCTGACGACCACGGCCTTTCGATCATCGAGGACTGCGCCCATGCCATCGAGACCGAATATCACGGGCGCAAGGCCGGGTGTTTCGGGGATTTCGGCTGTTTTAGCTTCTACGTGACCAAAAACATCATTACCGGCGAAGGCGGACTCATCGTGGCCAGGAAGCCGGAGCATGCGGCCAGGCTCAAGGTTCTGGCCCTGCATGGCATGTCCAGCGACGCCTGGAACCGTTTTGGCGATTCGGGCTACAAGCATTATCTGGTGACCGAGGCCGGGTTCAAATACAACATGATGGATTTGCAGGCGTCCCTGGGCCTGCGTCAGCTCGACAAGGTCGAAGAGTACTGGCGGCGGCGGGGAGAGATCTGGGCCCGTTACATGGACGCCCTGGCCGATCTGCCGCTGACTTTGCCCGCCCCCGTTGAGGAGAACACCCGGCACGCATATCACCTTTACTCCGTGATGGTCGACGAAACGCGAACCGGGATCAGCCGCGATGCCTTTCTGACGGCCATGACGGGGCGCAAGATCGGAGTCGGCGTGCACTATCTCTCCATCCCCGAGCAT
>JAWLHW010000006.1:6626-41806 GCA_041690155.1 Desulfomicrobium sp. | reverse complement strand
ACCTTGCGGCCCTGCATCTGGGCGCGGTGGGCCAGCTTGGCGATGGTGGTGGTCTTGCCCGCGCCGTTGACGCCGATCATGAGCACCACTTCCGGGAGCTGGGGCACCTTGGGTGTCTTGGGTTCGATGAAGACCGAAGCCAGTTCTTCCTTCATGAGGGTCTTGAAGGTTGCCGCGTCTCTTTCTGCGGCCTGGCGCAGCTTGGGCCGCAGGCGCTTCGAGAGTTCCTGGGTGGCATTCACGCCCACATCGGCCATGAGCAGGATTTCTTCCAATTCTTCCCAGAAGGCGTCGTCGTAGTTGCCGGTCATGGCCAGGAGCTGGTCGATGCGCATGGTCAGCTGCTCGCGGGTCTTGCCAAGGCCGGCGGAGAGCTTCAGGAAGAGCCTGTTGCGCTCGTCTTCCTCGTCTTCGAGTTCAAGAGCCAGAGCCATGCGGTATTGCAACTCGGAGCGGAATTCATCGACATGGTCGTATTCCATGTCCAGGAGCCATTTGTCGAAGCGGCGGATGAAATCCTGGGCTTCATCGGCTGGCACATCGAGCTGGGCAAAAAGAAATCTGAGCCGCTCCCACAAGTCGTCGCCACGTCTGGTCACTCCGTCCAGAATGTGCACCATCCAGGTCGAAAGCTTCGGCTCCGCTTCGCCCAGGGCCTGCTGCAGCGATTTCTGCCAGGGCGCAAGCCCATCCTTGGCGACCGGTTTCTCCTGGAAAAGCATTTCGGCTGGAGGCGGCGATTGCGGCGCTTTTTGCGACATGCCTTCTGCTTCGGGCTTGGCTTCCTCGGCCTTGCCGCCCAGGCCGAACAGCCTGCGCCATCCGCCTTCCTTGCGCGATTCAGCGTCTTCGGAGGGCGCATCTTTTTCTGCATCTGGCTCGGCGCCTGCCTCTGGCTCGGGCGGTGCGGGAGGAGGAGTTTCTTCCTGCTGCGGGGTTTTCGGGGCTGCCTGGGCAGCTTCTTCGTCGATGTCAGGCGCAGTTGCCGCTGCCTGTTGCGACAACGATTCATCCTGAGGTTCGCCGTCGGCTCCCCAGAGTTTTTTTATGCGTGAGAAAAAGCCCATTTTCTGGTCCTTTGGTGGAGATGTTCGAAAAAATCAGCCGTCAAGGTCGGTAAAGATGTTTTCCCAGGAGATCTTGCCCTGGTCTTTGCGAATCTGGCGTAACAGCAGGTAAACCGCTCCGCTTCCGCCGTGCTTGGGCAGGGCGGTGGTGAAGGCCAGGGTGATGCGCTTCAGCGGGGCCTGGGTCAGCCAGTTGGTCAGTTCCTGCCGCAGCACGCCCTGGCCCATGGGGGAATTGCGCCCCCGGCCAGGGATGAGCAGCACGCAGCGCTTGCCTTCCATGTAGCTGCGCCGCAAAAAGTCAATCACCGCGATCTTGGCCTGGTCCGTATTCATGCCATGCAGGTCGAGATGCCCCTGCACGCTGAATTCCCCGCTTTTGAGCTTGCGGAAGATCTTGGCGTCCAGTCCACGGACCTGGCCGGTGATGAATTCGTGGGTGTACTCCATGTCGAATTCGATATTTTCTTCCAGCATCCGGGCAAAAGACGGCGGCGCCGCCGGAATGACTTCCCTTGGTCTGGGCGCTCCGGCGATGTCGCGGCCGCCCTTGGTCAAGGGCTCTACGTCGGAGAAGGCATGCAAAAACAGCTCTTCCTCGGATTCGGGTTCCCGAACATTGGCGCCAGGATCCGCCGCTGCGGACGGCGCGGTTTTTCCGCGATGGGCTTTTTTCTTCAGCCGGGATCGCAGAGACGGGTCTTTATCAAGGGATTTGAATGGATTATGCATGCATGACTTCCGCAGTGGTCAGGGCTCAATACACAATAATGCGGGCAAGGGCAAAATCTTAGGCCAGGCCCTCCCGCGCGGTTTGTGGACAAGGAGCCTGCTCGTCTGCTACCCGGAAACCTTGTCAAATCCAGGCGATTCTTCATTCACATCTGCCGGAATCAGAGAAAGCACGCATGATTACACCCCCTCAGGAAAAAGACCGGTTTCGATTTCTGGTCGTCGAACCGGATGAGGATCTCGCACAGGAAATGAAGATCGTGCTTGAGAGGCTCGATGTTCAGATCGACCATGTGCGCAGCCACCTCAAGGCCCTGGCCCTGAGCGAGGACACCGAGTACAATTGCCTGCTGGTCGACTCCCGGGGCATCGACATCTCGGGCCTGGAACTCTGCGCCCTGGTGCGCGCCAGGGAGGCCCGGCGCTCTCTGGCTCCTGTCTATATCATCCTGGTTGGTCCCGAAGAGGACCTGGTCACTGTTTTTACCAGTTCCGACGACATCGACGACTACATGCTCGGAACCTGGATGGATATGGAACTCGAGTGGAAGATCAAGCGCGGCCTGCGCTCCATGTCACTGCGCCGCGAGTTCGGGGCCGCCCGGCTTCTGGACACGGAGACCGGTCTTTTGACCCCGGAAGGATTGCGCACATTCCTGCACGAGGAGGTCAACCGCATCGGCCGTCGTGAGGGTTGGCTTTCCATGAGCATCCTTTCCGTACCAGGTCTTGGCGGCCTGCGGGTCAGCTACGGGGAGGCCTGGCTGGAATGGTTCAAGGGCGGGATATGGTCTTCCCTCAGGAGACAGTTGCGCAATTATGACCGTCTGGCATCCATGAACAACGGTTTTCTCTGCCTCATCTCTCCCGAACTCAACGAGGAGGGAACGCGCTTTTTGCTGGCGCGCCTGGCCTCGGTCATCAGCGAGTATCAATTTCAGGAAAATACGGAGCCATCCACCCACGTCTCTCTTGCGGCGCGGTATCTGTGCGTGCGCGTGCGTGGGGACTACAGGCAGTTCGGGCGAACCGGGGACGTGCTGTGGGCTTGGCTGTGCGAGAAGATGACGGAGCCCATGTCCCATGGGATCATGGGCTATACCGGTACCGTGGACCTTAATCTTCAGGTTGCGCAGACTCTCTTTCCCAAGGATTGATTTTCAATCAAAGGCCTGGCTGACAAGCATCTCCACTTTCAGTGCCACTTCCTCGATCACCGGCTGGAAGTCGTTCTCCAGGAGAAAGATGGGCAGCGTCAGGCGTTTGAGTTCAGCTGAAAACATGGGGTTGAAGTGGTATCCTGTATCCGTTGCCAGGTAATCCGCGAGCTTCAAAAGCATGATGGCCGGCGGCGGGGAGTCGTCGGAAATGGTGCGATGGTGGGCATAAACCGCAAGCTGGACATTTTTCGGGAATTTCCACAATTTAAGGGCCTTGGCGCTTAAGATCGGGTGGCTGACGCCGAAAAGCTCATCTTCGATCTCAAGAGGCGAATTTCCTCCCGCTTCCCAAAGCCTGGTCATGGTCGTGAATTCCCCCGGCAGCAGCGAGGCCATGACCACATAGCCGATATCGTGAAGCAGGCCGGCCAGGTAGGTGCTGTCCTGTTCCTCCGGGGTCATGGGAAAGAGATGCGGGTAGAACTGCGCGAGTTTCTTGCACAAAAGTGCCGTGCTCAGGCTGTGAGTCCAGAATTTGCGCACGGAGAACGAGGGCGGAAAGGCGTTCTGGCGCACCGAGTCCGAGAGGGTCAAATAGTAGACGATTCCCTTGACCTCGTTTAAGCCCAGCCGGACCAGCGCCTTTTGCGGGCTGTTGATTTCCTCCAGCCCCCGGTACAATGGCGAGTTGGAGATGGCCATGATCCGGGCGCAAAGCACCGGTTCGGCGCTCATGGCTTCGACGATTTCCTGCAGGCGGGTATTTTGGGCGTTCAGGAGCTGCCAAAGCCTTAAGACCATGGGTTTCAAAGGGGGCAGATCGCGGTCGCTGAGTTTGTCCAGGTTGATCATGATTTGGTCTGTGGTGGAAAAGGGTTATTTCACGGCCGTAGGCCTTGATGCGTTCTTATCCGTGAGTCGCTAGCACAACCGGATGGAGCAGGGCAATGGGCTGATATTTTGGCTTGGGTGTATCTATCTGAAATACAGGGAGAAATTTATGAAGATAACTTTTCTTGGCGCGGCTCGCACTGTGACCGGCTCATGCTATGTGCTTGAATGCGAGCATACCCGCTTCGCCATTGATTGCGGCATGCATCAGGGCAACAGGGGTATTGAAGTACGCAACTGGGACGAGAACGGCATGTACCGGCCCGAATCCCTGGATTTCATCCTGCTGACGCATGCGCATATCGACCACTCCGGCCTGCTTCCTCGTCTGGTGTCCCAGGGCTTCAAGGGCCCGGTCTACACCACGGCTCCGACCAAGGACCTGCTTGGGATCATGCTCGAGGACAGCGCCCGAATCCAGGAGACCGAAGCCCAGTGGCGCAGCACCAAGAAGCAGCGGGTCGGCGCGCCCCCGGTTGAGCCTTTGTACAAGGTGGAAGACGCCCAGAAAACCCTCTTGCAGCTCAAGGCCCAGGCGTACAATCAGGTTTTTGAACCCAAGCCGGGCGTCCGGGTGATTTTCAATGACGCCGGACATATCCTGGGTTCGGCCTTCATCGAGCTGTGGATCAAGGAAGGGGACGAAGAGACCAAGCTGGTTTTTTCCGGGGATCTCGGGCGTCCCAACCAACTGCTGATTCCCGACCCCCAGACCGTGGAAACGGCCGATTTTCTTTTCCTGGAATCAACCTACGGTTCGCGCAACCACAAAAACGAGACCCAGAGCCGGCAGGAACTGGCCGAGGCCATCGCCTACAGCTATAAGCGCGGAGAGAAGGTCATCATTCCCGCCTTTGCCGTGGAGCGCACCCAGGAATTGCTTTACTCGCTTCACCTCCTGCTTCACGAAGGGCTGCTGCCTGAGGACATGCCCATTTATCTGGACAGCCCTTTGGCCATCAAGGCCACGGAAATCTTCAGGCGCCATTGGGACTATTATGATCAGCAGACCAAAGAGTTGGTCAAGAACGGCCAGAACCCCCTGGATTTGCCCAACCTGCGCTTTACGTTGACCCCCGACGAGTCGCGGGCCATCAACACGTCCCAGGAATCAGCCATCGTCATCGCCGGCAGTGGGATGGCCAACGCCGGCCGCATCAAGCACCATCTGCGTCACAACATCTGGAAACCGGGCGCGTCCATCGTCTTTGTAGGCTTCCAGGCCGAAGGCACGCCGGGCCGTCGCATCGTCGATGGCGCCAAGACCATACGAATCTTGGGCGAAGAACTGTCGGTCAAGGCCAAGGTCTTCACCATTGGCGGCTTTTCGGGCCACGCCGGACAGACCCAGATTCTGGACTGGCTCTCACATTTCCGCAGTCCCGAGGTGCAGGTCTACCTGGTTCACGGCGAGCATTCCGGGCAAAAGGTCCTGGCCGAGTTGATCCGGGAGAAGTTTAATCTGACCGTACATATTCCGGACTATCTGGACGAATGCCTGCTCGAAAAGGGAGGGCGCTTCGAGCTGACCGCCCGGCCGACTCTGGCCGCACCGCGCATCGACTGGGAATACCTGCTGGAAGAGACTTCCGGAAAGCTGGCCCAGGTGCAGGAGCGGGTCGAGTATCTGCAGCGCATTGGCATGACCAACCAGGTCGAGATTCGCGGCAGCCTGCTGGACATCAACTCGCGTTTCAGCTCCATTTTGTCGGAACTGATGTTTGAACAGAAGCAAAAGCCCAAGCAGGACTAGGCGTGCGTATCATCGCCGGGGAGTACAGGGGCAGACAGATCCGCACCACCGAAGGGCCGGGCTACCGGCCCGCCACGGGCAAGGTGCGGGAGTCCCTGTTCTCCATGCTTGAGTCCCTCGGCGTGGACTGGGAGGAGACCCGGGTGGCGGACATTTTCGCCGGTAGCGGCTCCCTGGGCATCGAGGCCCTCAGCCGGGGGGCAAAAAACGCCGTCTTTGTGGAAAAGGCCGCCCAGGCGGCGGCCCTGATCCGTTCCAATCTGGAGGCGCTTGGCGTGGAGCGGCGGCGCTGCAACGTGGCCAAGACAGACGCCCTGCGCTGGCTTGGCGGAAGCGGCTGCGGACCGTTCGATCTGGTCTTTATCGATCCGCCCTATGGCAAGGATTTGCTGCTCCCGACCCTTGGGTTGCTGCTGGAACGCGGAGCGCTCACACAGGATGGAATTGTGTGCGCCGAGGTGGAGGCGGGGCTCAGCTTCGAGAACCCTCCGCGGCAGGACCTGCTTCTTCTGAGGGATAAACTTTACGGGCAAACGAGGATTTGCATATGGCGCAGAAATTAGAGCGGGTGGCTGTCTATCCGGGCACCTTCGATCCTTTCACCAACGGGCATCTGAGTCTGGTGCGCAGGGGCCTTGAAGTCTTCGACAAGGTTATCGTGGCCGTGGCCAAGGATTCGGGCAAGAACCCTCTTTTCACGCTCGATGAGCGGGTGGAGATGATTCGCGAGGTTTTTCGAGGCCAGTTGCGCGTCGAGGTGGAGGGTTTTTCCGGGCTTTTGGTCGAGTACGTGCCAAGCAAGGGAGCCAACACGATCCTGCGCGGACTCCGGGCGGTCTCGGATTTTGAATACGAATTCCAGATGGCCCTCATGAATCGAAAACTCAAACCCAGTATCCACACTGTCTTCATGATGACGGATTACCGTTGGCTCTACATCAGCTCGACCATCATCAAGGATGTGGCCAGACTCGGCGGAGTGGTCGAGGGGCTGGTGCCCGAAAGCATCCTCGCTCGTGTGGTCGCGCGCATGGATGAAAAGCGAAACGCCATGGCCCTGCCTGCTTCCGGAGAGCCGCAAGGGACATGACGGACATTTCGCTTCTTTGTCTGGTCGGAGCCACGGGCACGGGCAAGACCGCGGCGGCCCTGGCGCTGGCCCGTGAGCTTGGCGGCGGGGTGGTCAATTTCGATTCCCGTCAGGTTTATGCCGGACTCGGGGTGGTCACGGCCCAACCCACGGCAGAGGAGCGGGCTGTCTGCCCGCACGCCCTGTACGGATACCTGCCCATAAACACCCCTGTCCGGGCCGGGGCCTTTGCCGGCGAGATCATGGATCAGGCGCGGGCCTACCGGGACCAGGGGCTGGCTCCCATCCTTGTCGGCGGGACCGGGCTTTACCTGAAAAGTCTTGTCGACGGACTGGCTCCCATTCCAGATATCGATCCACAGATCCGTGAAGAAGTGGTCCGCGAGTGCCGGGACCAGGGTTCGCAGGTTCTGCATGGCCGTTTGCAGCTCATCGATCCGGACTATGCCGCCAAAATCCATCCCAACGACCCCCAGCGCATCTGCCGCGCCCTGGAAGTGTTCACGGCCACGGGCCAGACCCTGACCTGGTGGCACGGCCGGACCTGCCGGCCCGCAGGCTTGCGGGCGCTCAAGATCGGGCTCTCCGCCGATCTGGCCTCCCTGACGCCGCGTCTGGCCCGGCGTATCGACCTGATGCTTGAAGCCGGAGCCCGGGAAGAGGTGCGGCTGGCCTACGAGGGATGCCCGGACCGTATGGCGCCGGGGTTTTCCGGCATCGGCTGTCCGGAGCTTCTGGCCGTCATGCTTGATGGCTTGAGCCTTGATCAGGCCCGTCGTGACTGGCTGCGCAGCACCCGTGCCTACGCCAAGCGACAGCTGACCTGGTTCAATAAGGATAATGAGATTTTCTGGCACCATCCCGAAGACGTGGATGGCATTGTTACCCGGGCCAGACAGTTCCTGGAGTCGGCAGCTGCCTCTTGAACCTGTTCGTTGTCGAGGTTGCGGCCCGCCGGGGCGCACGGTAGAATTTTTTTGTATGAAGGAGAGAGTCATGCTCAGATGCGTGTTTTGTTTGATGCTGGTGCTGTGCAGCGTTTTGCCGGCTGCTGCGGACCAGAGGGTGGTCGTGCCCGTGGACGGCGGCGAAGGCCAGCCTTCGTTTGTGGACAGGGCCTTTGATGCGGCCTTGGCGCAGGAGGTAGCGGCCGTTCTTGGGACGCAGCTTGCGCAGCCGCGAATGGAGGCGCTTATGGATATTTTGTCCAGGGAGCGCGACTCACTCATTCTGGGTTACAGCGAGGTTCCGTCCGCGGGCGACGCCGTCAATGCCACGGAAGCCTTTCGCACGCTGACGGTTCGCATTCATGGCCCCGGCCTTAAAACCCGGCTGCGCGAATTGGGGGTCATGTTCACGGCCCGGGAACAGTGGCCGTACGTGTTGCAGCTGTCGGGTGTCGAACCTTCACGCACCAAGGGCCTTGGCGCACTGCAGGAATTGTCCGGCCTGAGACCGACCGTAACGCAGGCCGAGGATGTGCCGGTTTTAACGCTTTCCCAGATGGAAGCCTGGATCGGGGTTTTGACTCTTGGCGAATGGAGAACCACCCACACGGCCAAGACCCTGGACGAGGTCTGGTTTGCAGTGTGGAAAGACTATTTTTCACGCCCCGGGCTTGCGGTGCAAGGCGAGTCGGGTCTGCTGGTTCGTGTGTCGGGATGGCTGTCCAGCATGGGGCCTATGGAGTTCGATCGACGTATGGAATCCTGGAGTGAGGAAATTCAGCACAAGACTCTGCTCGGCGTGGAGATGGACGGGTCCGGCATGGTTGGTGTCTGGAGGGTTCAGACCCGCTCCAGAGATGCCCTGGCCCGGCGCCTTGAAGATGCCGCAAAGACCCAGGGCCTGACCGTCGAGGTCAGATAGCGCCTACAAAAAATCCCGGTCGGGCCGGGATTTTTTGTGGAAAAGCGGGGAGCTTATTCTTTTTTGTCGGATGCGTCCTTGGACTCGGACTTGGGCGAGACGTCGATTTCTTCCGGTTCGCCGGTGGCTTTCTTGAAGTTTTTTATGGCCCGGCCCATTCCTGAACCGATTTCAGGCAACTTGTTGGCCCCGAAAATGACCAGGACTATGACCAATATGATTAGAAGCTCAGGGATACCAATGCCAAACATGTATGCCTCCTCGGAAATGATTGCGCCTCATATACACATAGCGCTTCGGGCAGGTCAACTCTTCCTTGTGGAAGAAAAACCTTGGTTTCCGAAGGGATGGAATGTATTTGTCAAATAGACGTCTCTTGCTTTTGCGCGCCGCGGCCTGCCGTATTCCGGAGCTGTCGTGAACCGTTTGCTGCTCATGCCCGGCGATGCCTGCCGTTTCTGGGTCGCTGGCCGCTGTATGTACGAAGAGTCGATGAATCCGGGACTGCGCGCAGAATTTTCCTGCACCGTGCTGAGCGCCCTTGAAGGCAGTTTCGATGAGTTTGTGGTGCGTGGTGAGATTTTGGGCCTGACCTCCGAGGAGGCCGGGCGAATTTGGGAGCAGCGCATGGCGCAAGCCTTGAACATTGACTGGGACTGTGCAAATTTTACTGCCCAGCAGGATGATGCCGGGGACGTTCTTTGCAGGCATTTCATCGAAGGCGTTTGCGTGTTGCGCCTGCCCCCTTGTGCCGGGCGTTGCCGTCGCTTTGAGCTCCCTGACGATTAATGATTGCCTCTAAGGAGATAGATAAATGAGCGATATGGTAGTGCATTTTCCCTGGCTGCATCCAAAACTGGGTCACGGTCAATTTCCGGACGGCGTTGTTTTTTTTGATCCGGGCGTGGAAATGGAAACGGACCAGCCGCGGTGGCGTCCGGCCGAACTGCCGTGCCCTCCGGCCGAGGTGCGGAGCATGCTCAGAAGCTACATGGAATTCGGCGAGCGTTTTCCACGGTCTTCAGACATGCAGGCCTATCAGGCCGCAGGGCTCGATAATTTTTATACCGATACGACAATGGACATCAAGTCGCAGCTGACCGGGATGGACGCCCCCAAAGAGCCCACTCCTGTGGACTTGCGGCGCCAAGCCCAGCTTTTGCTGGCCATGGCCCTGTACCGCGAAGAGCAGTTCGTGGCCATCTGTGAGCAGGAAGGCCGCTTTGAAGCCGCGCGGGACGGCTTTGCCGCAGTGCTCGGCCTTGACGACGAGGAGAGTTTTACACAGCCCGGCGTCTCTGATGACGCGCTTTTCCCGAGGGCCTGCGTGGAGCTGCCCTGGAAAAACCTGCTGCCTTCACTGCTTCTGTTTCTGCCTCTGGGTACGCAGCTTTTTATTTCCGACGAAGACGTGGTGCGCGAGCTTGAATCCATGGATTTGAGTTTTTCGCCTTGCGAAGACAATCCTCATGGGCTGTCCTGCTGCGCATTGGACGCCGAAGCGGTGGAGCGAATTTGCGGCCGCAGGATCGATCTGCCCGAGCCCGTCATTGTTACGGCCCGTCCCCTGAACCTTTAACCAGCGAGAACGGTTTATGAGCAAAGAGCAACTCGGCAAACGTGTCAAACGATTCCGGGAAATGAACGAGATCAGTCTTGAAGAACTGGCCCAGCGCACGGGTTTGGAAATTGCGTTTCTTAAGTCTCTGGAAGACGATTCAGTCTATCCGTCCCTGGGGCCTCTGCTCAAGGTCGCGCGTGGGCTGGGTGTGCGCATGGGCACTTTCCTGGATGACGAGTTGGGTCAGGATCCGCTCATCGTGCGCCTGGGGGAAAGGGAAGAGGGCCTGAGCATGCTCGGAGGCAAGGACTGTTCCGTGGACATGAAGTTCTATTCCCTTGGCAAGGGCAAGACCGACCGGCACATGGAGCCTTTTTTCGTCGAACTCATGCCCGCCGCCTGCGGGGGGACGAAACTGTCCAGCCACGAAGGCGAGGAGTTCATCGTCGTGCAGGAAGGCTCCATCGAGATCACCTACGGCAAGGACGTGCTGACCCTTGGCAAAGGGGATTCCATTTATCTCAATTCCATCGTTCCGCATCATGTGGCCGCTGGCGGAAACGCTCCGGCCTCCATTTATGCGGTGCTCTATTTTCCGGAATAGTCCGGTGCCATCCAAAGGGGGAGTCATGGACAAGCCTGCGTTGCGAGAAATTACCCTGGGGCAGATGCTTGATGAAGCCATCATGCAGCACCCTGACAACGAAGCCGTGATTTACGTGGACCGGAATTTTCGGATGACCTACCGGGAATTCGGGGAACTGGTCGACAATCTGGCCAAGGGCCTCATGGCCATGGGCGTGCAGAAAGGCGAAAAGATGGCCATCTGGGCCACCAACGTGCCGTACTGGGTCGCTTTTCAGTTCGCCACGGCCAAGATTGGGGCTGTTTTGCTGACGGTAAACACCTTTTATAAAACGGCCGAGCTGGAATACCTGCTCAAGCAGTCCGAGTGCGAGAACCTGCTGCTCATCGATTCCTTCCGTGACACTGATTACGTGCAGACCGTGTACGATCTGGTTCCGGAGCTCAAAACCCAGGAGCGCGGCTATCTGCGCAGTGAAAAATTCCCGGACCTCAAGCGGGTGTTCTTTCTGGGGCAGGAAAAACATCGGGGCATGTATTCCATGCCCGAACTGCTGGCGCTGAGCCGCGTGACTTCGGAAGAGGACTATCGCGCCAGACAGGCCTCCCTCGATCCGCATGATGTAGTCAACATGCAGTACACTTCGGGCACCACCGGTTTCCCCAAGGGTGTCATGCTGACGCATTACAACATCGGCAACAACGGCTTCTGGATCGGTGAAAACCAGAAATTTACCCACCAGGACCGGGTCTGTCTGCCTGTTCCGCTCTTTCACTGCTTCGGCTGTGTGCTGGGCGTCCTGGCCGCGGTCAGCCACGCCGCCACCCTGGTCATCCTCGAAGGGTTCAATCCGCTCATGGTTCTGGCCGCCGTCGAGGAAGAGAAGTGCACCGCCCTTTACGGCGTGCCCACCATGTTCATCAGCGTGCTCGAGCATCGCTCCTTTTCGCGCTATGATCTCTCCTCCTTGCGCACAGGCATCATGGCCGGTTCGCCGTGTCCGGCTCCGGTCATGGAAAAGGTCATGGATGTCATGAACATGAAGGAGATCACTATCTGTTATGGCCTGACGGAAACGTCGCCGGTCATGACCCAGACCCGGGTCAACGATTCCATCGAGCAGCGCACGAAAACCGTGGGCCGGGCCATGCCCGAGATCGAGGTGCGCGTGGTCGACCCCGAAACGGGCGAACCAGTTCCTGCCGGCGTGCAGGGCGAGGTCTGCTGCCGCGGTTACAACGTCATGAAGGGTTACTACAACAACCCCGATGCCACGGCCCAGGCCATTGATCCCGACGGCTGGATGCACTCCGGAGACCTCGGCACCATGGACGAGGATGGCTACCTGAGCATCACCGGCCGCCTGAAGGACATGATCATTCGCGGCGGCGAGAACGTTTACCCGCGCGAGATCGAGGAATTCCTCTATCGCATGGAAGGCATCAAGGATGTGCAGGTCGTCGGCGTGCCCAGTCGCAAATACGGCGAGGAAGTGGGGGCGTTCGTCATCCTGAAGGAAGGCTTTGACTACGCCACTGAGGATATCCGCGACTTCTGCCGTGGCCAGATCTCGCGCTACAAGATCCCCAAATACGTCGTCTTCCTGGATGAATATCCCATGACGGCCAGCGGCAAGATCCAGAAGTTCAAGCTGCGCGACCTGGCCGGGCATTATTTTCCGGAGGCCATGGAGTAGACATGACAGCTGATGCGGGCCAGTCCCGCCGTTTTGATTTGCGCCGGATTCGCGGCGTGGTCTTTGACTGTGACGGGGTGCTTTTCGATTCCAGGGATGTGAACCGTCAGTATTACAATCATATTCGCGGTGCCCTGGGGCTTGCGCCCATGACCCGGGAGGACGAGGACTACGCGTTCATGCACACCGTGGACAAGGCCATGGCCCGGATCATCCCGGCCGACCTCTTGCCCCGGGCGGCGCAGGTGCAGGGACACATGACCTATGGCGATTTCCTGGACCGCATGGTGCCGGAACCGGGGCTTTTTGAGCTGCTCCATACCCTGGAGAAGCTGGGCGTGCGCATGGCCGTCAACACCAACCGCAAGAACTCCATGGAGATGGTGCTGGAGCGGTTCGACCTGACCCGCTTTTTTCATCCAGTCATGACTGCAGCCAAGGTGGCTCTGCCAAAACCCGATCCCGAGGGGCTCAGAAACATTGTCGAAACCTGGGGCCTGCCCGCGCAGGAAATGTCCTATCTCGGCGATTCATCCGTGGATCAGGAAACCACGGATCGGGCCGGAGTCCCGTTCTGGGCCTACAGGAACCGGGATTTGAGGGCCCAACTGCATGTGGACAGTTTCCATGAACTGCGGCAATGGTTTGAGACGGGTTTTTGCGAGATAATCGATTAGCCTGAAAACGCGGCGCTTGCGCGAAGCGTCGGTGTCTTCAAAGAGGGATGTTAAATGCCTGTTTTTTCGAGTCTTTTTGCGGCTGTTTATTATGTGGCCGACAGTGTGTTGTCTTTGTATTTCTGGGTGGTCATCGCCGCCGTAATCATGAGCTGGGTCAATCCCGATCCCTACAATCCCATCGTGCGCGGGATCAGGACCCTGACCGAGCCTGTGTTTTATCGTATCCGCAAGTGGTTGCCGTTCACGTATATAAGCGGGATTGATTTCTCGCCGTTCGTCGTGGTCCTTGGCATCAAGTTCGTGCAGGTTTTTTTGGCTCGACTGATGTCGCAGATGATGTTTTAGTACTCATGTGTACGGATCACCCGGTTTTCGCCGCTCCGGCCAAGAATGGAGGCTGGAGGCTTGGGCTCTGGGTTCAGCCCGGGGCAAGGAAAACCGAAGTCGCGGGAATGCATGGCGACTATCTGAAGATCCGTCTGCAGGCCCCGGCAGTTGACAACAAGGCCAACAACGCGTTGACCGCATTTGTGTCCAGAATTCTGGGAATCAAGGCTTCGCAGGTGGTCATCGAGTCGGGACATGCGTCCCGGCAAAAGAACCTGCTGCTGGACGTGGAGGAAGAGCCTGACTGGAACGTGTTTTCGGAAAAGGCATTGGGCAAACCATAACGCTAAGGAGACATCCTATGGAACAGCAAGACCTCGAACTGATTGCGGCGAATTTGAGTCACGACGAGGAACTCAAGAGTCTGTGGGAGGAACATGTGGGTTTTGAAAAAATTCTGGAGCGCTACTCGGGCAAAGCCGCGCTTTCCCCTGCTGAAGATCTGGAAGTGAAGGAATACAAGAAGAAGAAGCTGGCCGGAAAGACCCGGATCCAGTCTTTGCTTGAGAAATACAAACGTCAGGAGGGATAGGAAGCCATGGTCCTCACCGGTGCCCAGATTCTAATGGAGTGTTTGAAACGGGAAGGGGTTGATCTGATTTTCGGATTTCCCGGGGGTGCGGTCATCGACATTTATGACGAACTCCCCAAGCACCCGATCAAACATATTCTGGTCCGTCACGAACAGGCCGCTGTTCATGCCGCCGACGGTTTTGCAAGGGCATCGGGCAAGGTGGGCGTATGCCTGGTCACTTCCGGACCCGGTGCGACCAACACCGTGACCGGGATCGCCACGGCTTACATGGATTCCATTCCCATGGTTGTGATCACGGGGCAGGTGCCCACGCACCTGATCGGCAATGACGCCTTTCAGGAAGCCGACATCGTGGGCATCACCCGGCCCTGCACCAAGCACAACTATCTGGTCAAGAATGTCGCCGACTTGGCCACGACCATCAAGCAGGCATTTTATATCGCCAGGACAGGTCGGCCGGGTCCTGTCCTCATTGATCTGCCCAAGGATGTGGTCAACTCCAAGACCAAGTTTTCCTACCCCGAGACCATCAGCCTGCGCAGCTACAATCCCAACGTCAATCCGAACCGCAAGCAGCTGCGCAAGGCCGCGGAGCTTATCTCCCAGTGCAAGCAGCCCGTGATCTATGCCGGCGGAGGTGTCATCTCTTCCGACAGCGCTGCGGAACTCAAGCAGCTGGCCGAAAAATTTCATCTGCCGGTCACTACCACCCTCATGGGCCTCGGGGCCTTTCCGGGCGATCACCAGGGGTGGCTCGGCATGCTCGGCATGCATGGGACATTCACGGCCAACATGGCCGTCAACAACTGCGACCTGCTCATCTCCGTGGGCGCGCGTTTCGACGATCGCGTCACGGGGCGGATCAATTCCTTTGCCGCCCGGGCCAAGATCATCCACATCGATGTCGACCCCACCTCCATCAGCAAGAACGTGGTCGTGGATGTGCCCATTGTCGCGGACTGCAAGCAGGGCCTGGCCGGACTTTTCGAGGAAGCTGCGAAGATCGTGGACGTGGACTGGCAGGCCAAGCACGAGGCCTGGAACGCGTCCCTGACCGAGATGCGTGCTTCCCATCCGCTCGGCTACGCAAAGAATGGCGGGGCCATCAAGCCGCAGTGGGTGGTGGAGAAGATTCACGAACTCTCCAAGGGAGAGGCCATCATCGCCACCGAGGTCGGCCAGAACCAGATGTGGGCCGCGCAGTTCTACACCTACCGCAAGCCGCGCACTCTTCTGACCTCCGGCGGACTCGGAACCATGGGGTACGGTTTTCCGGCGGCCATCGGGGCCCAGTTCGCCTTTCCGGATAAGCTGGTGATAGATATCGCCGGAGACGGCTCCATCCAGATGAACATCCAGGAACTGGCCACGGCGGTAAGCTATAACGTGCCGGTCAAGATCGTCATCCTGAACAACGGGTATCTGGGCATGGTCCGGCAGTGGCAGGAACTTTTCTACAAGAAGAATTATTGCGCCACCTGCCTGCACACCAATCCCGATTTCGTGGCTCTGGCCAAGGCGTACGGAGCGGAAGGCTTCCTGGTCGAGAAGGCCGAGGATCTGGAGGCGACGCTCAAAGCGGCCTTCGAATATCCGGGCCCGGTCATCGTCGATGTACGCGTCGAGCCTGAGGAAAACGTCGCGCCCATGGTCCCGGCAGGCGCGGCCCTGTCGGAAATGTTGCTGGTTTAGGAGGCCGCCATGAGACATGTCTTATCCATACTTGTTGAGAACGAACCAGGAGTCCTGTCACGTGTGGTCGGCCTTTTCAGCGGCCGGGGGTTTAATATCGAATCCCTGAACGTGGGTCCGACCCTGGAGGTGGGAGTTTCCCATATCACCATCTGCACCAGCGGTGACGAACAGATCATCGAGCAGATCATGAAGCAGCTGCACAAGCTCATCACCGTCATCAAGGTCGTCGATTTGACCCACCTGCAGGCGGTCGAACGGGAGATCGTGCTCATGAAGGTCGGTGCGGAAGACGCCAAGCGCGCGGAAGTGCTGCGCATAGCGGATATTTTCAGATGCAAGGTGGTTGACGTCAGCCCTGACGAGCTGACCCTTGAAATCACCGGTGATCAGGGCAAGATAAAGGCCGTGGTGGCCCTGTTGCAGCGTTTCGGCGTCAAGGAATTCATCCGCGCCGGCACCGTGGCCATGCGCCGCAGCATGCAGCTTGCCGACTGAATATTAATTGGCTGAGGACCCGCTTTTAGGGGTATCTATATTCACGAGAGAAGGAGACACTATGAAAGTTTATTACGACAAGGACGCCGATCTGAATATACTCAAAGACAAGGTCGTGGCCATCATCGGGTATGGCAGCCAGGGTCACGCCCATGCGCAGAACCTGCGTGATTCCGGCGTGCAGGTTGTCATCGGGCAGCGTCCCGGCGGCCCCAACTGGCAGCTGGCGCGTGAGCATGGCTTCGAGCCTGTCAGCGCGGCCGAGGCAGCCAAGAAGGCCGACCTGATTCAGATCCTGGTTCAGGATCAGTACCAGCCCAAGGTCTACGAGGAAGAAATCCTGCCAAATCTGGCACCGGGCAAGACCCTGGTCTTTGGCCATGGTTTCAACATCCACTACAACCAGATCATCCCGCCCAAGGATGTGGACGTGGTCATGATCGCGCCCAAGGGCCCGGGGCATCTGGTTCGCCGCGAGTTCGAGAAGGGCGGCGGAGTGCCCTGTCTGGTGGCCGTGTATCAGGACGCCACGGGGCAGGCCCTGGGCAAGGCCCTGGCCTATGCCGCCGGCGTCGGCGGAACCCGTTCCGGCGTGCTTGAGACCACTTTCCGCGAAGAGACCGAAACGGACCTCTTCGGCGAGCAGGCCGTGCTCTGCGGCGGCGTGAGCGAGCTCATCCGCGCCGGTTTCGAGACCCTGACCAAGGCCGGATACCAGCCCGAAATCGCCTTCTTCGAATGCATGCATGAACTCAAGCTCATCGTCGACCTGCTCTACGAGGGCGGATTCAAGAAGATGCACCACTCCATCAGCGACACGGCCGAATACGGCGACTACGTTACCGGCCCCCGGGTCATCAACGAAGAGTCCCGCAAGGCCATGCAGAAGGTGCTCGAAGAGATTCAGGACGGCACTTTCGCCCGCAACTGGATTCTGGAAAACAAGGCCAATCTGCCTTTCTTCCTGGCCAGAAGGCGTCAGAGCCACGAGCATCAGGTGGAGAAGGTTGGAGACAGCCTGCGCGAAATGATGGCTTGGCTTCAGAAATAATCCCCTCGGGCGGCCGTGTTCCGGTCGCCCGAATCCGGACTAACGTATGAGCGAGATGCATGGATAATCCGCAGAATGAAGAGCAACTCCTCTCCCAGGCCTGGAACCTGTTTGCCAAGGATGACTATGCCGGGGTCTTGAACATCTGCCGGAGCGGCTATTCCCATGGCGTGCGCAGCTACGACATGGTCCGGCTCATGCTCGACAGCCTGAACAAGCTCGGCAAGGTCCAGGAGCAGGCCGAGGTCACTCTCAAGATTCTGGGCGAAAACGATTATCCGCCCAAAGTGGCGGCCAAACTCTATTTCCGTGCCGGGCTCATCTATCTGCATCAGGACGACCATCAGGAAGCGCGCTCAATTTTTGAAAAAGTGCGCATTCTCGATCCTGATTTTCCGGGCATCGAGCAGCGCATCAAGGCTTTGACTCCCCGCCCTGTCACATCGAGCAGCAGCCGTTATTCCCATCTTCTCGAAAAGAACCTCATCAGCGCCGATCAGCTCTCGACGGTCATGTCCATGGAGGGCAAGGATTCGGATGCCTTGCTGCTGAAGGAATACAAGATCGCCAAGAAGGATCTGGGCGAGAGCCTGTCCCGTTTTTACGGCACCGAGTTTGTTCCCTTCTCTGCGAGCAAAGAGCCGCCCTTTGAGCTTTTCGAAAAACGTCGTCTCGACCCGGATTTTCTCAGACGGTATGGCTGGCTTCCTTTTTCTCAGGAAGGAAACACCATCACCGTGCTCATGACCAACCCCTTTGACCTCGGGCGCCTGGACGAGATCCGTTTCATATACGGAACATCCAACGTTGAAGCCAAGGTCACGCTGGCCGGGGATATCGAGCAATACATAGAACATTTCTACAAGCAGTTCAGTTCGGGCGAGGATCTGGCCGCTGCTTTTGATGAGGACGTCGAGTCCTCCGACATCGTTTCGGCGGCTGAAGAGACCGAGGCCGAACTGAGCGACCAGGACAGCGAGGTCGTGCGCATGGTCAACGCCCTCCTGGTGGAGGCTTGGCGCAAGAATGTGTCCGATATCCACATCGAGCCGAACCCGCAGTCCCGCTACTGCATGTTCCGTTTCAGGCTGGACGGAACATGCTATGAATTTCGCAAGGTTCGCCTGCCTCTGGCGCGGCCCATCGTTTCGCGCCTGAAGATCATGGCCAGCCTGGACATCGCCGAGCGCCGCCTGCCCCAGGACGGGAAGATCAAGATCAAGCTGCCCGATCGCAACAAGGTCGTGGAATACCGCATGGCCACCATCCCCACGCTGGAGGGCATGGAGGACGTGGTGCTGCGCGTGCTGGCCTCGGGCAAGCCGCTGCCGCTGGACAAGCTCGGCCTGCTGCCGCAGAACAAGGCGGCCTTCGAGAAGCTTATCTACAAGCCCTACGGGCTCATCCTCGTGGTCGGTCCCACGGGTTCGGGCAAGACCACGACCCTGCATTCGGCGGTGAGCTACATAAACACCCCCGAGCGCAAGATCTGGACCGCCGAGGATCCGGTGGAAATCACCCAGGAGGGACTCAGGCAGGTGCAGGTCCATCCCAAGATCGGCCTGACCTTCGCCTCGGCCCTGCGCTCGTTCCTGCGAGCCGACCCGGACGTGATCATGATCGGTGAAATGCGCGACAAGGAAACGGCGCATATCGGCGTTGAATCGTCCCTCACCGGCCATTTGGTCCTGTCCACCCTGCACACCAACTCCGCTCCCGAAACAGTGACCCGCCTGCTGGACATGGATCTTGACCCCTTCAACTTTGCGGATTCGCTGCTGTGCGTTCTGGCCCAGAGGCTGGTCAAGACCCTGTGTCCGAACTGCAAGCAGGCCTACACTCCCGGAGACACGGAAATTGAAGAGATGGGCCTTGAGTTCGGCCCGGGCTGGGAAATCCAGGCCAAGGAATTTCTGGCAGGCAAGCGGACCCTGTATCGCAAGGTCGGCTGCGGGCAGTGCGTGGGCGGTTACAAGGGGCGGGTGGGAGTGCATGAACTCATGGTCAACTCACCCGGCATCAAGAACCAGATCAAGCACCGCAAGCCCACCGAAGAGATCCGCGCCCAGGCCGTGGCCGAAGGCATGCTGACCCTGAAGCAGGACGGCATGATGAAGGTTCTGCATGGGCTGACCGACATGGATCAGGTCAGGGCCGCGAGCGGTTAGCCATGATACTTTCCTCAAGTCAGCTCAGGGCGCTCAAAGAGCGTAACGACGAAGAATTGCGCAAGGGCAAGCATGGCAAGTACGGGTATCCTGCCCATACCATCCAGGACTTGCTTCAGACCATTGAGGCCATGAAAAAGGAAAAGAAGAAATGGAAGCAGCTGGCTCAGGAGCGGGGCAAGGTCCTGCATGAGGTGCTGACGTTGACCATCAAGGCCGCTCCTGTCACTTCCGACCCTGACGACGATCTTTAGCGGACTGTTGAAAAACGGCGGTTAGTCCGCCCCTGCACGCCCCGTCTCTGCGGGCCTCAGGTTTTCCAGATTCGAGCCGGATTCAATAATCGTGTTTCCACATCACCCCTCCGCCTTGCCGGGAATCTGATCCAACTTCTGTTTCCACACTGATTTTTGGACTGAGCTGCACTTCGACCTTGGTTCGGTCCTTTCCCGAAACGCTGCTTTGGGTACGAATGTAGTATTTGCCACCGAAGTAGCCGCCGACGCCGACGGCGGTGTTGTCATCCTCGTCTTTGCTTACGTCAACTTCCTGGAGTCCCAGGCTTGATTTGATGGAGTCCAGAAAATCCGGACTCGCGCCAAAGCCGGTCATTTCCGCGGCGGCCTGGGCCAGGCGTACCGCTTGCAACGGGGAGATCTGTTGTAGCGACCTGCCGAAAAGGATCAGGGCCAGCAGTTCGTCCTGAGGCAGGTCCGGAACCGAAGACAGGTGCACCCGAAAATCCCTGGCAGGGCCGCTGATGCGAACCTGGATGAGATTTTCCAGGATCCGAGTTTCGCCGAGCACTTCCAGAAAGGGGTTGGGCGGGGTCTCGCCGTTCAAGGACAGGGAGCCTTTGTTCAAGGTGAACGTGCGGTCGAGAAACTCGAACTTGCCGCGCAACAGGTTCATTTCGCCATTGATGATGGGCTGGATCTGGGTGCCGCCGATGTGCAGATTGCCGGACCATTCCGAGTCGAGACCGCGACCCTGGACGCTCAGTCGGGCCGGGATCTCCACCTGCAGATCAAGGCTGAGCAGGAAATTTCCGGATTTGCCTTCAGCGCGTGGCCGGGGATTTTCGACATTGATTTCCTGAACTTCAATATGCGCCAGGTCGGCCTGGGTTTTGGCCGGAAGACGGACTGTGGTCGGGTCGAGGGTTATGTTTCCGCGCAGCTCGGTCCCGTTGGTATTTCCCTGCAGGCGCAGGCCGCCCTTTGCCGTGCTTTGCACCAGATCCTGGCGCAGCAGCTGGAAGTCGCTGAAAAGCACATCGACAACATGCCTGAGCGTCAGCAGGTCTACCTGGCCTGTTGCCTCGGCCGTGCCCGCTGCCCCGTCTGTGGCGTTCAGGGTTGCAGTCAGGACTGATCCGTCGGCCTTGGCGTCCATGTTCAGGTTTTGGATGATGGTCCCGCTGCGGTAGTTTTCATAGCGCGCATCACGAACCTGAGCCGTGCCCTGAAGCTTGGGATCAGCCCAGGTCCCGCTGATGCGAAAATCAAGATCGCTGTCTCCTTCCAGGGTCTGGTCATCCAGACGCAGAAGATGCGGCAGCAGCATGAGCCTGGTGTGGCCCGTGAGTTGTCCGGAAAGGGGAGCGTCCAGGGGGAGGGCGGGTGCAAAGAGGTTTATCTGCATGGGGCTTGAAAGGCGCGCGTCTATTTCGATGGTGTCTTTTGAGGCCAAAGATGCCTGTGCTTCGAGCAAATTTTGACGCAGGCGCACGTCGGCTGTGGCGTCGAGGCTGGGCAGGCTCTCAAGGCCGGAAGATTCCAGGATGATATTCCCCGCCTGCACCCGCAACTGCGCGTCCGGCTCCGATGGAGCGCCTTTGACATTGAGCTGGGCGTTGACGCTGGCGCTTGGCAGTTCGGGGAAAAGAGAGTGCAACTGCGCCGGGTTAAAATCCGTCAGGTCAGCGGTGATATCCGTGCTCTCGCCCGAGATGCTGCCCTGAGAGCGCAGCCGTGCCGGGCCAAAACTCAAAATGGCTTCCCGCCAGTTCGTCGCGGTGGGCAAGACAGTCATGCCGAAGGGGGACTCAAGCCTAAGTTCCTGCTGCAACAGGGTTCCTTGAAGCTGTTCAATGGCAAGGCCGGTCAGATCCGAAGACAGCACCCCTCGGCTTGAGAGTTCGGTCCGGGAAGAGGCGTGGACGAGCGAAATGTCGAACCCGTAGCCCGCTTCCAAGACGCGCAGCCTTGCGTTTATCGTGTCGGCCCGCATATCGCTCAGGCCCGCTGATTTCAGTTCCAACTCGATATCCGTTTCACCCGGCAGCACGGGATCGGCCAGCGTGCCGCTCAAGGCGGCCCCGCCGATACTGGCCCCGAAGGCGGACAGGGATTTTCCCTGGCCCTCCAGTATGACTGTTTGCTTTCCTTTGAGCGTGTCCAGGCGGGCCTGCAGGGCAAGTTCGCCTGCAATTTCATTTTTCAGGATGCGGCCCAGGGTGCTTAAATCAGTGCTTTGAAAATCTGCCTCTCCTTTGACAAGGAGTGTGTCCGGATTGATGTCGCCGTTGAAACGCAGGCTCGCGTCGGGTAATTGCAGGGAGGAGTCCGTAACACGCAACAGGTTTTCGGCAGCTTCGATCCGCAGGTCAAGTCTGACGGGCACATCCCCGGCCAACGCCGAAGCTTTCAAGGTGGCGCTGGGCCGGACTGGCAGGCCGAGCACTGCGGCTGTCGCGTTGACAGAGGAAAGGGACATCTCCTGAGAGCCGATATTTTCGGTTGCGGCGGTAAGGTCCAGGCCGAAGGACTCCGGGCTGCCCGAGGCCGAGGCGTGCAGGGTTGCCCCTTGCGCGATGCGTAAGGCTGCAGTGCTGATTTCCGGAAAGGCGGCGCTCAGCCTGGCCTGAAACGTGTTTTTCTCCAGGTCGTACTCACCGTTTGCTTTTGCCGTTGTCCGCGCCTGCAACTGGGCCTCGTGCAAGCTGAAGCGCTGCGGGGACAGGCTGAATCTGGTCAGCAAACGGCTGTTTGCGCCCAGCAGCTCGTCGAGCTCCGGAGGCAGGCCTTCAATCCGGACGGCGGTGGCTTCGAAACTGGCGTTCATGCTTGAGGTCGCAAGATCCAGCCGTCCTTCAAGCTTCGTGTCCAGAATTGCCGATAAGGGTTCTTGCATTGCCCCCGCAGGCATCTCGCGCAGATCGAGCCGTGCGTCCATTTTCATGAGCGAATCCAGGGTGCCGTTGGCCGATAGTCCCAGACGGTCAGATTCCAGACGCAGCTCATTGGCATACAAGGACGACCCGTCGTCACCGAGGGTGGCGTTCATCGTCCAGGCGCGCAGGCCTTCGGGCAGGGTCGGGGTCTGTGCCTCAAGCTGCGTTACAACCTGCCAGCCTTCAGTGTCTGCGGGCATGTCGAGGGACAGGCGCGCTTGGGCAGCGGGTACGGCGTTTCCGGAGATATCCATGTCGCGCAGCAGGATTTTTCCCTGCGCGCGCATGCCCTTCGGGTCCGTATGCAGTGAGGCGGTAGCGTTGATGGGGCCTGTCCTTATGTTTTCGGGCATGAGCCAGGACAGGTTCACATTTTGAGCGTTTGCCGCGGATTCAAGGGTTTGGCTCTCAACATTCCAGGTGGCGTTGCCGTCAAGGTTGCCGGTAGGGCTTTGCAGATCAAGGCGGGCAATGCGCAGGACGGGAGCATGCCAGGTTCCTTGAACATTGAGGGTCGTTTTTTCCTGCGGCAGGCCCGTGTAAAGGGTCCACGCCGGGCCGGGCGTGATCAGCGCCCGCAGTTCGACGTCCGGGTCTGGGTCAAGAGAAATGGTCGCGTTGCCGGTCAGTTGCGAGACATCGGAAATCACGGACCTAAAGCCCAGGTCCCATTGGTCCAGGGGGCCGCTGCCTGTCGCCTGCAAGCTGATGCCCTGTGTGCCGTTCATGCTTAAGGCCGAGTGCAGAAGCCCCTGCGGTTCTTCGTGCAAGTCCAGACGCAGATCAAGGGTGTTCATGCGAAGATTGAGGCGGGCATCAAGTTCCACCAGGTCCTGTGTTCTGTCCAGCCGGGCCACGCGCAAACGGGCGTGAGGCTCGTTCTGGTCGAGGTTCAGCGCGCCATGCAGGGAGAGCAGGGCTTCGCGCCCGGCGACCTCCGGGGCAAGGCGGATATGATTGATATCCACACTGGCGATGCGCAGGGATGGGAAGCCTGAACGTTCCGAAGTCTCGGAAGTTTCTTCGGACTCGGGCAGTCGCTTGATTTCAAGGCTATCGATGCCCACGTGCTGCAGGGAGATTTTGCCCCGGAGCAGCTGGGCTAGGTCTGGGCGTACGCTCAGTTTTTCGGCATCGAGCCAGGGGCCACCTGCATCACTGACGGTCAAACGATCCAGGCTCCAGGTTTCTCCGAGACGCAGGCCTTCCATTTCCAGACGAAAGGCCGGTGCCTCGGTGAAGCGGGTGATGGCGTCCAGCAGCCCTTGGCGCCCTTTGTCCGTGCCCAGGATGAGGCCCGCGCACGTGGCGATGAAAACCAGGCAGGCAATGAGAATGATGAAGGCTTTTCGCAGGCGTTTGGTCGTTACGTGTTTCATCAGAAGGCCTGCCCCAGGCTGATGTAAATCTGGAACAAGGAGTCTACGCCGTCCCTGCGCTCAAGGGGCATGGCCACATCCGCCCTGATCGGTCCGATGGGTGTGAAGTAGCGCAGTCCGGCACCGGCGCCCCAGAAATAATCCTCTTTTTCCGAAGGGTTTCTGCCCGAAAAAGCGCCGCCGCCATCCCCGAAAAGGACAACTCCGTATTCCCGGTTGATGCGGAAACGCAATTCCGCCGAAAAATCCACGGCGCTCACGCCGCCGACCGGATCGTCATCCTCGTCGAGCTCGCCCGCATATTGATGGGCGTAACCGCGTATGGAGCCTCCTCCGCCGGCATACAGGAGCATGTCTTCAGGGATGCTGTCCCGATTGGCCCCGGCGAGCAGGCTGTAGCGTCCTCGCGTTGCCAGGATGACGGATTTGTTTTTGGTCAGCGGCAGGTAGTGCCGTCCCGAGAGGTTCCACAGCACAAAGGACGTTTCCCTTTGTCCGATGTCGGTGAACGGTTCCATGCGCGCAGCCAGGGACACGCCGCTGGTGGGATCCAGCAGATTGTCGGCATTGGAGAATTCGACGATCAGAGGAATGGAGATCAGATTGAAGCGCCGCACCTCATCTTTGTCCACCTCGGTCAGCCGATAGGCCAGTCCGTAGCCCACCTGTAAATCCGAAACGGGCCTGCGCAGGAGCGCCGAGAGTGAAAGGTTGGTGGAATCGTAACTGTCGGTAAGTTCGTGCTCGTACTGGGCTGATAGCCCGAGGGTCTGGCGGGGATGCCACATGCGTGGCAGGATCAGGTCGGATTTGGCCCGCTGCAGGTTTTCGGCCAGTTCCGTATCGAGACGCAATTCCTGGCCAGCGCCAAAAATGTTGCGGTGCGTCCAGCCCACGTTGGTGCCCAGTCCCAGATCGGAATAATACCACAGACCCGCCCGCACGCTGCGATGCGGGGCTTCGAGCAGGGTCAGGTTCATGTTCACTGTGCTTGAGCCTTCAGGGTGATCCGCCTCGATGCGCACTGAGCGGAAAAGTCCGGTGCGGATGAGTTGCTCGCGGGTTTTGTCCACTTTTCGCCGGTCGTAGGGGCTCCCTTGCTCCCAGGCCAGTTCGGCGGTGACGACCCTGTCCGCGACGTCTTCAAGCCCCAGGATTTGAGTGGACCCGAACTTTGCGGCGGGTCCTGTGTCGATGGTGAAGCTTACGCTGACCGTGTTCGTGGCATGATCCGCGATGACTTTTTTGTCTCGGGCCACGGGCGAAGGATATCCGTGCTCCTTGAGGCGCTCCAGAAGCGCCGTTTCCACGTCCAGAATCGTGCTGGATGAGTATTTTTGACCTGCTTTGATTCTGTGCAGGGCGTCGCGCAGATGCTCGCGGGCGGAGTCATTGGGTTGAAGGACAAGCCGGGGCTTTTCGAAAACAAAGCGCGGCCCCGGTTCTATCTGGAATCGGACGGACAGCGGGGTCACGTTGGTGTCCAACTCTCCTGCGACTTCGGCCTTGAAATATCCTCTGGCCTGGAGCGCGTTGATGAAGGATTCCATGTCATTGGCCACTCGCTTGCGCAGCAGGCCTGGAGTGTCCGGAGGATTATCCTGCAGGTTGACACTGTCGGATACGGAGGAAAGCAGGGGGGTAAGGCCATCCGGAAGGGCCGGAATGTCGACCGTGTATTCGGCAGGGGCGCCGAGCCCTGGCGACGGGAACAAGGGCGTGGCCAGGATCAGGCAGACAAAGAGAAGGATACGGCCCTGCAAAGCGGACATTTACGATTCCTGGGATCAGGTTGATGCATCATCCTGGGGCGTAATCCAGGACCTTACGAAACGGTCCACATCGAATTTGCGACGCGCCCCCGCAAGATTCATGAATCTGATCTTGCCGAAAATCGGGCGTTCGGTCCAGCCGCGGTCATGGACCCCGCCGATGGACCAGGCTATGCCCGTGTATCCGTTGCTGTCACGGCCATCGAGACTGTAGCGGTCGTTGAGGCGGATGGCCGTGCGCAGCGCTTCGCCAGCGGACGCAGACCATTCCAGAATTTTCTTGGCCCAGTACATGCGCAGATAACCGTGCATCCTGCCGCTGCGAAGCATCTGGGTCTGGGCGGCGTTCCAGAGCGGGTCGTGGGTTCTGGCCGCTTCAAATTCCTCCGGTGAGTAAATGGCGGGGCGGGGATCGTTCCGGTGCTTGTGCAGGCTCTCCCTGGCCCAGGCCGGGAAGCCGTCTTCGGTGTCGTAGCCTGGGGTATGGAGGCAGAAATTGTCCGAAAGCTCGCGGCGGACGATGAGTTCATCCAGGAAGGAATCGACATTTTCTCCGGCGAGCTCGCTCGCCTGTGTTTCAAGCGCCGCGCGTTGGGCGGAGAGCATGCCGAAGTGCAGGTGCGCGGAGAGGTTCGAGCAGACGTCCTGGTTCGGATCGTTGCGATTCGCGTACAAGGGCAGCCTGTTTTGCAGAAAACTCCGGAGCAGCTTGAGGGCAGGACCTTCGCCGGGTTCGACAATCAGATCCTGTCGCCTGCCGTCATCACGGATTTTTTTTCGCAGGACGGCAAAATCAGGCGCCGCGACCATTGTCGGCCATGGGTGTGGATGCACGGGCAGTTCGGGGAATTCGTCCAGAAATTCAACCAGCAGGCGCTTGATTTTGGGGCGAATGGTCCGCGCCATGAACTCGCGCCGATCCGAGACCACCCGCGCGGGCACGATGTTGCGCGAATCAACTTCATGCACGGGCTGCTCACAGGCCAACAGCAGGTCTTTGTGCCAGAGCCCCTTGACGCGCAGCGGGTCGAAATCGGTGACGACGAGGCTGGCCTTGTGCGTGCGGGCAAAATTCGCAACTTCAAGCCCAGGATTGCCGGACAGGGCGAAAAAGGGAATGTTCTGTTGCCGGAGCGCCTGCGCCGTTTTTGTCAGCCCATCAAGCAGAAAATTGAAATGAACTGCGGTTGCGTTCGCATAGTCCGGAGCCAGGCAAAAGATCACGGCCAAAGGCTGTCCGTCTTTGAGCGCGTGCAATCGGGCGTGGGTCAACCCCCAGTTGTCCGAAGCCCGAAAATCCCGGTGCATCCAGTACAGTACCGGCCCCTTGCTCGCGGAGGCTTTTCTCAAAATGTTTACGCGACGTGGATTCATGGATGGTTTTCCTTTGGAGCAGCGCCTTGAAATTGTTTGTTTTACAATCCAGTCAGACAGAGAAGGCCTCTGATGGGCAAGGCGGGTTCGTTTTATTGCGGGGATACCTTTGTGCACCGTGCATGACAATGACTTGCAACCCTTGCTCAGTTGCAAAACGCTGTCAATTTTGGTTTTCGAGCGTTTTGTGTGCGCGTTGCTTGGTAAGACATTTTAGAAAAGCGGTCCGTGCAGTCCATAAAGGGAAAGCGGCAATTTGATTATATGGATTGCATTGTTGGCTCAAATTTGTAATGGTATTTTACAGATTTCAATGATTTTTTTGCCTTTAAAATTTTATGTTGCGCGCTTCGGTTTCATGGACATTTCAACGCAGGTGGGCTGGCTCCGTTTTGGCGTTGTTTGTGACGATGCGTCCAGGTGTGATGTTGGCGGTGCTCAGGTTTGAAGAGTGGTGCAGGTTGCAGGCAGTTATTTTCATGAGCCGCAATTTGAGTCGGCGGCTGCTTAAGATGTGATTTTTAGCTTGAAACGAGCGGCTGTGCGTGTCATTTCCCACAAACAGTCCGGATTGCAACGTGACGGCTTTTTCTCGTGATTTTTTCGGGACTTGGATCATACAAGTTTTGCTTTTAAAGGATCTGTATTTTGCAGCATATTTTGCAGTATCTTAATTTTAACAAAAAGAAAAAATATGAACGATGACAAAATATCAGATGTTGAAGTTTTTGTGCATAACAAAATGGTTGTCACTTTTGCATGTCCTCAATGCAATTTGGAAAAAGAAGTTGCTGTTGAAAGAATAAAGGATGTTTATCACTGGAATATAAGCGCAACGTGTCGTCGATGTTCGCATAAATTCAAAGTTTCTTTTAATTTTAGAAAATATTATCGGAAAGAAACATATACTCACGGCCTTCTTTTTGATTCTGTTGAGTCTGTTAATCCTGTTGGTGATGTTATTGTGACAGATATTTCTCTGACTGGAGTTGGTTTTGAGTGTAATAAATGTGATTTTGATATTGGAGATATTCTAATATTAAGGTTTATTCTGGATGATTGTGAGCGATCAAGAATGGAGAAAAAGATTTCGATAGAATCTATACGCGGCTCAAAGGTGGGCGCTCTATTTCTGGGCGAAACATGTTTTGACAAAGTTCTCGGAAAATACATTCTTCCTCAATAATTTCAAATCAACGTGATGGCGAAGAGGAGCGGTATACATGGCTGACATGGACGGATCTGGATCGTCTGGAAAAATTTTAGGCTTTTTCCTGGCTTTGCTGGCTATTGCTGTCATGGGGGCGGCTGTTACGTTTTTCCTCAGGCCGGACCTGCTTTCCCTTGGCTCTGTCAATCCGGTCGAGCGCGTGTCCATTTTTCCGCAGGAAGCTGCCGTTGGAGGAGGGCAGTGGAGGCTGCTGAGCCAGTGGCACGGAGCCGGCGATTTTCATGAGGCCGGTAATCTTTATCGGGTCGAATTCAAGCCAATTCCCGGCTGGGAGACTCCCCCTCCCGTGGTGCTCAAAAAAGACGAAACCGGAGCCAAGGTCGAGGGCGTCTACAAGCCTGTCCAGTACTCCACCCAGATCATCCTGACCCTGACGGGCGCGAGCACATTGGCCAATCGGCTTGTGCCGGAACTGGCAGAATTTTATCTGATGAATATCGGAGCCAACGAGGTCCGTAAAATTCCCGGGAAAAACGCTGATGAAATGACCGTGGAAGGGATTTTTTACGCTGCCAAGGAGATTCGCGCCATTGAAATAGACGGCCCGGGAACTGCGGCCGGATTTTCGGCTCTCAAGGCCGGAGCCAGCGACATAGCCATGACCACCCACAGAATTGCTGCGGTGGATGCCAAGATTTTTGGCGAGGGCGTCATAACGGCGCAGAGTGAGCACAGGCTGGGCATGGACGCAGTGGCAGTGCTGGTGCACAAGGACAATCCAGTGCCCGCCCTGACTGTTGAGCAGGTGGGGGACATTTTTTCCGGCGGGATATCAAACTGGGAGCAGGTTGGGGGCCCGGCCGCGCCGATCAAGGTGTTTGTTCTGCAGGAAAATTTTGCAACCCGGCGTTTTGTGAAAGACTTTTTTCTAAATGGTAAGGATTTTACCTCCTCGGCCCGCGTTGTCGAAATCCATGACCTGCTGCCTGATCTCGTCTCCCAAGATCCGCTGGCGATCGGATTCAGCAGCATCGCGATGGCCGGTCAGTGCCGTGCGATGCCGCTGACGCCGGGCGCGGACTCCGAAGCGGTGGCCCCCACGGCTGCGTCCATCCGCACCCTTGCCTACCCGGCCGTGCGGAACATGTACCTTTACCACAAGACCACGACGGAAAATATTTACGCCCGCGATTTCAGTCGCGTAGCCCTCGGTGATGCAGGCCAGGAAATAGTAAAGAAGTTCGGGTTTGTGAAAAACAGTGAAGTCGTAGGCGATGCCAGTGTCGCAGATCGGGACACTCCGCTTGACGGAGCGGCTTCCTCTTTTCCGCAGACGTTTGGATCGGAGCCCGTCCCCGTTTTAAAGGCCCCGACGCTGACGTCCCTTCCGCCTCTGGTTCAGTTTGACGGTGAAGCGGTGCCCGAGAGCACCCGCAGGGCGGTTCTGCAAGACTACCTCGATGCTGTGTACGGGGCGCAAAAGCTGCCGTATGTCTTTACTTTCGAGACGGGAAATCTTGGACTCGATGAACAGGGCCGCAGAGATTTGGCTCGAATCGTGGCCATGATGAAAGAGCCGAAGAATTCGGGAAAGACGCTCGTTCTGGTAGGCTATTCGGACTCCGTAGGCGCCTATGCATCCAACCTGGCAGTTTCCCGCAAGAGGGCGGAAGCTGTCGCCGAGGCGCTCGGCAAAAGAGGTGTGGAGGATGTCATTGTCCTGGGCGCAGGTGAAGAAGGCGCAATAGAGCGCAACGATATCCGTACTGGAAGAGAAAAAAACCGACGCGTGGAGATCTGGCTGAAATGATGCAACCTCATCCCCATAGCTCCGATTCCGGACAAAAGGCAGTCATGCAGAGCATACTTGTTATCGATGATGATAAACTCATGTGTCTGGCCCTGGCCAAAATCCTGATTTCCGCCGGCTACAATGTCGTTCAGGCGTCAGATGGCGAGGAAGGGCTCAAATTGTACCGAACTCAGGATTTTGATCTGGTCATCACCGACCTCATCATGCCGGACAAGGAAGGAATCCAGATCATTCGCGAATTGCGCAAGGAAAACAGCCGCATTCGCATTATAGCCATGTCCGCAGGGGGCAGGGGTGGTGCCACGGATTATTTGAAATGGGCACGACTCATGGGCGCAAAACAGTGTTTGAGCAAACCCATCAAGCGTGAAGACCTGCTTGATGCCGTCCAGGCGGTGTTGGCTTTGCCCTGAGCCCCCCTGATGGACGAAACCGCATGAAACCTTTGCCCTTGCCGTCGGCGGCTACAGCACGAGTAGGATATGGAAAGAAAAAAAGCATTTTTTAATCTGCTCCAGTTCAAGATACATCTTGGAATTCAGTTCATTCTGGCGATATGCTTTTTTGCATTGGGCTACTTCATTTATGTCACGCAGCTTGATTTCCTCATAAACGACATCCGCAGGCAGGGCCAGGAACAGGCGCAGATGGTAGCCCAGGCCAGCGTGCCCGCCATCCAGCGTGAAAGCATCTATCTGCTGGAGGAACTGGCGATCAAGGCCGAGTATTCTCCTCTTGTCGCGTACTGTCAGATCGTCGATCCCGTGGGAAAATCCTTTCTGACAGGCGAGGTCCGGGTCGGGCTGACCAGAGATGATCTCATGAGCGCATACAGCTCAAGGGACGTAAGCGTGGTCAGCCACGACATCCTTGTCGGAGGCAAAAGCATCGGTCAGGTCAAGCTGGGGATGTTCATCGACAAGGCGCGGCAGGAAGTGCAGGCGACGACCATCCGCCTTGTTGCCGCTTTTGCCGTGGTGCTCGGACTGATTGCGCTTTTTCTGTACGTCTTTTTGAACCGCCTGCTCATTCTCCCGGTCGTCAACCTCTCCATTTTGACCCAGAGCCTGTCGCGAGGCGAGTTCGTGACCACGAATCTGGACCAGCGCCGGGATGAACTCGGAGTGCTGGCTAACGGATTCAACATCATGAGCCGCAGCCTCAAGGAACTCTACAAGAGCCTTGAAGAGAAGGTCGACGCGCGCACCGAGGATTTGAACAACGCCTACCACGAACTGCAAGCCATTTTCGACAACTCGCTGGTTGGTATTTCGGTTCTGAGTTCCGACCATAAAGTGATCCGGGCGAATCGAAGATTTGCGAATATTTTTGGATATTCGGTGGCAGAGATGCCGCTGATCAGTCCCGAGAAGTTTCATGTCTCCGGCAGGAATTTTGATGAATTCAGCGAAAAATTTTTCAACCGACTGGCCGAGCGGGAGATCGCGCAGCTGGAATACCAGTTCCGCAGGAAGGACGGCAGCGTTTTCTGGAGCCAGGTTTCCGCCAAGGCCATTGACCCGCAGGATTTGAACCGGGGCGTCATATTCGTCATCGAGGACATCTCGGATCGCAAGAAGGCCAGCGAACTGCTGCGGCAGCACGCCGAGGACCTGCGCGTGGCCAAGGACCAGGCTGACAAGGCCACCCGCTCCAAGAGCGAATTTCTGGCCAGGATGAGCCACGAAATCCGCACCCCCATGAATGCGATCCTGGGCATGGCGGAGATGCTGCAGGAGACGAGCCTGAACGAGGATCAGCAGGAATACGTCAAGACATTCAGCTCGGCGGGCGAGCTTCTGCTGGGCATCATCAACGACATCCTCGATTTTTCCAAGATAGAGGTCGGACAGATCAAGCTCGAATCCATCCCGTTCAATCTGCGGGAGCTTGTGGACGACGTGAACAAGCTCTTTGTCTATCGGGCGGAGGAAAAGTCGCTGAAGCTCGAAAAGAAGGTTTCCGAAGGGCTCGCGGAGCGCTACATCGGCGACCCGACCCGCATCCGGCAGATTATCATCAACCTTGTCGGCAACGCGCTCAAATTCACCAGTACTGGCGGGGTGACCATGTCCGTGACGGAGTCCGTCATGGACGACGGGGCTCCGTGCTGCCTCTTTGCGGTCAAGGATACGGGCATCGGGATTCCAAAATCGAAGCTGAGCACTGTTTTCGAGAGTTTTGCACAGGCCGACTCGTCCACGACCCGGGAATTCGGGGGCACGGGCCTTGGTCTGGCCATTTCAAAGAAGCTCGTTGAGCTTATGGGCGGACAGATTTGGGTCGAAAGCGAGTCGGGCCAGGGAACCACGTTTTTCTTCAAAGTGCCCCTTACTCCTGATCAAAAGGTTCAGCTGCCGGAATTTCGTCTGAAGATTCCTGCGGATACGCATCTGCTCATCGTCGAGGATCAGCCGGAAGCCCGGGGGAGCATTTCTTCCCTGGTGCGGAGCTGGGGGCTTGTGCCTGTTTCCAGTCCGTCGGCGGCCAAGGCCATCGACGCCCTGAATGCGCACAAGAAGGATTTCACCTTCCAGGCCATCCTCATCGATTCCATGGTCGACAGCGTGCCGGGAATAGAGATTGTGCATCTGCTCGTTGGACAGGGAATCCCCGTGGCCAACCTTGTCCTGGCGGTGGAGACCGCCGAGGATCTTGCGCAGTTGCCAAAAGCGACGGATTTTGGACCGTTGTCGTATATTCTCAAAAGCGAGCGGGACGCTGTCCTGCACGACAAGATCTACGAGGTGGTGTCCGAGTCGCAACGCAGGCGCATGACGGACTTCCACGACAAGGGCTGGAAGGTTCTTCTGGTCGACGATGTCGAGGCGAACAGACGGGTGGTGGAGCTTTTCCTGAAAAGCAGCAACGTCTCCATAACCCACGCCGAGAACGGCAAGATCGCGGTCGAGAAGTTCACCGAAGAGCCTTTCGACCTTGTGCTCATGGACATGGAGATGCCGGTCATGGACGGCCTGGAGGCTACGCGCCGCATCCGCGCCTGGGAGCAGGAGAAGCGGGAATACAAGACGCCCATCATCGCCCTGACGGCCCACGCCTTCCAGGAGCACCGGCAGAAGACCATGGATGCGGGATGCACGGAGTTTCTGGCCAAGCCCATCAAGAAGCAGGCCCTCATCAACATTATCGACCTTTTTGCCGGGCAGCGCGAATCACTGGTCGCGCAACCGGAACCCTTGCTGGTGACGGAGATCACGCCCATTATGGACGAGCAGGATTCTCCGGTTCAGATCGATCCCGAGCTGCAGGATCTGCGTCCGCTTTTTCTGCGCACCGTGCGTGATTTTCAGGCGCAGCTCGCCGATGCCATCACGACTCAGGATTTTGGCACCATGCAGCGTTGCGGGCACAGCCTGAAGGGGCTGGGCAGCACCTACGCCGTGGATGAGATCAGCCATTCCGGCAAAATCATCGAGAGCGCGGCCAAGAGCAGGCAGGCTTCCGTTGTCATCGAGGCAGTCAACCATCTGGCTGCGTTCATGAACACAGGCAAGGCCCCGAAGATTAAGTCCGACGACGCCTCCGGGGAAATGAACGGGGGGGATGATCTGCCCACGCCGGTGGATGGGCGCTATGTGGTGCACGTCGCGCCGGAAATGTCCGAGCTCATACCTTTTTTGATGGACGCCATGCAGAAGGATCTGGAACTTATGGGCAAGGCCCTGGCCCAGAAGGATTATCCGACCGTGCGGCGTTTCGGGCATAGCCACAAGGGTTTTGGCAGCACGTACGGTTTTGAGTATATCAGCATCATAGGCAGGAAAATCCAGACTGCCGCCGAAGCAAGGGATGCCGAAAAGCTTGCGGATCTGCTTCTGGCGCTGGGCAATTATCTGGAGCGGGTGGATATCGTTTACGAGATAAAGGCAGATCTGGTCGAAGAGGAAATCGAGGAACCATTGCCCGGCAAAGAGGTGCCGGAAGAGGCTCCTGAAGAAGTCCAGGACTATACGGTCGAGGTCGATGCCGAACTCTATGAACTCGTGCCCCTCTTCATGGATACCATGCATTCAAATGTTGCTGAGATGCAGGAAGCCCTGGTGGAGAAAAACTTTGATATCATTTGCCGCCATGGACACAGCCAGAAAGGTCTCGGCAGTACTTATGGTTTTGATTACCTGAGCCATGTCGGATACAAGATTGAAACAGCCGGCATGCAAAAAAATCCGGATGAAGTTCAAAAATTGCTTGATGAAATGAACAAGTATCTCGAAAATGTACATATCGTGGAGCGCAAAGGATGAGCATGTACAATCAAGACGTTGATGCCATCGTGGACGAATACGTGACCCGGATTCCTGTCTCGGTTCTGCTGATCGATGATGAATTTCTGATAGGGGAGGCCATGCGTATCAAGCTCTCCTCGGAGACGGACATCATCTTCAACTACTGCAAGGAGCCGGACAAGGCCCTGGAAACCGCCATTGGTGTTCAACCCACCGTGATAATGCTTGATCTTGTCATGCCGGGCGTGAACGGCCTGACCATGGTCAAGTTTTTCAAGAGCAGCGAGGATTTCCGCGATGTGCCCCTCATTGTGCTGTCGGCCCGCGAGGAGCCGGAACTCAAGAAGAAGGCCATTGCCTTGGGCGCCAATGACTACATGGTCAAACTGCCGGACAAGACCGATCTTGTTGCCCGTATCCGCTGCCATTCGGAGCGGTACATTTTCAAGCAGCAACGCGACGAGCTGATCATGAAAATCAGGTCGATGTCAGGCCAGGGCAGCAACGGTTTTTCCTCCCCGTATCTGGATTGATCTTTTGCCCATGAATTGTCGTTTCACGGGGCCGGATTCTCATTTCCCGGTCCCGTTTCTTGTTCACACCCGACGGACAGGCCGTGAAAGCGAGGTTGTATGCTCAAGTCCAAGCTGATCGACATCAAGAAAATTTTTCAGGTGGCCCAGTCCTTTGAGATGGCCTGGAATAAATGCCTGCCCGATTTGAAGGCTCTTTTTCAAGTCGAGCAGATACGTTTGTACAAGTGCGACGCGCAGCACGCGGAATTGTTCGCTCTCGTTTTGAAGGACGGCAGGCCGCGCGAAGTGCGTCTGCCC
>JAWLHW010000006.1:2157-6526 GCA_041690155.1 Desulfomicrobium sp. | reverse complement strand
CAGGAAAATCCCGTCTCCGAGCAGATGCTCAAAGGCATCAACCGCCAATACCTGATCAACAACCTGTGGGTTCCCATTCATGCCAAAGGCGACAGGGTCGTGGTCCTTCTGCACAATCCGCATGAGTCCGAAAAGATCGAGGAAATCAAACAGATCCTGAACGCAAAGGAATATGAATTCAAGGTCGGGTTGCCCGAAGAGATTCTTGCATATCTTGGCGATCGCAGCCAGTTGCTCAAATCCGCTGCCGGGTCGCAAGGAATGGCCGACGCCTACGAAGCCATGCACGAGGATGAGCATGAAGACGAGTTCGACGATTATGACGACGGGGACGACCTCTCCGAAGCCCTGGCCGATCTGGAAGGGGTTTCCGATGAGAGCCTTGAGCTCGCGCATGTCGAAGAGGAGGACATTTCCCAGGAGAGCCGTCAGCTCGCCGTGCGCTTTGTAAACAAGATCATCATGCACGCCCACAAGACCGGAGCCTCGGACATTCACATCGAACCCTCAAGAACGGGGCGTCCTGGCGTGGTGCGCATGCGCATCGACGGCACCTGCGTGCGGGTGCTGACCGTTCCGGAGAGCATCATCAAGCCGGTGGTTTCGCGCATCAAGATCCTCTCGAACCTGAATATTTCCGAGCGCAGGCTGCCGCAGGACGGCAAGGCCAAGGTCCGTTTCAAGGGCCGCGAGCTTGAACTCCGTGTCGCCACGCTCCCCACCGTGCACGGCGAGAGCGCCGTGCTGCGCATGCTCACCTCCGGCAAGGCCCTGCCGTTTGAGAAGTTGAGCTTAAGCGATGCGAACGCGGCTCAGATTGAGCGCCTCATGTTCAAGCCGCATGGCATTTTTCTGGTTGTCGGGCCGACAGGCTCAGGTAAAACGACCACCCTGCACTCCATCCTGGCGCGCATCAACACTCCGGACAAGAAGATCTGGACCGTAGAGGACCCGGTTGAGATCACGCAGCCGGGACTGCAGCAGGTTCAGGTCGAGAGTGCCATCGGCCTTGATTTTCCTCGCATCATGCGCGCCTTTCTGCGTGCGGATCCGGACGTGATCCTTGTGGGCGAAATGCGAGATTTCCAGACCGCGCAGATTGGCGTAGAGGCTTCGCTTACAGGGCATATGGTTTTTTCGACCTTGCACACCAATTCTGCGGCAGAAACAGTGACCCGCCTTCTGGACATGGGCATAGAATCTCTTAACTTCTCAGAAGCGCTGCATGGAATTCTGGCCCAGCGCCTGGTCAAGACCCTGTGCGCGCAATGCCGTGAAGCCTACGCCCCTTCCGACGAGGAGTGGGAGTACCTGCTCAATCAGTATGGAGAGGAGTATTTTCCTGAGCTGGAAATCGAGCGCACCAGCGCCCAGATCTACCGTGCAAAGGGCTGTGGGCGTTGCGGCCAGACCGGGTACAGGGGGCGAATCGGAATTCATGAGTTGCTTGTGGCGACTCCTGAAATCCGCAAGGCCATCGCCCGTAAGCAGACATCGGAAGAGGTCGCGAGAATGGCCATCGAACTTGGCATGCGGACCCTCTATCAGGATGGGATAGCGAAGATTTTCAAAGGGGATATAGATATCCTGCAACTGCAGAAAGTGACGACCTCCGAGTGATGAAAATGGAAAACAGCACCGAAAAAAAAGAAGTCGCCGCGCTTGCCGAAGGTGTCCAGGCCCCAGGCGTCCCGGACTCCGCGGAAGGAGCCGATACGCCCAGATCCCCGCTGGCTGAGGAGCCCGTGGTCATACCTGCCAATCTCAAGTTGCGCTTGGAAAAATGCCCCAAGTGCCAGTATGAAAGACAGGACGGTGACGATGATTTCGCAACTCCCTTCGAATGTCCCAAATGCGGCGTTGTCTACGCCCTGGCCATGGAGGAGGTGCGACGCAAGGGACTGGGCCACGAAATGCAGGCCGAAGCCGAGGCGGAGGAGATGCGTCGCCTTGCCCAGGCCCAGAGTGAAAACATCCGAAGCTCGCAAATCGGCAGCGCGATGTTCGTGGACGAGGAAAAGAGCAGAATCTGGATCGTGTTTGTAATTATTGCGCTTCTGGTTTTGGGAGCACTGTTTTTTATTTGAACTTTGCGCGTGGACTTTTCGGGCGATTTGGCGGTTTTAAGGCTTCAAACGACGTGAACCCTGGTGATTTATGGCAAAGCTTTTTCCCTGGAATTCCTGGCTTGAGATGGAAGATCTGAAAGAAGAGATGCAGCGTCTGGTCGAGGATTCGGCATGCTCTTCACCCTTTGTCGATAATGGACGCAGGCTGGCCAGATTCAGGCCCGTGGCCGATGTGATCGAGGTCGAGGATGCTTTTTTTGTCCTGGTGGAATTGCCGGGGCTTGAGCGTGAAGACGTACGGCTTGAGGTGCACGGCAATGAGCTGGCCGTTTTTGGCGAACGCCAGCCGCCTCTGAATGTCGAGGGCGCGGCCTTTCAAGTCATGGAGCGGTCGTATGGCTGCTTTTCCCGCCGTTTCGAGCTGCCGGAAGATATCGATGATCAGGCCGTGTCGGCCAGCATGAAATCGGGCCTGCTGCATGTGCGGGTACCCAAGCGCGCCCGGCGCCTGGTGAACAGGAACATTCCCGTTTCCATGGACGAATGATTCTAATGGCGAGGGATTGAAAAATAGGGGATGGGTCTTTTTTTTCAGAGCCGTTCGCGTCTTTTGACATGGCTTTTGAAGGAGAGTTTGTCGTGAAAATTTTCAAGTTGCCGGTCTTGATCCTGTGCTGGGCGCTCGTAAGCGCCCATTTTTCTTTTGCCTCCGACAAGGGCATCCGCATGACTCCGGTGGTGCGCACCGTGCAAAGCGTTGCCCCGGCGGTGGTCAACATCCACACCGCACGCATCGTCGAGCAGGATATAAACCCCTTTGGCTCCATGTTCGACGACAGCCTGTTTCGCCATTTCTTCGGTTCGCAGGATTTGACTCGGCGTTTCGAGCAACGCAGCCTCGGCTCGGGAGTGATCATTGACGCAAGCAAGAGGCTGGTGCTGACCAACGCGCATGTCATCGAGGGGGCATCGACCATCCGGGTGCGTCTTTTGGACGGGCGGCAGTTTGACGGCGAACTGGTCGGCTCCGATCCGGACTTCGATCTGGCCATCCTGCATTTAAAAGACGCCCGGGATCTGCCGCAGGCGTCCATGGGCGATTCTTCGGACATGATGATCGGCGAGACGGTCATCGCCATCGGCAACCCGTTCGGGTTCGGCAATACCGTGACCACGGGCGTGGTATCCGCCCTGGAGCGGACCATCGAGACCAAGCAGGGCACCTTCACCGACTTCATCCAGACCGATGCGGCCATCAATCCCGGCAACAGCGGCGGGCCGCTCATGAATCTGGCCGGCGAGTTGGTCGGCATCAACACCGCCATCTATGCCGAGGCCGAAGGGATCGGGTTTGCCATCCCCATCAACAAGGCCAAGCGGGTCGTGGATGAGCTGGTCAGTTTCGGCCGAGTGCAGGCCGTGTGGCTGGGACTCGAGGGCCAGGATGTGGATGAGCGCATTGCCCGTTATCTGGGCCTGGGAAGTGCGCGGGGCATGCTCGTGACGCAGGTCCATGAGTCTTCCTCGCAAAAGGCAGGGATCGGGGCCGGGGATGTGATCACGTCAGTCAACGGGGTGACCGTCGAGGATCGCACCCATTATCAGCGCATACTCAGAAATTTCACCCTCGGTCAGGACTTGCGCCTGGAGATTGTCGGGCAGGCAGGAAAACGCATGATCCCCGTCAAGCTGCAATCCTTCACCAACGACAAGGCGCTGGATATGGCGACCCGCCGTTGGGGCATGACGGTGGAGGCGAGAGGGCGCAATCTGCTCATATCCGGGGTCCGGCCCGGGAGCCCCGCCCAGCAGCTGGGGCTCAAAAGCGGTGATATCCTGCTCAAGGTGGCGGGAGATGCGCAGGCGTCCCTGGATGACTACGCCCGGGCCTTCAAGCGCTATCGCATGGCCAACACCGTGCTGTTGCTCGTGGCCCGGGACGGGCGCGGCTATCATGTGCGGCTGCGGATCTGAAAGGGGACATCATTCAAGGAGCATTTCATGAGCATCTGGTACAATCATGTGCGCACGCGCATTCGCCTTGGGGCGTTGGTCGACAATTACAAACTGATCCGCACCCGCGCCACGAACCCGGTGCCGGTCATCAAATCCGATGCCTACGGGCACGGACTTCCCGAAGCGGCCGCGGCCCTTTTTACGGCCGGTGCGCGGACCATGGCGGCAGGAACAGTTGGCGAAGCCGCCGTCTTGAAGGACACCGTGCCGGAGGCTGAGGTTATTTCTCTGCTCGGACCCCTGGATGCGGCCGATTATGCCTGCGTGTGCGAGCGCGATATTAT
>JAWLHW010000006.1:0-2057 GCA_041690155.1 Desulfomicrobium sp. | reverse complement strand
ACGCTCTGGGAGGAGAAAGGGCACGGCTTGCAACCGGCCATGCAGGTTTCAGGCAGGCTGATGCAGATCCGGACCATACCGGCCGGTCAGAGCGTCAGTTACGGACGAACGTTCATCGCCCCTGCCGAAATGCGAATCGGCATTGTCGCTGTCGGTTATGCGGACAACTATTCCCGCGGACTTTCGGCCAAGGCGCAGATGCTCCTTCATGGCAGACGGGTGCCGGTGCTGGGCCGGGTCTGCATGCAGCTTACGGCCGTGGATTTAAGCCGGGTGCCGGAGGCGGCGGCGGGAGACGAGATTTTCATGCTTGGCGGCGACGGACCCGCTGCAATCTCTGCCGACGAGCTTGCCGGGTGGTGGGGGACGATCACCTACGAGGTGTTTTGCCTGCTGGGTCAGAATCCACGCGAGTACGTGGACTAGGTTTGCTGGCGCTGATGCCCGAGGGAAAAACGCGGGTCAGGGCTGCGTTTTCCAGCACGCGCAGCGCTTCTTCGAGCACGCGTTGCTGAGGCAGGCGGTCGGTGCCGTATGTTATCCCGTCGTATTCGCCCCGGCCGGCCCTCATGAAGTCGGCGTGGCTGTCAAAGGGCACTGTCGCCCCCTCTTGAAATCGGGGGACTGATGGTTCGGGCGAGGGGCGTCTGCATGTCGTCGATGTGAATGAGCCTGGTGGATGGATGCATGAACTGGCTCGATTGAGGGGGCTTTATGCCGCAGCGGCGCTGGCTTCAATCGGTTATGACCTTGCGGCAATCGTTTTGACTTGGGGTGTTTTTTGTGTAAAAAAACGCGCTGAAAATGAGCAAAGGAGAGGATGCTATGGATTTTTCGCAGGGTGGGCAAGGCCCCCGTAGACATTTTTTGGCTTTGCCCGGATTTGCGTTTATCCTCCTTTTTTTTTCCGTCATGGGCGGATGTTCGTCCAGGCACATGGACTCCTCCTTCTGCCCCCCGCCTGTCATGCAGGAGCCCGCTGTCCAATCGGAACTGCGTCAGAATGATGATGCCAGCCCTGTTCGGCATCGTGAATTCGATTATTCAGCCATTTTTTCTCGCGACAATGATTATTTCTCCACCTCGGCCTCGGAATATGCCGCTGACTTTTCTGCCCTGACAACGTCGGATGAAATCGAGCCGGTTCCCCCCATTCGGGACATTGTTCTGGCTCAGTACGAAGACTGGCGCGGAGTGCGCTATCGTTTTGGCGGTACGGACTATCGCGGCGTGGATTGCTCGGCACTGGTACAGGCGATTTTCAAGGACGCCTTTGAAATGGATTTGCCCCGCACATCCGCAGAGCAGGCCAAATTGGGAGAGGCCGTGTCTCGTGATGAAATCCAGCCGGGCGATCTTTTGTACTTCCTTGATCGCGGCCGAAATCATGTCGGTGTGGCCGTGAACGAGAACGAGTTTTTGCACGCTTCACGCAAGAAAGGCGTCACCCTGTCAAAATTCGACAAATACTGGACTCCGCGTTTGAAGCGCGTTCGTCGCATTCTGGATAGCGATGAGCAGCTTGTGGTTCGACCCAGCGGGGGCTGATCCCTGGGCGCAAAGCGGATGTCCTGCCTAGTGGGGCTCAAGGTGAAAGAGCACAGGAATCGAGAGTTTATGACTGTCCGCAAAGATCTTGCCTTAATTGGCCCAGTGCCCCTCAATCTTTCCTTTCTGGCCTTTGTCTGTCTGCTTTTTCTGGGAGTTGGCTGCGCGCCCAGGGCCGCGATTCAACCTCCTGTGATCCCGTCATCCCAGTACACTATCCGTGACGCGTCGGTTTCCCAAATTCTGTTGTCCCAGTTTGAGGCATGGAAAGGCGTGCGGCATCGTATCGGCGGCACGGACCGGCAGGGAGTGGATTGCTCGGGTCTGGTGCAGGTAATTTTCCGCGAGGCGTTTGAAGTGTCGTTGCCCCGGACATCCCGGGATCAGATCCGGATGGGGCAAAGGGTCGAAGCCAGAGATATGCGGCCCGGAGACCTGGTGTATTTTCTGGACAAGGGCGGCGATCACATCGGCGTGCTTGTCGCGGAAAGAACATTTCTGCACGCGTC
>JAWLHW010000005.1:0-42674 GCA_041690155.1 Desulfomicrobium sp. | reverse complement strand
GGCCACGCGGGACAGGCCCGAGACGCGGGCGGCCTCGGACACGTTGCCTTTGGTCTGGGCCAGAAGGTCGTGCACGTAGGACTGGGTGAAGGCGGCCAGGACTTCTTCCTTGGCGGCCTTGTACTCCCCGATCTGGCCCAGCGAGCCGACAAGAGCCGCAGTCACCGGCACGCAACCGCCCTGCTGCACAAGGTTGACCAGATTCATGTCCACCCTGTCCGTGGCCGCGAAGACGGTCAGCCTGCGCACGAAGTTCTGCAGTTCGCGGACGTTGCCGGGCCAGGGATGGGCGGACATCCAGTGAAAGACTTCCGGGTCGACCTCTTTTTCGGCCAGGCCCATTTCGCGGCAGGCAGCGCGGAAAAAATGTCCGGCCAGCAGGGGAATGTCCTCTGTTCTTTCCCGCAGCGGCGGCAGGGTGATGGTGAGTACGTTCAGGCGGTAGTAAAAGTCTTCGCGAAAGGTCTTGGCCTGGATGAGGGCTTCGAGATCCTGGTTGGTGGAGGCGACCACGCGCACATTCACCCGCGAGGACTTGCTGGAGCCCACGGGCCGGACATCGCCGTCCTGCATGACCCGCAGAAGCTTGGTCTGGACCGCCAAAGAGATGTCCCCGATTTCGTCCAGATGCAGGGTCCCCTTGTCAGCCGCCGCGAAAAGCCCCTTGTGGTCGCGATCGGCACCGGTAAAAGCGCCCTTGACGTGGCCGAAGAGTTCGCTCTCGAGCAGATTTTCCGGGATGGAGGGACAGTTCACCGCCAAAAACGGCCTGGTGGCGCGCGGTCCGAGGTGATGCACCATGCGGGCCACCAGCTCCTTGCCGGTGCCTGATTCGCCCCGGACCAGCACGGTGTATTCGGACTGGGCCACGGCCGCGATGGTGCGCTTTAACTGACGCATGGCCGCGCCCTCGCCCACCAGTTCCCCGCCGCATTCCTTGCTGGCCAGGATCTGACGCAGGCGGTTGTTTTCCTCGAGCAGGCCGCTTCGCTCCAGCCCCTTCTCCACCACACGGAAGAGCTGTTCCGGCTCGATGGGCTTGGTCAGAAAATCGTACGCTCCGGCCCGCAGGGCCTCCACCGCGGTTTCGATGGTTCCGTAGGCCGTGAGCACGACCATGCTCAGGTCCGGCTGCAGGCCAAGTGCCTGGGACAAAAGCTGCAGCCCGGTCATCTCGGGCATGCGCAAATCCGTGATCATGAGCTGCGCGGGTTTTGCGGACAAAGCGAGCAGAGCTTCCTTTGCGCTATGCACGGCCACCACATCCAGTTCAGGATAATGGCCACCGACAAGTCTGGCCAGGCCACGTGCGAAATCCACTTCGTCATCGACAATGATGACCCGTGCCCCGGTGACAGTGCGGGGTGATCCCATGACATCCATGCTCATTCTTTCCTCTGGTGCGTTGTCTGCGAATCCAGATTGGCCACGGACGGCAGGAGCACGACAAAACGTGCCCCGCCCAGGTCAGAACGCTCCACGCGGATCTCTCCGCCCACGTCCCTGACCATGCCGTAGACCACGGCCAGACCCAATCCGGTACCAGCGCCAATGGCCTTGGTCGAATAAAAGGGGTCAAAAATATGCGGCGCGTCCGCCGCCGAAACACCCGGTCCGTTATCCTCTACCACAATGGCCACCCGCCCATCCATAGGCGCGATCAGCACCAGAATCTCGCCATTCTCCTCGCCGACAGCGTCAAGGGCGTTGATGACCAGGTTGCTGAGCACCTGCTCCAGTTCGCCGATTCCCATACGCACAGTCAAAGGCTCAGCAGGATGATCCACCGTCAGGCGCGCCTTCTTTTTTGCGGCCTGCACGGAAAAAACTTCGGAGACGGAGACGGCCACGCTGCAGGCATCCGCCGTGCCGGACCCTGCGGCCTTGGGACGGGCAAAATTGAGAAGTTCCTGCAGCACCCTTTGCGCCTGTCTGGTGTGACGTTCGATGATATTCAGGTCCGACGCCTGCTGCGGATCGGAGATCGTCTGCCGCAACAGTCCCGCGTAGCAGAGGATGACCCCGAGCGGGTTGTTGATCTCATGCGCCAGGCCCGCCGTGAGCTTGCCTACGGTGGCCATCTTCTCCGAATGCCAGACTTGGGTACGCATGCGCTTCTCCATGGTGGTCTCGCGGACGTAGACAACCACACGGTCCGTCTCCCCGTCGGAGCTGCGTACCGGATACATGGACAGCGAAAAGGATCTGCCTCCGGGCAATTCCACTTCCCGCAGATCCGGGGTTCCTCTGCGAATGGCTTCACCCATCGGACACTGCAGGGATTGCGGATCGAAAAAGATAGCCAGCATGTTGCCGTCCGTGCGCTCGCCATCCGTCAATTCCGATGTCAGCTGACGTGCGGCCTGGTTCACGGTCAACACGGCGCAGTTCGAATCCATGAGCGCCAGCGGATCGGTGATGCCCTCGACAATGGTTTCGAGCACGTTCATCTGCCGCAGCAGACTGTCGATGGCAGTCAGGTTTTCCGCCGCCGTGCCAAGCTGACGACCGAGCGCCGTAAGCACCCGCTGGTCATGCCTTGAGGCTTCGGCCTCGGTGTCCCAGTAAAGGCAGAGAATGCCCTCGGCATTTCCGGAGCTCGACTCGACCGGCACAAAAATTCTGCCCCCTGATTGGATGCATGAGCTGCCGGTCAAGACCTCAACCATGTTCTCCGGCAGCTCAGGAATGGCCGACGATTCCGGCCAGACATAATAATTCCGGGAGACCATGGTGCAGACATAGGCGATGCTGCGCGCCCTGAAGCGGGTGCAGATCTGAGGCAGAGCGAGGCTCCAGAGTTCCGAACGCGAGGCGCTGCGGCGCATGTCCTCCAGCAGGCGCACAAAAAGATGCACGTCGGCCTGCCGGGCTTCGGCCTCGTGAGACAGGGCCTCGGTGCGATCGTCGACCATCTTGCGCAGATTTTCCGCATAATCCTGCAACTGCTGCCTGACCTCGAAGAGATGATTTCCCATCTGCTCCATGCCGTCGACCAGCTCCTCGATTTCATCGCCCTGTTCCAGCCGGTGTAGAAGTTCGGAGCCTTCGGCATCGACCACGTTGCGCCTGAAGACGCTGTTGAGTCGTTTCAGATTGTTGACCACCAGGACGCGGAAAAGAAAATTTGTCGCGGAAAAGAACAGCAGCGCGCCAAAGGCGAAAAAGGCGAAATATGTCAGGATGGTCTGCTGCACGCGCCCGACACTGCTCTGCACGGAGATGCCCACGAAATCGACCCCGGCGATGGAGTCCTCCTCCTTGCCAAACCCCCGGTCTCCGTAAAGGGACAAAAGCTCAGGCGGAGCTTCCTCGGGCCTGCCGTGACAATACATGCATCCTTCCTCGAAACGCACGGCGCGGACTTTCAGAAAATATTTATCCCCGTCCATGGTCTTGTACCCCTGCCACAGCTCCTGCTCGGGATTGGCCCTGAAGTAGCGGATCAGCTCGCGTTCATGCGTGTTCGCTTCGTAGGCGGGGTTGCGTGCGTCGATGGCCACGCGGCGATAGATGGTGCCTCCGCGGTCGTCGTTGATCGGAGACATGATGGTCCGGGAAATATAGGATGAGGACATGGCCTCGATGATGAACGACGAGGGCAGGCGCTCGTACATGGCCGGGCGAAGGATATCGCGCACGTAATGCTGGATGGAATCCACGTGGGCAAAGATGAGCAGGGCCTTGTCGCGGACTTCCTCTTCCAGCACGTTTTTCATGTGCAGGTAAAAACCGATGGAGAAGACGATGCCCAAAACAATGGAGGCCGCCAAAAGTCCGGACACGAATTTAGTCTGTATTTTTGATGGCTTGAAGATGTGCATGGATCGCCTGAAATTGATGCTTCCCGTGGCGGATGGAATATATGCGAAATGAAATACAACGTTCAGGCTGTCAGCGAAACCTGATCAAAAAAGGCCTTTCCCGACACCTGTAGTGCGGTCCCCCCTTTCAATCAAGGCTTGAAAACGAGTGGCTGGTCTTGATCCAAGGCATTTTTCCCAGGGGGATGACGCCTTGATTATTTTTTCTCGAGGGCAAAACGCAGGTAATCCTCTCCTTCTTTCACCTGCTCGACATCCGTGTAGTAATACCGGGTCGGATCGATTCCGTTCTCGTCCAGGTACACGGACATTCGGTTCAAAATGCCAAAGGAGTTGGTCAAAAAAGGCAGGAAAATATACACAAAAGCCAGGGTAGTGCCCAGGACCAGAACAAAATTCTTCAATCTTACAGGCAAACTTTTTTCTGTCATGACGCTAAATCCTTAAAAGCCGGGAGGAAGTTCCTCCCGGCTGTTTTTCGAGACAGTTTAGATCTTGGCCGTGATTTCGGGGAAGACAACGTAGAACATGATGTAGGCCATGGTCAGAGTCAAGACAAGATTGAGGCTTTGACCGCAGACATACAGGATGAAGGGCTTGCCGCCCTTGAAGTACTTGGCCAGTTCACGGAAGTTGGTGGACAGGCCGATGGCCGCAAAGGACAGCGCGAAGAACCAGCCGCGCAGGAGCCTGGTTCCACCGCGGACAATGCCCTGATCCACGACCGCGCCGCCAAGATCCTTGCCCATGCTCTGATCCAGGATGGAGAAGATGATGGATGCGGCGATGAAGCCGAGCACGAACTTCGGGAAACGATGCCAGATCTCTCCTGCGCCAACGGTCTTGCCGGCCACGCAGTCAACCTTGGTGCACCAGTAGACGGCTATGCAGAACGCGGTAACGCCGATCATGACGTTCTGGATCATCTTGATGGTCGCGGCCACGTACATGGCCTTCTGGCCCAGGAATGCGCCGGCCGCAGCCACTGCGCCGGTGGAGTCGATGGTGCCGCCCATCCAGGCGCCGCCCAGAATCTCCGGAATGCCTACTGCCTTGATGAAAGCCGGCATGGCGATCATCATGATGGCGGTGAAGACCAGGGACAGGCCGATGGAAAGGGTCAGCTCTTCCTTCTTGGCCCGGCAGGCCGCCGCGGCGGCAATGGCGGCGGAGGTACCACACACGGACATGTCGGCGGAGATGACGACGTTCAGAGTCTTGGAGGGCATCTTCAGCACCTTCTGGCCGAAGATGTAGGTCAGGACAAGAACAAGGGGGGTGACCACCCATGCCACGAAAATGCCGGGAGTGCCGATGGCCACGATCTTGTTGAAGAGCACCTCTGCGCCCAGAAGCACCAGACCGGTCTTGATGAAGAATTCGACTTCACAGGCCGGAAGAACCCATTTGGGTGTGCCCACGGTGTTGGCGATGACCATGCCCAGGAGCACGCCCCAGGCTTCGGCGCCAAAGCCGTACTGCTTGGAGATGGCCTGTCCGCCGAGAATGTACGCCAGGACGGCGACCAGAAAAACGATGACAAAGCCCTGCATGAATGCAGGCATGCTCTTGCCCATCATAGAGATGCCGACGCCAAAAATAAGCGCGATGAAGATGCACAGGCCGATAAGGGTCGGAATGTAGTTGTAGGGTTTGTTTTCGACCTTCTTTTTGGCATCCGCGGCAGCCTTTTGCGCGGTACGCCACTCGGCGATCTTGGCTGCGGCCTCGTCATTGAGGGCCTGATTCTCAAAAGACGCCCCAGCCGCCGCCCCTTCCGCGGCCACGGCTGCAGCGAGAGCCACCTCAAGGTTGCCCTTGGCCTCTTCGTATTTGGGCATGCCCTTTTCGTTCAGAGCCTTGGCCTGGGATTCGGAGCGGATCAGGGAATCCATGGGATTGGTCTTCCAGGAACCGGGCTTCTTGGTCCAGTGCGAGACAAATTTGCCGAAGTCGGAACTGGAGGCCTTGAGCTTCTTGGCGTCCTGGGCATTGTGCCAGGCGATGGTCTTGAATGGAGCCTTGGCCAGCTCCGCTTCCTGAATCTGGTTGGCGGTGGCGATCTTCTGGGCAAACTCGTCCTTGGGACCAAAAGTCGTGTACGCCAGAACGCAAACGCCAATAATGATAAAACCGAGCCAGATGGCCAGAAAGTCCTCTTTCTTCCACAAATCCGACCACTGGCTTTTCCCGTGATCGATGACGACGCTGCTGCTTTCTTCAGACATTGGTTTTCTTCCTCCTCGATAATTATGAAGCGTTTTCTCGCCGGTTATTTTGACGTCTCCGGCAAAGCAAAAGACCTGCCACAACATCAAAAAAACACAAATTGCCATTATATCAAGCAGTTATAGAGCCGTGCGCACTCAAAAATTGCAATGTCCAGTTTACACTGCAAACAAGGGTTAGCACCCCGATTTCTTGGATTGCTTCATTTCAACGCCAACATCCCGCAAGAAAAAAAAAGCGTGGCAGTTCATGAAGAACGCCACGCCTTTTCAAGGCAGAAGGAAGATAAAGCTATTTCTCGATGTCCAGCTCGCGTTTTTTGGTGTAGATGAAGCGCACCAACTGGTACTCGAACGGGCTTCCCGTCTCGTAATAGCGAAACTTGACCTGATGCCGCGCATCGACAGCCTTGACCCCGTAAACACCGGTGGACGCCGACTCGCGCGCAATCCAGCTCATGTCCTGAAAGAGGCCGTAGGACGGGTTTATGGTCATGGCCGCATCCACGAACACGCCGCCCGTATCGCGCACCCCGGAAGGCCCAAACACGGGGAGCACCAGATATGGGCCGGACGGGACGCCCCAGACGCCCAGTGTCTGGCCGAAATCCTCATTTTCCTGCGGGATGCCCCCGTTGCCGAGCACGTCGAAAATTCCGCCCAGGCCAATGGTCGTGTTGAAAACAAAGCGGCCCAGCGAGACCGAAGCCTTCTTGGCCTTGCCTTGCAGGACAGAGTTCACAAAAATCGGTATTTCTTTCAAGTTATTAAAAACATTAGAAACGCCCTGTTGCACACTGTCGGGTAGGATTGCTTCGTAGGTTCTGACCACCGGCAGATAGACATAACGGTCAAGCTGAGCATTGAAATGATACATGCTGCGGTTGAATCCTTCCCAGGGATCATGGACCTGAAAATGCCGCTCCAGGGTCAGGTCCTCGGGCAGGCCGCGATGAACAGGGGCCTCAAAGGGCCCGGGCTGATGCTGTCCGTTGGTAGCGCATCCGGCCAATGCGAAGAATATAAGACAGAGTAGGAATATGCGCATGGTGTCTCTCATTTGCGGAAAAAATCGAGCATGGCCGCGACGTTGTCCCGATAACGAATATTGCCGCAATGCCCCCCTGCCGGATAGAGCGTCAGGCGACCGTTGAATGTGCGTTTAAGGAAACTGAAGTTGTCGGGGGTCAGAATGGGGTCGTCCGTGTTGGTCATCACCGCAATGTTGTCCGCCTGGCGCAGAAAAGGTGCGATGGATTCAAGGCTGCTGGCCGCCACGGCCCTCTCCCGGGTCATGGCCGGATCGGCGAAGGCCAGGGAGGGCATGAGATACTCATCCACATAATTCTCGAAGCTCACGCCCACTGCCGCATCCAGGTAGGGAGACAGGGATTCGTTCTTTTCGATGCGGTGCCCCCTGGGGGCGATGTAACCGGCTCCCGTGCAGACGTCGCTGGTAAAAACCATGGACGCCAGGGAGACGCGAAAAGCCACGCCGATGAGAATCTTGAGCTCCTTCTCGGAAATGGAGCGGCTCCCGTGCAATGCAAAAAGAAATTCGTCGCCGAAATTGACCTCATCGCTGCCGCGATAGGCCGTCGAAAGATCTGAGACCAGATCGGCCACGACTCTTACGGCCTCGGTCCGGTCGGCCACGTTGTCAGAGAGCAGACGGTCGAGGATGGTGGCCGAGGTCAGCAGGCTGACCGCCGGATTGAGGAGCATAATCCTGTCAAATCCGAATCGCTTCTCGCGCGTATCCAGCTCCGCCAGAAAAGCGGACTGTGTCCCGCCGAGGCTGTAACCGGTAAGATTGTAGGAGGATATCCTGTCGCGACCAATTTCGCTGACGATGGCGTCCATGCTCTGGTACAGGTCAGCCACATCCTGGGGAATGAAACCCGGAACCTGGGTCGTGGAGGCGCTGACCACGAAGTTCGGATACGTCGGCGAGGACAGGCTGACCACGTGGTACCCGGCCCGGTGAAAGACCTCCTGCAAAAAACGGCAATTGGCCGAGTCATAGGAAGAGCCTGTCCCGGCAATGATGAACAGAAGCGGCGCGACGTTGCGCTGCAGGGCTAGGGAGTACCGCAGCGTATCGTCATACCAGAGGATTTCGGGCACCGGGCGTTCATGCAGCAGAAGCTCGCGTTCGCGCACCGCCCCCACCTCTCGGAGCGGGTTGAGGTCACGCAATGCGACCGGACGAATGGAGTCCAGCGGAAATTCGTCCCTTGGCAGCGTGCCGAGCACGGTAGCCTCGTAAGGGTTCTTGAACGGATATTCATAAGCACTGGCCGGCGCGAAGGCGGCCAGAACGAAAAGACATAATAACAGGGCGCGATGCATGCGCAATCCTCCGCGGTGATGTATCCGGGATCACTAGCGAGTTGAAGGTATGAGCGCAAGCTTTTGCGCCGCAAATGAAAAGAGCGCCCGCAGGCGCCCTCTTGCAAATCATGTTTTGTACTGGATCAGCGCTCGTCGAAATACAGTTTGTGCTTTATGTTAACGCCTTGGGCGATGAACACCACGGACTCTGCAATGTTGGTGGCCAGATCGCCGATGCGCTCGAGACGGCGGATGAGAATGATGGTGTGCACGGAGCGCTCGATGGCCGGAGTCTCGTGAATCATGTATTCAATGACCTCACGCATGTTCTTGTGATTCAGCACGTCGACCTCGTTGTCCAGGTGGCAGACCTGTAGCGCCGCTTCCACGTTGTTGGAGGAGAACGCTTGGGCCGCATGCCGCAGCATGGCCAGGGCCTTGGTACCCATCTCCAGCACGTCCTGATGAAAGGGCAACGGCGGTCGCGAACTGAGCATGATAGACCGCTCGGCGATATTCACGGCCTCGTCGGCAATGCGCTCAAGGTCGACGCTGATACGCATGCAACCGAGGATGAAGCGCAGATCCCCGGCCACGGGCTGCTCCAGGGCCAGAAGCTTGAGCGCCAGTTCGTCGATCTCCACTTCCAGACGATTGACCTCAACGTCCCCGTCCTGAACCTCTTCTGCCAGATATAAATCCTTTTTCACATAGGACTGGATGGATTTTTGGACCGCTTCCTCGGTCAGAGACACCATCTTCAGCACTTTGAGCTTCAACGTTTCGATTTCTTCATGCAAATGCGTATACATCTTTCACTTCCTTTAAAAATTTGCCGGACCGTTCAAGAGAACAAAATGCATCAACCGAAACGCCCGGTGATGTAGTCCTCGGTCTGCTTGTTCTCCGGCCTTGTGAACAGCTTGTCTGTGGGACCAACCTCGATGAGCCGGCCCATGTAAAAAAAGGCGGTCCGATCGGAGACGCGGGCAGCCTGCTGCATGGAGTGCGTGACAATGACGATGGTGAACTTGTTTTTAAGATCATGGATAAGCTCCTCGATCTTCTGGGTGGCTATGGGATCGAGCGCGGAGGCAGGCTCGTCCATGAGCAGCACTTCAGGCTCCACGGCCATGGCCCGGGCGATGCACAGGCGCTGCTGCTGGCCGCCCGAAAGGCTCAGGCCCGACTGGTCCATGCGGTCCTTGACCTCGTCCCACAGAGCGGCAAGCTTCAGGCTCTCCTCCACCCGTGCGTCGATGTACTCGCGGTCCTTGACGCCGTTGACCCGCAATCCATAGGCCACATTCTCGTAGATGCTCTTGGGAAAAGGGTTGGGCTTCTGAAAGACCATACCCACCCTGCGCCTGAGCACAACCACGTCATGGGTGGAATCGTTCAGGTCCTGACCGTCCATGGTCAAGGCTCCTTCGACCCGGGTGCCGGCGATGAGATCATTCATGCGATTTATGCAGCGCAGAAAAGTGGACTTGCCACAGCCCGAAGGCCCGATCAGGGCCGTGGCCTGATGTTGCAACATATCGAAGGAGATATCCTGAAGCGCGTGAAAGTCCGAATAATAAAAATTCAGATTTCTGGACGAAATCTTGACCGTTTCTGTCATGTCTATTCCTCTGAGGTCTGCCCGGCCAGGGGCAAGGTGATGATGAAGCGGGATCCGATCCCGGTTTCGGGCACAGGGCTTTGTACCGTGATGCGCCCTCCGTGGTTGGCCATGATGTGCCTGCAGATGGCAAGGCCAAGGCCCGTGCCGCCGATGGAGCTGTTGCGATCCTTTTCCACACGGTAGAACCGTTCAAAAATCCGGGCCTGATCCTCGACCGGGATGCCCGGCCCGTTATCCTCAATAAAAACAACCAGCTCCCGTCCGCTCTCGTGTCCGTGGACACGAATGACTGCTGTCTCCTCGGGCACATACTTGATGGCATTTTCGAAGACGTTGCGAAAAACCTGAACCAGCTGCTCGAAATTGGCCCGCACCGCAGGCGTGGAGGCGTCCAGTTCGTTGGCAAACTCGATGTTCTTGCTCAAGGGGTGACAGCTTTTCCAGGCCGAATACACTGCCGAAGCAGGCTCGACCGAGACCCGGTCAAGGCGCTGTTTGCCATGTTCCAGGCGCGAAAGCTGGAGCAGCTCGTCCAGCATGGTGTTCATGTGATTGGCGTTGCGCAAAATGACCTCGAGAAATGAACGCGTCTGTTCGGGGTCGTATTTGTCAATGCCCACCAGGGTTTCGGCGTAGCCCTTGATCGATGTCAACGGTGTACGCAACTCGTGCGACACGTTGGCCACGAAATCGCGACGGATCTGTTCCACGCGCTTGATCTCGGTGATATCGTGGAAAACCATGATCACGCCAAGCTCGGCATCGCCCTTGATGGGCACTATGGAGACATCAAAGCTCCTGCCGCCAGCCAGGGAGACCACTACGCCAACCTGGGAAAAATCTCCTTCCCGACGTTTTTTCAGGGCCTCGTCGCAGGCGTCCTGCAGGTCCTGCAAGAGAGACAGTTCCATGGGCTTGCGACCCGCAAAGGTGGACAAGCCGGGGAAAATCTCCTGGGCGGCGTAATTGCCGCGCAGAATCCGGCCATGCCCGTCAAGGACAATCAGCCCGGCCTTCATCCCGTTCAACACCGCTTCGGATTCCATCTTCTGTTTGACGATGGTCTGCATGTTGGACTCGATGCGCTCGACCATGTTATTGAAGGCCGCAACCAGGGGGGTAAGCTCCGTGCTCGGTGAAAAACGAATGCGCTTGCCCGGTTCGCCCTGGCCGATGTCGGCGGCGGCCTGGGCCACGCTCGCTATGGCGCGGCCGATTTGCCTTGAGGTCAGGGAGACCAGCCCAAAGGCCAGGATGATGCTGAAGCCGTAAACCCAACCCGTGCGACCGTAGAGCCGGTCCAGGGTCTTGTGTATCTGGCTCTGAGGCCGCGCAATGCGCACAACCCCTTCCGGCATGATCCCGCTGGCCGGCGTTCGCATGGCCGCATACAGCAGGTCCTGATCCAGGGTATCGCTGTAACGCAGGCTGATTCCGATATCGCCGCCCGTCAGAGCCTGAGCCACTTCCGGTCTGCGCAAATGATTTTCCATTTTTTCGACAGATTCCGCCGTCACACCGGAATCTGTCAGTACACGGCCGTCAAGATCAATGAAGGTGACGCGGATATCCAAGCGCGCCGCAAGGTCGCGCAGGGCCTCGTTGACCTCCGCCAGGGACGTGAAAGAACCCAATGACAGCATCCACTCCACGGCACGCAGATCCCGCCGCGCTCCTTCGCGAGCCTCGCGTTCGCTGGTCTGCCCGAGATTCTGGTGCAGATAGTAGGCAGGCACGCCCAGCGCCAAAAACAAAATGACCCCGAAGGCCAGAAACAGCCGCAACCGTAAAGAAATCGTCGTAGTGGTCATGCCCTGCCCTAATCGGCCTGATTTTCACGTTTCATGCGATACCCGATGCCACGGACAGTCTCCAGCCAATCGGCATAGGGGCCAAGCTTCTTGCGCAGGCGCCGCACATGGGTATCCACGGTGCGTGAATAGCCTTCAAACTCATAACCCCAGGCGTTGCTCAAAAGCTGTTCCCGGGAGAGCACCTTGCCTTCGTTGCGCACGAATTCGCCAAAAAGATTGAACTCCGTAGGAGTAAGATGCGCATCCACTCCGTCCACCAAAAGAGTATAGGCCTCAAAATCCGCCGCCAACCCGTCACGCTGCCAGTGCGCGACCTTGGGCAGGATATTCACGTTGCGGCGCAGAACCGTCTTGATGCGCAGCATCAGCTCCCGGGGGCTGAAGGGCTTTATGACATAGTCGTCCGCGCCGAGCTCGAAACCAAGGATACGGTCGACTTCGTCACCCCGGGCGGTGAGCATTATGATTGGTATGTGAGCGCAATCCGGACTGCTCTTGACGGCCTTGCACACATCGGTGCCGCTCATGCCGGGCAGCATCAGGTCAAGGAGCACGAGGTCCGGACGTTCGGACTGAACCAATTGCAGCCCCTTTTTACCGTCCCGAGCCACGAAGCAGTCGTACCCGCCCGACTTGAGATGAAAGGCCAGCAGGTTGGCGATATCCGGTTCGTCTTCGATGACGACAATCTTGTGAGCCATATTTCCCCCTTGTTCACGAAAAGAGCTCCGTCGCTTTCCGGCACCTGCCCCTTCGTACCCAACATGGGCTACAGGGGTCGTGTGACAGCATTGTGACACCAACATGAAATTCCTGTAACATTCGCCCCAAAGGGACTCAATCACATCGACTCGGACTTGTCGCGGAGCTGTCGCCAAAATGTCGCATCTGCCGGACAAAGAGCATCTAACTTAAATTGTACCAATTAAATGACTCGTATTTCATCTATCCGAGGAAAAGATGTCCAACTCCCCAGCAGAAATCATGCAAAACGCAGCCCCTCCAATTTTTGAGCTCAAAAAATTTTTACACGCCCATAATTGGCTGAGCATTTTCATATTTCGCCTCAAAGACTTCGGGCTCTGCCGGGAACTTTACGGGGATCATGTCGCCGAAGAGTTGGAGAACCTGCTGATCAACGCACTGAACCAGCACGATCCGGGTAGTCCGATGCTCAACGCCAGGCACGCGTTACGAATCTCTTGCGGCGAGGCGGTGCTTATCCGTTGCCTGGGACAGGCCAAAGATTCTCAGCTCATGGATCAGGCCTTCAGCCTCAAGGTCAAGCTGCAGGCCATCCTCAGAAATCACACCATCTCGTCCCTTGGCAGGGAATTCGAGATCGAGGTGGGATTCGCCATGCTGCCGGAATCCTCTCTTTTCGAGCGGGAACGGATTTTCCACGACGCCATCCACGATGCCAGGCGCATGGCCCAGGGCGGAATCGATCTTGAAGCGGTCAAACTTTCGTCGACCTTCCGCTCCATCATCCGCAACGGACAGATCCGCATGCTCTTCCAGCCCATCTATGACTTCAAGACCGGGGCCGTCATGGCCTGGGAAGCATTGGCGCGCGGACCGCGGGGTTCCGATTTCGAATCACCGTCGATCCTTTTTGATTTCGCCGAACAATTCGGCCTGCTCTTTGCGTTGGAGCAAGCCTGCCGTTCCAAGGCCATGGAAACGGTCGGAGCCCTGGCGTCAGGTCAGCGACTGTTCCTGAACATACATCCGCGCACCGTGGTCGACCCGACCTTTGCACCCGGCAAAACCCTGGAAATCCTGGATGCACATGACCTCAAACCCGAAGATATCGTTTTTGAAATCACCGAGCGCCATTCCATAAAAGACTTCACCTCGTTTCATAAAACCCTGGACCATTATCGAAGTCAGGGTTTCAAGATCGCCGTGGACGATGCCGGTACAGGCTACTCGGGCCTGTCTACCGTCGCGGCCCTGAAGCCGGATTTCATCAAGGTCGACATGTCGCTGGTGCGCGATGTGGACAAGGACCCTGTGCGCAGGGCGTTGATGGAGACCATGGTCACCCTGGCGGGCCGCATCGGCTCGGAGATCATCGCCGAAGGAATCGAAACCAAGGGCGAGGCTCGGGCACTGACGGAAATCGGAGTCCATTACGGACAGGGATTCTACTTGAGCCGTCCGCATTTCCCCAAACCCGAGACTCCGCTGGACATGAAGGAGTTGACCCCGCTTCGTTCGGACAACTTCGGCAGGCTCTCCTGTTCAATTCCCATCGGGCAGCTGGTGCAAAAGACGCTGACGGTCAGCCCGCGCACTCCGGTGCAGTCCGTACAGCGAATCTTCGCCACAAATCCGGCGCTCTCAAGCGTGGTTGTCGTCGAAGATGAAATACCCCGCGGGCTGGTCATGGGCTACAGCCTTGACCGGCACCTGGCCACTCTTTACGGCCGGGCCCTCTATGCGGAAAAGCCGGTGTCCGTGCTCATGGACACAACGCCCATGATCGTCGACGAACGCGAACCGGTGGAATCCGTGGCCAAAAACGCCAACACCCGTGAAATGCTGAAAGCCTACGACGAGGTCATCATCACCAGCGGCGGACAATTTCTGGGCGTCGTCACGGTGCAAAAGATGCTGACCACCCTGGCGCAGGTTCAGGTCGAGATGGCCAAGGGCACCAACCCCCTGACAGGCATCCCGGGCAACGTGGCGCTTGAAAAGGAAATCGAGACAAGGCTCAGGCGCGGCAAGCCCTTCTGCATGCTCTATGCGGACCTGGACAACTTCAAGGTCTATAATGACGTCTACGGCTTCAAGGACGGCGATTTTGTCATCCTGCTGCTGGGCCGCATCATGACCTGGGCCATCTCCCGGCATGGGCACAGCGGAGACTTTCTGGCGCACATCGGAGGGGATGATTTTGTGGCCATGGTCAATCCGGAAAAGGCGGAACGCATCTGCCAGGCCGTCACCCGCTGCTTCAAAAGGCTCATTCTGAACTGCTACCATGCCCAGGACCGCGCCAGGGGCTGGATCATGGGCAAGGGCCGGGACGGCAAGGAGCAACAGTTCCCGCTTGTCTCCGTCTCCATCGGCATCGTGGACTGCATGGCCCCTTGCAGCCTGCAGGCCCTGGGGGAGAAAGCGGCCCAGATCAAAGGCTACGCCAAGACCCTGCCCGGCAATGTCTATGTTCGTGATCGGCGCGGCAGCCCCAGTTGCGGACAGGCAAGATGAATTTACCAGCCGCCCGGCTTCAGACGGGCGGCATTTTTTCCACCACCAGCATGTCCCGCCATTTGCCTTTTCTGAAACGCCACCAGCCTACAAGCGCCAGCATGACCAGAAACGTGCAGCTCACGACCCAGAAATAATAGAGCCCAAAATCCAGCCAGACTCCGACCAGAAGCGGGCCAATCATGACCATGAAGACCAGCGCCAGGCGCGAGGTCATGACAAAGACCGTATCCCCCGCCCCTTTGAGGGCCCCGTAGACAATGAAACTGACCCCGTCGAAGAACAGATAGGCTACCACGATCATGAGCAGAATCCGGCCCATGTCGACCACCGCGGCAAAGGCGGCCGGGTCCATGTCACGGGGTTGGAACAGGTGCAAGACCGCTTCCGGGGCGAACAGAAACACAGTCGACATGACCGCCAGATAGGCGAAGGTCAGCACCAGGCTGGCACGCACCACCATGGGCACTTCGTCTGGCTTGCCCGCGCCCATGGCCTGACCGACCAGGGTGCTGGTGCCCATGGCGAAGCCAACCAGGGGCATGAACGCCAACGCATTGATATTGAGGGCGATGTTGGTCGCAGCCAGCTCCATGGTCCCGAGCCTGCCGACCACGAAAATGAAAACCGTAAAAGCGAAGATATCGAGAAAAAACTCCATCCCGCTCGGCAGACCGTAGCGCATGAGCCTCAGCCACAGGTCAGGCCGCAGCCGTCGGTCCGTGGTCAGGCGAAAACGGTCATTCTCGCGGCGGCGCATGGCCACCCACAGAATGGCCGTAATGAGGCCCCAGCTTATGACTGTGGCCAGGCCTGCACCAAAGATGCCCAGCTCCGGAAACGGCCCGATGCCGTTTATCAGACAATAATCAAGAGGGATGTTGAGGAGCATCCCCGCCAGGTTGGCGAGCATGACCACGCGTGTACGGCCCAGGCCGGTAAAAAATCCGGCAAAAGCGCCGCCGGCAAGATGAATCCCCGCCCCCAGGCACAGGGTCCGGAAATAAATCGATTCAAGGACCTGAATCTCTTTGGAATGGCCTCCGAGCGCAAAAATGTCCTCGGCCAGAAAGGCCAGCCCTCCCATCACTACAGCCCCCAAAAGGGCCACGTAAATGCCCTGCCAGACCGCCCTGCCGACCATTTCGGGACGCCCCTGCCCCGTGTACTGGGCCACGAACACCGATACATAGCTTGTTGTACCCAGAAAAATCGTCATGGCCAGCAAGGCCATGATCCCGGCGGGCAGGGCTGCGGCAATGGCGTCGAGGGAATAGCGGGCCAGGAAGAGACGGTCCGTGAACTCCATGACCGTGGTCGCGCCGAGGCTTATGACCAGGGGCATGGAGACCTTGAAAATACGGCGATATATGATGGCTGTGGCCGGGGAAATGTGGATCATGGGAAATCAGTGCCGCAAGTGCGGCGGACAAGCAAGATCGCAGGGGGGCAATGATGTGGCCTTAACATGAATTAAGATATTCCGTGCTCGATTTTTCTGCGCGGGACGGCTCACAGGCCCTGAGTTTTCTCACACAGACCGCAAAGCAAAAAGCCCAGAATCGGCCGGCATTTTTCCTCGCAAGGCGCGAAAAACTGCCCGTGCCTGCGGCTCGCGGAACGATTTTCGCGGCCAACGTAGAATTCCGCCAGCCCCAACGGGATCAGCCCGTGCACGGCGGCATGATGCAGCAGCTTGGGTGCGCAGCATTCCCCCGTGCCTGTAGGCATGGACGCACCCGTGAACGCGTCGGCCAGGGCCCTGGTCTGTCCGCGAAAATTGGCCAGCCGGTACAGACTGAAGATACGCGCCATAAGGCTTCGGGACAGGTTGCGCCTTTGGGCCAGCATGGCCAGGCGGTCCGGGTCATCCAGCCCCAGGCCCTGCATGCGCCTGGTCAGCTCTTTGATGCGCGGCTCGTCGCGTTCAATGGTGCGCTCAAATTCCAGCGGATCGAGAATGGGCGGGGCCCAGCCCGGCACCTTCCAGATTCCGTTGTATTGCCCTGAAAAAGCCTTGAGCACGCCTTGGCCTCCGCTCTTGTCCGCATACAGCAGCACCCCGAACATCTGCCCCCGGGCCGGGCCGTAAAGGTACTCAAGGGACAGGCGCGGATCATCCACGGCAGATCCCGAGCCGATAGTCCCATGGCGCTCCAGCCGCGCCATCAGCTCCCGGGCATGAGGCAGGGCCGCCTCGACGGAAAGGACGTGCTCGCATCCGCAATCCCGGCAGAAGCCGGCACAATCAAGAGACATGGGTTTCATGCCCGGCCCGCACCCTACAACCCGTGACGCTTGATCTTGCGCCACAGGGAGGCCCGGTCGATGCCCAGCAACTTGGCGGCCAGGGTGCGGTTGTCCCCCGTGTGCTCCAGAGTCCAGAGGATCTGTTCCCGCTCACACTCCTCCAGGGTCATGGGCTGCCTGTCCCCCGCCCGGCTGACATGCAGGGAAACTTCGCGCAGCTCCGGGGACAGGTGGGCCGTGCGGATCTCATCCCCGTTGCAGAAAACCACGGCCCGCTCGATGACATTCTGCAACTCGCGAACATTACCCGGAAAGGCGTAGCGGCTCAAAATCTCCATCACTTCGTCGGAAATGCCCGGAGCAGGGCGGTCCGTCTCCCGGCTGGCCTTTTCCGCGAAATAGCGGGCCAAAAGCGGCAAATCCTCCCGGCGCTGCACCAGAGGCGGCATGTTCAGCACCAGGACGTGCAGACGGAAATACAGGTCCTGACGAAAGCGGGCCGCCTCTACCTCGGTTTTCAGATTCTTGTTGGTCGCGGCCACAAGGCGCACGTCCACGGCGATGTCTGCGGTACCGCCCACACGGCGGATGGTCCGCTCCTGCACGGCGCGCAGCAGCTTGACCTGCATGGCCAGGGACATCTCGCCCACTTCGTCCAGGAAAAGCGTACCTCCCTCCGCCGCCTCGAACAGGCCCTTTTTTTGCCGGGTTGCGCCCGAAAAAGCCCCCTGCTCATGCCCGAAAAGCTCGCTTTCAAGGAGTTCTTCGTTGAACGCCCCGCAATTTATGGCCAAAAACCGGGCCTCGGAGCGTCGGCTGAAAAGATGCACCATGCGCGCCGCCAATTCCTTGCCTGTGCCAGTCTCGCCCAGAATCAACACCGTGGCGTCGGAGGGCGCGACCTGCGCAATGGTCCTCTTGAGTTCCATCATACACGGAGCCGCGCCGAGCATGGGCACGGGCAGGGTCCGCTCGCGCAGCTGCTCCCGCAGCCTGGCCACCTCCAGCTTGAGCCGGCGCTTCTCCAGCGCCTTGTGCACCAGCAGGCGAGCCTCGTCGATGCGGTACGGTTTGGCCAGATAGTCGTACGCCCCGGCCCGCATGGCCTCCACGGCCGTATCCACCGTGGGGTAGCCGGTGATGACCACAACCTCGATATCGGGATGACGGGACTTGACCTCCCGCAGCAGGGCCAACCCGTCCATGCCCTCCATCATCAAGTCGGTCAGGACCATGTCGAAATCCGAATCCTGTAAAAGGCCAAGGGCCTCGATACCGCTGGATGCCGTGACCGTCTCGTGCCCCTGGCGGGCCAGGGCCAGAGCCAGGTTGTCGCGCGAGATGGCCTCGTCATCGACCACCAGGATCCTGGCCGGCGGAATGGCCGGGGGCGCTTGTGCCTGGGCGTTCATGCACCCCCCGAAGTCATGCGGGGAAGCCGGATGGTAAAGGTGCTGCCTTCGCCCACCACGCTTTCAACGCTGATGGTGCCACCATGTTTCTTGATGATACCGAACACCACGGACAGGCCCAATCCCGTGCCCGTATCCTTGAGCGTGAAGAAAGGATCGAAAATGCGACTCATATGATCCGGCGAAATGCCCGTCCCGGTATCCGTCACCTGGAGCACCGCCTCTGCGGACCCGGGATCGCTCCGGGCGGAAAGAGAAATCACGCCGGGCGGGGTTATGGCGTGGATGGCGTTTATCATCAGGTTCAAAAGCACCTCCTGAAACCGCTGGTTGTCCAGAGGCAGTATGATGTCCGCCGGGATATCCGCCAAAATGCGCACCCCCGTCGGCACCTCGCTCGAAACCAGGGTCACCGCCCGCTGCACCACGTTCTGCAAGGACATAGGTTTGAGGCAGAATTCCGTCTCGCGTGCGAATTCGAGCAATCCCTTGACGATGTCACGCGACCGGCTGACTTCCTGATAGATATTGTCGAGCATCTGCCGGGTCAGCGCCGGATCGACGGGCAGGGCGGCCTCCAGGTCCTCCTGCAGGATCTGACAGGAGGTGGATATGTTGTTGAGGGGGTTGTTGAGCTGATGGGCGATGCCCGAGGTCAGCACACCGAGCGAGGCCAGCTTCTTTTCCTGCAGAAGCTGGTTTTGCCTGCGTTCAAGCTCCTCGATCATGTGATTGAAGGCTTCCACCACGCCGCGTGTCTCATCGCTGGTATCCGGCAACGGCAGGGGCTCGAAATTGCCCTGCACGATCTGGCGAGCCGAATGCTCGATAATCCCGAGGGCTCCGAAAATCCTCCTCCCGACCAGCCAGGAGAAAAAGATGGCCACCCCGGTGAAGGCACCAATGGCCAGCGCCAACTGGTGCTTCAAAGTCCCGACAATGCCCAGAATGCGTTCGCGCTGGTAGATCACGAACTGGCTGACCACATCGACAAGATCCTTGCCCTGATCACGCAACTCGATTCCCAGGGCGTCATCCTCGTCAGTGCTGATCCGTGCCTGCGCACCGAGGCTCGAAAACAGCTCTTTGTAGCGGCGCAGATCGTCCCGCAATCGCGCCAGAGTCAACCGACCTTTCAAATCGGCTCCGATCAGCCCCCCTTCGCGAGGCTCAATGCGCTCGATAATGGACAGGGCGACGTCACAATAACGCAAGGTCTCCTGATAATCCTCTTCCAGGGCATAAAGGAGATAGTTCTTTTCGTAGCGGCGAATCTCCAGGATCTCGCTACTCAGATCATCCACGACCTCGGCCAGAGCCAGAGCGTCCTCGATCTGCAGCAGATAGCGGTAGGAAATGCCTCCGAGCACGGAAAAACCCAGAATGGACAGCACCATGCCGAAAAGAACGATGCGCCGGATCTTGCCGCTGGCGAAACGCGAGATCATTCCATACATGCTGCCTCCTCCTGATCGACCAGAACCACGCTAAGGGCCTGCTCGACGCGTTCCACCAGCACCACCGGCGGCAGTTCCGCGACGCTCTCACGCAGGGCCGCGACATCCGCAGCGTTGGCGGCGGGAAGCACGACCGTGGCGGCCCGGCCGCGCAGGGCGGCCAGAACCTTTTCGCGCACTCCGCTGACAGGCAGGACCCGGCCCACCAGCGAAAGCTCGCCGGACAGGGCCACATCCGAACGCGCGGGGCGGCCTGTCAAAAGAGATATCAGAGCCACGGCGATGGTCAGCCCCGCAGAGGGGCCATCCTTGGCTATGCCACCAGCCGGAATGTGGATGTGGATATCGTGGCCCTCAAAGAAATCCGCAGCAACGCCAAGAGACTGAGCATTGCTGCGGATGAAACTGAGCGCGATCTGGGCGGATTCCTTGAGCACTCCGCCCAGGGAGCCGGTCAGGATGAGCTGGCCAGGGCCGCTCATGCGCGTGGCTTCGACAAAGATGATCTCCCCTCCCGTCTCCGACCAGACCAGCCCCGTGGCCGTGCCGACCAGGCTTCCGGCTTCGGCCGCGTCATGGCGGAAACGCGCCGGTCCGAGCAGGACCTTAGCGCCCTCGGCGCTCACTGGTGCAGCCACGGCCTCTACCCCCCCGTCCAGGCGCAGGCGGGCCATCTTGCGACACAGACGCGCGATCTCACGCTCAAGGCCCCGCACCCCGGACTCGTTGGTGTATTCGCGGATGATGCGCACAAGGGCTTCGGGCTGGATGGTGGGATACGGACTGGTCAGCCCATGTCCGCGCAACTGTCGCGGCAACAGGAAACGGGTCGCGATATCGAGCTTCTCAGCCTCGGAATAACCGGAAAACTGCACCACCTCCAAGCGGTCCAGAAGTGGCCCGGCCAGACGCTCGATCCCGTTGGCCGTGGCGATGAAGAGCACCTCGGACAGGTCAAAGGGCATCTCCAGATAGCGGTCCACATAGCGAGAATTCTGTTCAGGATCGAGGATCTCGAGCATGGCCATGGCCGGGTCGCCCTTCACGTCCTGGCCGATCTTGTCCATCTCGTCGAGCATGAACACCGGATTGCGCACACCCACGCTTTTGAGCGCCTGAATGATGCGTCCGGGCATGGCCCCAACATAGGTCCGGCGGTGTCCGCGCAGCTCGGCCTCGTCACGCAGATCGGCCAGGGACATGCGATAGAAGCGCCGCCCCAGGGCTTCGGCGATGGCCTTGCCGACCGATGTCTTGCCCACACCCGGAGGCCCGACAAAACAGAGAATCGGCGAACGATTGGAGTAGCGATGCGTCCGGGAAAGCAGCGCTGAACGCACGGCATCCCGCAATTCATTGAGATCTATCGGTTTTGAAAGATAGTGCACCGCGCCAGTCTTCAAGGCCTGCACCGCGGTATCCACCGTGGCATATCCCGTGACCAGAATGAATTTCGTCTCCGGAGCCACGGCTCTGGCCGCTTCAAGCAACTGCATGCCGTCCATGCGGTCCATTTTCAGATCCGTGACGATGCAGTCGAACTCCTGGCGCGCAAGAAGGGCCATGGCCTCTTCACCGTTGGCCGCGACCTCGACCGCATAGCCTTCCCGAGCCAGCACATGGCGCAGGTTGGAGCGCGCAATGGGCTCATCATCGACAATAAGCAACGAGGCCTGTCGCTTGGAATGCAGCACCCGTGACGCCAGATGCTCAAGCACCCGTTCCCGGACCTGCCCCAGCCCCGCATGGCTGCCGTCGAAGACCTCGGCGGCCTGCGCCAGGTCGAGATTATCCCGTGTCATAGCGTTCCACGGCAGCGAGAGCAGCGTTTCGACGTAATTGAGCGCGATGGAATATTCCGCCACCGCCGCATCGGTCTTTTCCATGCGGCTGATTTCGGATTCAATGGCGCTTTGCACCGACTCGGGCAGTTCCGCCTGCCGGGATTTTTCCCGCAACCCCGTGGGGTCCGCCGTCTGTACCGGCGCCTCGAGTTCCTGTTTGCGAAAAAACATCGATCGTCCCCTGTGCCCAGCCTGCTCCGTTTTCGACCTTTTGATGCAGATTGCAACAGCGCTGCAATCTGCATCAAACCCGGCGAACTGGACTTTGTTATGGTTTTCACGATCAGGCGCTGCAATCTGCAACATTGCCCGAAATCCCATCTGTTCTCCAGTCTTGATAAAAAATCATAATTTCAGATAGTTACACATTTTTCAAACATGGCACGAGCCTTGTTTAGGCGATCGCATCACATTTAACGCGAGGTTAGCAAAATGAGCACCATCCGTGAAACGATCGAAACGAATTATGCGGCCACTGCCTTTGCGGAACGAAACTTAAGCGAAGAAGCCAAGCTGCTGCTCAAGTCAGAGCATCAGCAACCCAAAGCCCAGGCCGAAGCGGTCAAACAGGTTGAAAAACGTCCCCGACCAACTCTGTTGGCACGCTAGACCCACCAGACAACACGAGCAGGAGCAGAACATGCCGCGCAATTGGTTACGAAATTCGATGCACACGCCCACTCCGTCACTGCGCCGCGCCAAGTCCGTCCAGGAAAGGCTTGCGGATTACAGCGAAGCAATGGCCCTGGCCGAGGCCGGAGAGCAGATGCTCGCCGCCGATCTGATCGCACCGCCGTCCACGGGCCGCAGACGCATCCTGGTCATCGGGCATGGCTGCTCCTTTTCACCCCGTCTGCGTGAATACGCCCTGAGCGTGGCCGAAAGAATGGGCAGCGACCTTTTGCTCCTGAGCATCGGCATGAAGACGGGAGACGCGGCGTGGCGGGAATCCTTCGCGCAGCTCTCAGTCAGGGCGGCGTCCTCCTGGCACGAAAGCGCCACGCGAATGAACCTGCATGTCGCTCACGAGGTTCGGTTCGGCGGCATTGAAGAGGCTGTCAGCGAACTCGTGCGCGCCTGCGGAAGGATCGAATTCATCCTAAGCGAACCCGAGGAAGGCGAACAGGTCGTCGGCCAGACCGGGCTGGCCCTGTTCACGGTCAAATGACGTGGACGCAGCCAGATGCCCGGCAGAAAAAATTTCGAATTTAACAAACCGCAAAAAGCGAAAAACACCACATGGAGAATTCAATGGCCACTACTCAATCGACCAGTAAACCCATCGGACGGACCATTCTCTTCGGCACCATGACCGCCGCCTTTTATACGGGTTTCTTCGCATACGGCGATACTATCGCCGCGCATTTCGCCCAGGGATCTTTCTGGGCGGCCGGACCCATCGCTACGGTTTTCGCAGTGTCCTACCTGCACGGCGAGTTCGCCAGCAACCTGTGGTCTGTTCTCGGCATTTCCGCCATCCGCAAGGATGTCCGCAAGACCGCCGAAGCAACCAAGCGCCCGGCCCAGCGGCCTGTCCTCAACGCCTAAACGAAAATTTCGAGGAGACACCACAATGGATTTTTTAAGTCTGGACCCCACCAAATTCATAGATCTCAGTGCATGGGCGATCACCTTTCTGTTTCTGGTCGGATTCATTGGAGGCCTGGTCAGCGGATTCATCGGCTCCGGCGGCGCCTTTGTGCTCACCCCCGGCATGATGAGTCTGGGTGTGCCTGGCACTGTGGCAGTGGCCAGCAACATGTGTCACAAATTCCCCAAGGCGCTGGTCGGAGCGATCAAGCGCTTCCGCTACGGACAGGTCGACGTTAAAATGGGGCTGATCATGGCCGCCTCGGCGGGTATCGGCGTGCAGCTTGGCATCAAGATCCAGCAGATCATCCTGGCCAATTGGGGTCCGGCCGGTTCCGACCTCTACGTCAGCGTGTCCTTTGTTCTGGTCCTGGTCTTCGTGGGTGGCTACGTCATGAAGGACGCCATCAAGTGCGCACGTTGCGGCGGTGTGGAAGAAACCACGGCACTCGCAAAGCGCCTGCAGAAAATCGAGCTGTGGCCCATGATCAACTTCCCTCGCTCGGGCCTGCGAATATCCCTGTGGTTCACCCTGCCAGTGGGATTTGCCACCGGCATGCTCGCCGCGACCATTGCCGTGGGAGGCTTTGTGGGCGTACCCGGCATGATCTATGTCATTGGCGTGCCCGGCCTCATGGCCTCGGCAACGGAACTGGTCATAGCCTTTGTCATGGGCCTGGGCGGTTCCATCAACTGGGCCATGCACGGCATGGTCGACATCCGTCTCGTACTCATCATCCTCGGCGGCTCGCTGCTGGGCGTCCAGCTCGGCGCCATCGGCACCACGTATGTCCGCCCTCACATGATCAAGATGGTCATGGCCACCATCATGCTCATTGTCGCTGTCAGCCGTGGATTGGCAATGCCCACATATCTGGAAAAACTGGGCCTCATGAACGTCGGCCCGGAAACGCTAAGCCTTCTGAACACGGTCAGCTTCGGCTCCATGTGTCTGGCCCTGTTGATAGGATCGGGCATCATCCTTGGCAGCATGTGGATTGGGCGCAAAACGCAGCTGGCCGAAGCCGCATAGCTCAGGTCAATTCATTCCGCTACGCACGAAGCCCCGCCTGATTCGCGGGGCTTCGTGCGTTCACAGCCAAAGCCATAACGATCAGCCTGTCACATCTTTGTCACATTCACCTCAACATCCTGTAACAAACCCCCTCTAGAAAGACCTCCAGCGCATGACGCGAAACTGAATTTGAAACATAGCCACAAGGAGGCACTCTCATGAACCGTTTTCTGAACAAAGCAATTTTTGCTCTGGCCCTGCTACTGGTCGGCACGGGCATGGCCCATGCCCGCGATCAGGTCAAAGTTGCCGGATCGTCCACAGTATTCCCCTTCTCCAGCTACGTGGCTGAAGAGCTGGGCGCGACCACCAAATTCCCCGCACCAGTGGTCGAATCCGTTGGTTCCGGCGGAGGTCACAAGCTTTTCGGTGTCGGCATGGGCCCGAACACACCCGACATCGCCAACTCTTCGCGCCGCATGAAGACCAGCGAATTCGAGAATGCCGCCAAAAACGGCGTGACCGACATCACCGAAGCCAAGATCGGCTTTGACGGCATCGCAGTCGCCCAGAACAAGGACAACGCTCCCATGAGCATCACCCTTGAAGAGCTGGCCATGGCCACGGCCGGCCACATCATGGTTGACGGCAAGCTCGTCCCGAACCCCTACAAGATGTGGAACGAAATCAACCCCAATCTTCCCGCCCGCAAGATCGTCTTCTACGGTCCGCCCACCTCTTCCGGCACCCGTGACGCCTTCGAAGAAATGGTCGTCGAAAAGACCTTCGGCAAAAAAGAAGGTTACAAAAAGGGCTACCACGAGATCCGGACGGACAACGCCTACGTCCCCGCCGGTGAAAACGACAACCTGATCGTGCAGAAGCTCGTTAATGACAAGGACGCTTTCGGCATCTTCGGCTACAGCTTCCTGGAAGAAAACTCCGACTCCATTCAGGGCACCGCCATCAACGGCGTAACCCCGAATCCCGATTCCGTCGCTTCCGGTCAGTACCCGATTTCCCGCTCCCTGTTCTTCTATGTCAAGAACGCCCACTACGACGCCATCCCCGGCCTGAAGGAATACGTGGAACTGTTCATGAGCGAGAAGATGATCGGCAAGGACGGCCTGCTCAAGTCCATCGGCCTCATCCCGTTGCCCGAGGCAGAGCGCGCCAAGACTCGCGAGAACGTGCTCGCCAAGAAGAAGCTGACCCTCGACGACCTGAAGAAATAGTAAAGAAACAAAAACCTGCAAAGGGCCGAACCGCCAGCTTGCGGATCGGCCCTTTGCCGCGCCCGACAACATGCGAGGAACCTCGTGACCACAACCTACCTGGCCCAATATCTTTTTGCCGGTCTTCTGCCCCTGGCGCTGTTCGGCTATCTCCTCGGCCGCAGGAAAATCCGAGCGCAGCAGGACCCCAATGCCAGATACAAGGCATCGGAAAACCTGTTCGGATGGTATGCCGTCAGCAAGATGCTCATGCCCGCCGTCCTGATCAGCGTAATCGGCGCCATTCTTGATCTCTTCGACCTGGTCGAGGTGCCCTGGACCATGCTCGCGGCCGCGATTCTGATCCTTGGCGCAGGAGGCATCTGGATCGCGCTCAAGGCCATCCGTCCGAGTCTGCGGGTCCGCACGGCGCTGGAAAAGACCATCAAAAGCATTCTGCTGGTGGCGTCGCTCATTTCCATCCTGACGACCATCGGCATCGTCATGTCCATCATCTTCGAGGCGGTTCAATTTTTCCGCATCGTCAACTTCTGGGACTTCCTGACCGGAACGACCTGGAACCCCGACGCTGCAAGCATTGATGAAGACGGCAACGTTAAGCCCCTTTTCGGATCGGTGCCGCTTTTCGCAGGCACATTCATGATCACGGCCATCGCCATGTGTGTGGCCATCCCCGTAGGTCTGATGTCGGCCATCTGCATGTCCGAATACGCGTCGCTCAGGGTCAGGCAGGTGGCCAAACCCGCTCTTGAGATTCTGGCCGGCATCCCGACCGTGGTTTACGGTTTTTTTGCGGCCATAACTGTCAGCCCCCTGATCGTGAACCTGGCCGACAAGGTAGGCGTAAACGCCGATTACACCAACGCCTTGAGCCCTGGTCTGGTCATGGGCATCATGATCATCCCCCTGGTCTCGTCCCTGTCCGACGATGTGATCAGTTCCGTTCCGCAGAGCCTGCGCGAAGGTTCCCTGGCGCTCGGAGCCTATCCTGCCGAGACCATCAAGCGAGTGATCCTGCCCGCCGCCCTGCCGGGCATCGTCTCGGCCTGCCTGCTGGCCGTGTCCCGCGCCGTTGGGGAAACCATGATTGTGGTCATGGCCGCCGGCCTGCAGCCGAACCTGACCTGGAACCCGTTGGAGGGAATGACCACGGTCAACGTGCGCATCGTCGATGCCCTGACCGGCGACCAGTCCTTTGACAGCCCCGAGACGCTCGCCGCATTTGGCCTCGGCCTGGTCCTTTTGGTCCTGACCCTGTGCCTGAATATCGTCTCCCTGACAGTCATTCGAAAGTTCCGCCAAAGATACGAATAGGAGCCGCCATGAGCATGCCCATCGACCCGCGCAGTCTGCGCAAACGCAAAAATTCGGAGAGCCAGTTCAAGGCCCTCTCCTTCATGGCCATTTCTGTTGCCGGAATCTTTCTGGTGCTCTTTTTCGCGGAAATCATCCGGCAGGGATACACCGCCTTCATGCAGACGGAAATCCGAACCAACGTCACCTTTTCGCAGTCGATCCTAGACGATCCACGGTCCGCCCTGGACAAGAGACTCATCCCCCTGGTCAGCCGCGGCGTGACCCGCATTCTGCCCATGCAGCTGCGCGAGAACCCGCAACTGTTGGGCACAACCTCCGAAATCTGGGTGCTGGCCAACGCCGAAGTGGACCAGTACATGAAAAACAAGCCCAACCGTTTGAAGCCAAAAGAAATAAAGCTGGTGGACGAGCTTGTGGCCGAAGGTTCCATCAAGAAAGCCTTCAACACCGGCTTCTTCACCAACGGCGACTCCAAGCTGGCAGAAATGGCGGGTATCCTGTCCGCGGCCGTGGGAACGGTGTATCTGCTGGGCATCACCTTCATCTTCAGCTTCCCGGCCGGTGTCATGGCTGCGATTTATCTCGAGGAGTTTGCCCCGGACAACAGGCTGATGCACATCGTCGAGGTCAACATCAACAATCTGGCGGCCATCCCGTCCATCCTCTTCGGTCTGCTGGGACTTGCGATCTTCATCAATTTCATGGGACTGCCACGCTCATCCGCCCTGGTGGGCGGACTTACCCTTGCGCTCATGACCCTGCCGGTCATCATCATCTCCACCCGCGCGGCCATCCGGGCTATCCCAGACTCCATTCGCGAGGGAGCCCTGGCCCTTGGCGCAACACACTGGCAGGTGGTCTGGGATCACATCCTGCCGCTGTCCCTGCCGGGCATCCTGACCGGCACCATCATCGGCCTGGCCCGCGCCATCGGCGAGACCGCGCCGCTGCTGATCATCGGCATGGTCGCCTACATCCAGGACATGCCACGCGGCCTGACCAGCGCCGCTACCGTGCTCCCGGCCCAGATCTACGTGTGGTCCTCGGAATCGATACGCGCCTTCACCGAACGCACCTCCGCCGGCATCATCGTCCTGCTGATCGTCCTTTTGTCCATGAACGCCCTGGCCATCATGCTGCGCAACAAATACGAGCGTAAATGGTAAGCCTGCGCCACTTGAACTCCACAGGGAAGGGCTCCGGTTCTTCCCTTTTTTTTGGCATTGAACCCACCAGTCACGGGACGCTTCAAGCCATGTCGGTCTAGCCGGCGGCGTTGCCACGCCCGACCCTTTGGGATAGCGCCTCTTTGGTCATGGAGGTCAAAAATGCCTACTCTTCCCGAAGATGAACAGGTCCGGGGCCGGGTCTATCTCTGCCAGACCGGGACGTGCGTGTCCTGCGGCAGCTGCTGCGGGCTCTACAACATGGCGGACCTGTCCCGGGAGCGCCTGCACGCCATCCTGTCCGCGCGGACGGATTCTTTTGCCACGGTGCCTCGCAACATCGACGGCATACTCGCCTTTGAACAGGAACGCCTGCGCATCGAGGGTGATCATGCGCCCACCCGGGATTTCCATCACTGCGTCTTTGTCGGACTGATCCGCGATGAAGGCGAACGCGTGGGCTGCCTTTTGCATCCGCTCGCCAACGGGAACAGGGGCATTGATTGGCGCGGACTGAGCTTTTATGGCGGCGCGGCCTGCAAATACTTCTTCTGCCCGAGCTATGACGAACTTGACGCCGGAATCAAGCGCCTGGTCCGCGAAGTGCTCGATGACTGGTACGAATACGGACTGATCATTCCGGAACATCGTTTTCTGACCGCAATGCTGTACGCCGTCGAAAGCCGCCTGGGATTTTTTCCGGATGCGGACGGCCTCACGAAGGCAGGGAAAAAAGCACTGGCCGATCTGATGCGGCTCAAGCTGAACTGGCCCTTCCGCGACAGGAATACGCCCCTGGCCTGGAATTTTTTCAGCACCAAGGACACGAAAAGGCCGGTCCTGATCACAGGCGGGCACGCTCATGATCCGCAGATCCTCTCCATCCTGCACGAACTGGACACTCTCCCGGAGCACGCCGCCCGCGCTGAAAAATCGCTTCGCGAACACCTGGAAGAGGCTGTAAAGACACTGTGCTCCAAATGAGAGGACCGGCGCGAAGCCGGTCCTTGGGGTGAGCTTGAGCTGGCGGTCCGCCAAGGTCTTTTAATCGACGTGGATGTCGATGGCCTTGGGTTTGGCCTTTTCACTCTTGGGCAGATGCAGGTGCAGCATGCCGTCCTTGAAGACTGCCTTGATGTCTTCCGGTTCGACATTCTCAGGCACCGTGAAGCGGCGCATGAAGGTTCCTGTGAACCGCTCGACGCGGTGGAACTTCTTGTCCTTTTCTTCCTTCTCGGTCTTGCGCTCACCCTGAATGGTCAACACTCCGTTCTCCAGCGACACCTTGACATGATCCTTCTCCACGCCGGGAATATCGGCCTTGATCAAAAACTCCGTTTCGGTCTCGGCTATATCCACCCGCGGGGTCCAGTCGCTTGGCGCCAGGGCCTCCTGCCCTCCGCGCGGCCATCCTACGGCCTTGGTGTACCGATCGAACATGTCCTCGATTTCCCGCCAGGGATCCCATTTCATCAGTGTCATGGCCAACCTCCTTCCGTGACCAGCTTCAATGAATTTCACGGCCCGGGCCAATCCCGGGACACCGTAAAATTAAAGCGCGGTCACGATCAGTCAAGGGCCAAACAGTCTGATGATGACGGGCAGAAGGGACCTTGTTTTCAAGGCGATGGCTCCAGCCGGACTGGCGCGATCATCGTGCCGGCGTCAGGGAGCCTGAACACAGTTCATACCCCGGCAAGATATGCGGCCAGGGCCAGGGCGTAGAATTTGGAGCGGTCGGAATCCCCGCGTGAGGGCACGACCAGGGGATAGCTGGCTCCGACGACGATCCCGGCCATGGGCAGGTCCATGAGGCTGGTCACGGCCTTGTAGAGCACGTTGCCGGTGACGATGTTGGGCGCGCAGAGTATGTCCGCCCGGCCTGCTGCCGGATGATCCACGCCCTTGGCCAGGGCCTTTTCCCGCGACACCGCGATATCAAGGGCAAACGGCCCGCCGACGACGGCGTCGCCGAAGATGCCCATGCGGCAGAGCTTGGCCAGGATGTCCGCATCCTTGCTGGAGACCATGTCGTTGTAGGAAACCTTTTCCGTGGCCGAGAGCACGGCCACCCTGGGCGGATCCATGCCCAGCTTCTTGGCCACGGCAACGGCGTTGTTGATGATATCGATCTTGCGAGTCAGTGAAGGCGCGATGTTGACGCCCGCATCGGTCACGATCAGCAGACGATCCTCGCGTGGGTGCGGAAAAACGCCGATATGGCTCAAGAGCCCATCGCTTCCGCGTTTGCGGCCCAGCACGGCGCGCAGCAGCACATCGGTCTTGACCCCGCCCTTCATCAAGAACTGGGCGCGGCCCTCGTGCAATAGGTCGAGACTCCTGGCAAGAGCGTCCTTGTCATCTGGTTCGTGCAGGCAATCAAAAGCGTCAAGATTCTCGCCCGCCAGCTCCGGCAGACTGCGCATGCGCTCCACGTCCCCTACGAAGACCGGTTCGGCCAGACCTTGCCGCGCGGCCTCCAGCCCGGCCAGCACGGCATTGGGTTCGGCGCAGGCAGCGATGACCACGCGAGCGGGCGTATGCCGGGAGCGGACCAGCTCCACCATCCGGTCCAGGGAGCGCACGGGCCCGGCACCCATCAGCCGTCCCCCCGGGACAGGGCGATGAGGCCGGTACGGCTCAAGGACTGGATACCGTGCGGGGCCAGAGTGCGGATGAGTCCGGCCACCTTGCCCTGGGGAGCCGAGAGTTCGGCGGAGATGGTCTCGTTGCCCATGTCGACGACGTTGGCCCGGAAGACCTCGAAGATCTGCAGGATCTGGCTGACCGTGTCCTTGGTGATGCGGACCTTGATCATGACCAGTTCGCGGTCCATGAGGTCCTGACCCGACAGGTCTTCAAGACGCAACACAAAATCCAGGGAAGCGATCTCGTCGGTCACGGCCCTGGATTTCCCCCCGTCAGCCTCGACGCAGATGATCATGCGCGACACGTCCTCGCGCTCGGTCTCGCCGCAGGAAATGGAACGGATGTTGATGTCGTGGCGCTGGAAAACCTGGGCCATGGTGGCCAGGACTCCGGGCTTGTTCTGGACCAGGGCGGATATGGTGTGGCGCATGGAGGCTCCTTTTGGGGTAGGGTGAATACCGGAGGAGTATGACAGGGGCCGTGAGCCGAATCAAGGCGGTACAGTGTCCTTGTCCGGATCCGGCGCGGAAGGAGAAAAAGTCATGGATTGCCGCGTCGCAGACTCCTCGCAATGACGCACTGCAAATTTCGTCATTGCGAGCGAAGCGCGGCAATCCATGACTTCGAGCCGGTAACGTCAACGGCCCGGCGTCACGCGTTCCAGTCCAGAATGACCTTGCCGGATTTACCTGAACGCATGACATCAAAGCCCTTCTGGAAATCCTCGGCCGCGAAGTTGTGGGTGATGACCGGGGACATGTCCAGGCCGCTCTGCAGCATGGCCGTCATCTTGTACCAAGTCTCGAACATTTCGCGTCCATAGATCCCTTTGAGCTTCAGGCCCTTGAAGACCACCTGCCCCCAGTCGATGGCCGTGTCGTCGGGCATGATGCCCAGCAAAGCAATGTGGCCGCCGTGGTTCATCTGGGCCAGCATCTCCCGGAAGGCGTGCGGATTGCCGGACATCTCAAGGCCCACGTCGAAGCCTTCGGACATGTGCAGGTCGGCCATGGTCTGGGCCAGGGATTCGCTGCCGACGTTGACGGCGCGGCTGACGCCCATCTTGCGGGCCAGGTCCAGGCGGTAGTCATTGACATCGGTAATGACCACATGGCGGGCTCCGCAGAAACGGGCGATGCCTGCGGCCATGATGCCGATGGGACCGGCCCCGGTGATGAGCACGTCCTCGCCGACCAGGTCAAAGGACAGGGCGGTATGCGTGGCATTGCCGAGCGGGTCGAGCATGGCGGCCACGTCGCCGGAGATGGTGTCGGGGACCTTGAAGGCGTTGACGGCCGGAACACAGACATACTCCGCAAAGCAGCCCGCACGGTTGACGCCCACGCCGATGGCGTTGCGGCAGAGATGACGCTTGCCCGCCTTGCAGTTGCGGCAGTGACCGCAGGTGATATGCCCTTCGGCGGAGACCCGGTCCCCGACCTTGAGCCCACGCACCTCGGAGCCCACCTCCACGATGCGCCCCACAAATTCATGGCCTACAGCCATGGGCACGGGGATGGTCTTTGCGGCCCAGGCGTCCCAGTTGTAGATGTGGATGTCGGTGCCGCAGATGGCGGTCTTGCCGACTTTTATCAGAATATCGTTATGGCCGACCTCGGGCACGGGGATCTCTTCCATCCAGATTCCGACCTCGGCCTTGGCTTTTACCAGTGCTTTCATTTTTTCCATTTTATTATCCTCGTATGCTCTGAAATTTTATGCGCAACGTTTCTAAATCTTGAAGATGGATTCCCGCCTTCGCGGGAATGACGCCGTGGAGAACGCCAACGAACCCATCCTGATGCAAGGAACTGGATTCCGCCCTCGCGGGGATGACGCCGGGGTGAGCACCCTTGTGACTCCGGAAATTCCCACAGTGCCTCATTGAATAAAGACTCCTGCTTTTCAAGAATGCCTTTTTCGAACAGCGCTCAAGGCTTTGCGGGCTGGCGGGATGGCGGGGCGTCGACTGTCTGACTGAGCCAGGCATCGTTTGTTGCATTGTCGCCCATCACTCGAAGTCAAAGCGTCTGTTCGACAGCAGCGACAATGCAACTCTACGAGGCCCGCGAAGGAGTTTCGGCGGCCCGTCATCCCGCCAGCCCGCAAAGCCTCTACCACCCAGCGTCCCCCGCTAAATCACTCCCAATTCCTTCCCAACCTTCACAAACGCCGCCACTGCCTGTTCCAGCTGCTGCCGCGTGTGCGCCGCGCTCATCTGGGTGCGGATTCTGGCCTTGCCCTTGGGCACCACCGGGAAGCTGAATCCCACCACATAGATGCCCTCTTCGAGCATCCGCGCCGCCATGCGCTGGGCCAGCACGGCATCTCCGAGCATGACGGGGATGATGGGATGCTCGCCCGGAGCCAGGGTGAACCCGGCCTCGGTCATGGCCTTCCGGAAGTACCGGCTGTTCTCCTGCAGCTTGACGCGCAATTCAGGCTCGTCACGGATCAGGTCCAGCACGGCCAGTGACGTGGCGGTGATGACCGGGGCCAGGGTATTGGAAAAAAGATACGGGCGCGAACGCTGCCGCAGCCACTCGACGATCTCCTTGCGGCCCGACGTGTAGCCGCCGGAGGCCCCGCCCAGAGCCTTGCCCAGGGTGCCGGTGATGATATCCACCCGGTTCATGACTCCGCAGTGCTCATGGCTGCCCCGTCCGTTCTCGCCCATGAAGCCGACGGCGTGGGAATCGTCGACCATGACCAGGGCATCGTACGTGTCGGCCAGATCGCAGATGGCTTTCAAATCGGCGATATGGCCGTCCATGGAGAAGACCCCGTCGGTGACGATGAGTCGGTACCGACAATCCGCTGCGTCTTTGAGCTGTGCTTCCAGCTCGGCCATGTCGCCGCTTGCGTAGCGAAATCTTTTGGCCTTGCACAGCCGCACCCCGTCGATGATGGAGGCATGATTCAGGGCGTCGCTGATGACCGCGTCCTCGGCTCCGAGCAGGGTCTCGAAAAGGCCGCCGTTGGCATCGAAGCAGGAGCTGTAGAGGATGGTGTCCTCGGTGCCCAGAAATTCGGACAAGCGACCTTCGAGTTCCGTGTGCACATCCTGGGTGCCGCAGATGAAGCGCACGGATGACAGGCCGTAACCGTAACGATCCAGGGCGGCGTGCGCGGCCGCGACCAGTCGCTTGTCACCGGCCAGGCCAAGATAGTTGTTGGCGCAAAAGTTGAGCACCTCGCGGCCTCCCGCAACGGTTATGCTCGCGCCCTGGGGCGAGGTGATGACACGCTCGGCCTTGAAAAGCCCGCCTTCCCGCAATTCCTCCGTCTGCCGCTTCAGATCTTCCAGTATCCGCTTCATGCCCCCCCCCTTAAAATTTCGATTTGCGCAATTTTATCGTCATAAAACTTCTTGTCAACGAATGAAAGTGCCATATATTAACGAATAACTTAATTGGCAACCTTATTCCGAACCCTCCCACGCAGGCTTTGTCTTTGCGCCGGGACTCCGGTATGCGCTCACGCGGGAGCACGAACGTGAACGAAAAAGAAATAACACTGGACCACACGGACCGCCGGATCATCGCGGCCCTGCAGGACAACGGGCGCGAATCCTACAAGAACATCGCCCAGCGGCTGGGCGTGTCCGACGGCACGGTGCGGCTGCGCACGGAACGGCTGCTCAAAAGCGGCTATCTGCGCATCTCGGCCTCGGTGAATCCCATGTTTTTCGAGGACGGCCTGACCGCCACCGTGGGGGTCAGCCTTGAGGGGCGGGCCAACGCCCAAATCATGCGTGCCATCGCAGACCTCGACGGAGTGCAGTCCGTGTCCAACGTCTCGGGCCGCTTCGACCTGCTGGTCGAGATCCACGTTGCGTCACGCAGCGATCTGCGCCGCTTTCTGGTCGATGATCTGTCGGCCCTTGGCGGCATCCAGAACACCGAGACGTTCCTCTATCTGGAAACCATCAACAAATGGGTGCAGCAGCGCCAGGAAGACACCAAATGAGCCATATCCTGCATGGATTCACGGATCCAAACTATCTGGAAGCGCTGATCGCCAAGGCCGAGACCCATCTGCGCGAGGCAGAAAACGAGGAAGACCGGCAGCGTTTCGCCGCGTATCTTGATGTCTTGAAAGGATGGAAGGACAAGATCGGAGCGGACCAGGAGGCCTGTCCGCCCAGTGAAAACGAAGTGAAATAGCGTCTACCTCGGACGCGCCAGCTCCCGCATCAGAAGCCCGATCATCTCCCCACGATCCAGGCGCTGCGCGTAGTCGTTCTTCAAGAGTCTTGAAGCGGCCCTGTTCTTTTCCCGCTCGGCCTGCTCCAGATACCCGGCCAGGGGGGGTTCGACCTCACGACGCAACTGAGCGTCGGACTTTTCATTCAGCGTTCTGAAAAACGCTTCAAGCTCTTCGGGTGCGGGCAGCTCAAAATTGTTCAGGACTGCGCCGATCTGCTGCCGATAGCGCACCAGCGAAGCCTTTATGTGACTCTCCTTGATGACCGACAGACCCGACCAGCCTGCCCGCATCCACTGGAACACGCCGCTTTGCACCGTCTCTCCCTCACCGAGATAGACACCGATGGAGACATTGGTCTGAATCCGGGACGAGACCCAGCCAAGCCCGGTCTTGGTCAGGCCCTGTTCATCTGAATAGACGTAGCGACTGTCTTCGTCGCGTCCCAAAAGATACCCTTTGGTGCCCACTTCCGACGGTTCGGGCTGCACGCTCACGGACAAAAGCGCCTTTTCGTCCGGCAAAAAAACAAGCACCCGCTTCAAACGCATCCCGTAGCATCCGCCTGTGGACAGGTCTGCAGTGGTGCGGTCGTATTGCTCGCCCCGCACGACGACCGGCCCGGCTGGCGGCCAGGGATCGATCCACAGCTGCCGCTGCGCTTCCGCGCTGTCTTGCGTGGTCCAGACCGAAGAGCGGATCGAAAAAGGCTTTATGAGCTCCTGCGGGATTTCGGGGTTGTAGAGATAGCGCAGCAGGCGCTGCATGGGCATGTTGATCGCAAAGCCCTGGTATGCGCCGGGAGCGTCGGAGTACCTGGGCAGACCGCCCGAAACGTCGCCATGGGCCCGGACATGGGCGATGATGGGCGCGATGCGGGCCGGGTCCGGCTCTTGGCCGAGAAGCACCTCGCTACAAAGGTGCTCCACGGCCCGCTCCAGCTCAGGCAGCGGCGCATGGGGACCAAGGGCCTTGGCTGGACTCGCGTCAAGACAGAAAAGAAAGAGGATGAGTCCGTAGACCCATCCCCCTTTGGCACGAAAGGGAACACTCACTTTTATATTTCCCCTTCCTTGACAAAAAAGCGGATCTGCGAACCCGTGACGGAACTGCGCCCCGTGTAGAGAAAGACAATCAGAAAAATCCCCTGCAGAAGGAGCAGCACCGGCACGCTCCACAGGGCGGCAAGCCCATGGCCGAGATTCACCGCGACTCCGTGCGCAGACAGCAGCAAGGCAGGCGCAAGCCCGTAGAGAACGCCCACTGCGGCCATGATCTGATAGGCGGATATCTTTTGCTCGCCCCGATAATCGGCGCGGAAGAATTCGGAAATCACGCGCCAGACCTGGGTCACGACCAACGGTACGATCATGGCCACCGAGAAGCTCCCGGCCGCGAAAAAGACCATCCCCAAGCAGGCTGCGGCGCAATAAAGGTAGGCGGTCATAAGCTGCACGGGCACCAGTTCGCGGCCGCAGAGCTCATGAGCGTAAGCCGCTTTTTTGGTCTGACCCTGAAAAACGACGTTCCAACGGCTGAAAATCCCGCGCCAAGGTTCGGGCATGGTGTCCACCGGGCGACCGTAGCAGCAGCCAAAACTCAAGCACGCCAGACGCCCCACTCCTTCACCCACGGCATAGGCGATGGCCAGGGCCGCCAGCGCTGGCAGCACGGCCCCGCTCCCGGTCAACCAGACCACCCCCGAGGCCACGAAAGGCGCCACGACAATGCCCACGAAGGCGGCTCCGCCGACGCTCAGGGTGTTGGGCTTGCCTTCGACGAGGCGGGCGACGATCTTCGCCGCCGGTATGCACAGCCCGAGCATGCCCGCAACCATGAGTACAAGGCCGAAAAGGCCCATGCCGACGGAACCCAGCAACGCGACGGCAACAGCCGTGGCCAGCGTGTAGGCCAGGGCGCTCAGTCCCCCGTACCAGGTCAGGTTGAGGGCCTGCCACATGCCGTCGGGATTCTTGAACAGGGGCACGCTGGCCATCATCTGCCAGCGTTCACGGGGCAGGACCCGCCCGCTCAGGAAGATGAGGGCAAACAGCACGGCCCCGAAGCAGACGATCAGCACATACTCCATATTTTCTCCATCCGGGCCCGGATCATCCTGCCCGTCATGCGTTTTGATTGAGGACGCGGCCGATGCCTTCTCGCACCCGCACGTCCGTTTCCACCCACGGCCGCCCCAGCCAGCTCGAAAAGCGGCTACCCACGTCCCCGCGAAACTGATTGGCGATCAGGTCGGGGCTGAATTCAACCCGGCCCGGCTCGAAAATGAGCACATCAAGAGAACTCCCGGGCCGATACAGGCTCTTGGGCTGCCCCTTGCGCAAAAAAAGACCGGGCCGCATCTGTTCGCAAGGCTCGTAACCACTGCTTGCATAGGCCTGCACGATCTGTCCGATCATGAGCGCGGCCACCTCGACCATGGCCACCAGACCGCACCCGCTGCCACCCGGGACATCCGTATCGATGACCGTGACCGCCCGGCGGTTGCGGGAAAAGGGCGTGACCTCGCTGATGACGGCGGAGGGGTTGCAGGAGTGAAACGCGCCTTCGATCTCGTAGAAATCACGCACCACTCCGCTGACCGGAACATGATTGTAGTGATACTTGTCGGGGGTCAGGCGAAAAATGGCGAAATCGCCACCCACAAAGGCCTGGGTCCACGTCGGTCGTCCCAAAAATTCCGCAAAGGAGAAGAACTTGTCCTTGATGAAAAGCACGCTCTCCTGGCTGAGTGATCCCGCAAACATGCGCGAATCAGCGGGCGAAACCACGGCCAGGAGGTCCTCGTCCATGGGCCGGACCTCGTCGTAGCGGATGCGGCGCTCGAAAATGCGGCGAGGTGTGGTGTAATAGGATGCATCCTCCACACATTCCGCGAGGTCGATGCCCAGACGCCGGATAAGCGAATTCGCTCCCGAAATGCGCGCGCCCAGGGGCAGATCGTAATTGACAAACCCCAGAAGGCTGGAGGCGCGCGCCGAAACCACGGCATTAAACAGAGCCGGAGCCCGCTCCCGCACCCGGGAATAAAGGTATTCAATGACCCGGTCGCAGAAAAGCTCCTCGTCCCGGATCTGGTTCAAATCTCTAGCTATATACTGATGCGTCATTTTTCCTTCCGTTTATGCGACTGATGCGGGCATTTTCGCTGTGCATGCCGATAATCAAAAGCAGGAGCTGGATCAGCACCGGCCGGCATCCGCCCAGCTCGCCCGTGCGTTTCAATTCCGATTGGGCCTCGCGCGCGAACTCCATAATGTCTCGTCCACCGAGCAGCGCGGGGAGCCCGGTGCGGCAGAACTGTGCGGGCAGACACCCGAAATTCTTGACTGTCTTGCAGTCTTCCAGAAGGTAATCGAGTGCTTCGGCAAGATGCGCGGTGCGCAGGTCCCCTCTGTAGATGTCCTCGGCTGCCATATTGAAGTCCTGCGCGCGCAGGGCCAGCGGGGTGCGCGCCCCGGCATGGTCCAGGATGCGCCGGGTCAGTTTTCCCCCCGCGCCAAGTTCCGGGTCCGTGATGCGGGCGCGCAGGTCGCGCAGAAGATCATCCGCCCCGAAAAGTTCAATCACGTCCCGCCCCTCGGATTCGATGAACTCCAGCAGCGCCATGCGGTACTCCTGCACATGCACGCGCAGGTTGCCGGGATAGCGATGGCTGCCCCGGACGCGCGACGCCCTGGACACAAGGTCAAGAAGCAGGGCGTTGCCCGAATCCCGGCGCACGAAAAAGGTGGGCAGGTTGATGGCTGTTGCGAAAAATATCTGTCGCCGCTCACTCTCCACTTCCGGGCTGTCGGGAATCGAAGAACGGCTGACGCGGCCGCTGAGCACAAGCTTGCAGGCCAGCGCACTCAGGAACTGCTGCAAGCGGGCCGCAGGCCCCATGTCCGCCTCCAGGGAATCGAAGAGGCTATAGAAACGGGCCTCGAAACCGGAAAATCCCATCACCTCGAACGAGCGCTGCTTGTAAAGCAGATAGGTCGACATGGACTCGTGAAAAACGCCCATGGCCGCAAGGTCGCGTTTGAGGCGCAGGTCATTGCCCACCTCGCCGTCAAGAGCCGCGCAGCGATGGGTGCTCATGAGGGTGGTCATGTAGTCCAGCAGGCGAAAATCCGGGATAAAGTCACCGCGCAGGCCAAAAACCCGGGCGATGGTTCTGTCCATGAGCGGAGGGCCAAAAGGGGTCAAAGGACGGCCGCAGACCTTGAGCTTGGCCTTCTTCTTCCAGCGCCGCCAGATCATGCGCAGGTGGGTGTAATCGAGCTCGTGCGGCAGGAACCCCAGCGCTTTTTCCGGATGAAAATCCTCGAAATCCATGCGCATGGGCGCGGCGCTGTAGGTGCCGACAAAAAGAGGCAGAAAATGCTCCACGATCTTGATGACCAGATCGCCCAGATATTTCTCGTCGACCGTGCCGAAATCCCCGCCCTGCATCAGCTCGCCCAGACGCTTGCTGCCAAGGGAGATATGCGTCCCGTTGTTGGCCAGGCAGGTGTTGGACGTGTTGGGCAGCACCACCAGATTGTTGGTCAGGATGCCGGATTCGCGCAGCTTGGCGATGGTGTTCAGCTGACTGCGCGAAAGCATGCGGTGGCACAGGCCCATGTATTCCTTCTTGGCCTCGCCCCGGTCCCAGCCCGACAGGCACGGGTTCATGAACAGCTCGCGGTAATGGGCGTCGGGGATGATCTCGTTCAGGCGCTTCTGCCGGGCCGGAGGCAATGGCGCAAAATAGATCATGGCCCGCTGACCGTGATCGAGCAGGCCGAATCCCTCGTTGGCGTGGTCGAGCAGGAGCTGGGACAGCAAAAAGCGCTGGCTGGTCTCCCGGGCGATGCCTCGCCCGCCCTGAAACGCATCGTTCATGGGCGCGGGATAAAAGGAGAAGGTCTCGGGGGATGTGTTGTCGTTCAGGAAATGACCAAGAAAGGATTCGGCCAGCTTGCGCACCTCGGAGGTGACGCCCGACCCGGCCAGATCGGCCAGGGAGAGCTTGAGCAGATAGCTGATGGGAATGCGCAGCCAGTCTTCGCCGTCTTTTGCAAAGAAGAAGTCGGCGCTGTCTTTCCTGCGCCCTGACGCTGCGTCGCTCTTGTCTGCCAGCAGATCACGCTCCAGGGTGTGGCGGGCAAAAGTGTTCAACCGCTCCAGGGGAAAACGCACCCAGCTGTTTTCCCAGACAGCGTCTGACCCGGCCTGCAGATAGCGTTCAAGTTCAAGGAGGGTGTGACCTGACGTGTCCCCGGCCACTGTGCGCCGGGCCACATTCTGATAATAGCTCGAATCCCGGATTCGCAGCGGCAGGTCAACGCAATCCGGGCTGCCCATGACCGCGACCTGCAGCTCGCTCTCGCTTCCGGCTGTCGCGTCGTCAGGGCCAAAAGGAAGCAAGCCCAGCAGGCGGTCATTCCAGCCCCCTTCAAAACCCATCTTTTCGGCCAACCGCCCTTCCATGCCTGCCTGCATCATTGTCGTATCGAAAAACATGCACACCACCTTGTTTCACTACCTTGAACAGATATATATGAAGGGGATGCGAAGAATGCGTGACCGCCCGGTGACAGCTTATCCAGCCCTTTGTGGCGAGCGGTCCGGACTGTCACCGAAACGTCACACCGTCGTCATGGGCAGGTTTGGCGCTCGCGGCAAAGACGGGACATGGATATGAACACCATTGCCCAATATGGCCCTTTGGCCATAGCGTTGGGAGCTTTTGTGGAGGGGGAAACGGCAGTGCTTCTGGGCGGCGCGGGACTGGCGTTGGGGCTGTTTGATTTCTGGTCCGTGCTGGGGGCGGCCTTTGCAGGCAGCATGGCCGGAGACCAATTCTTTTTCTGGCTCGGCAGGCTCAAAGGGTCTGCCTATCTTGCGAGACATCCGCGCTTCGGAACCAGGGTCGCCAGGGTCAGCGACCTGCTGCTGCGCCACCGCCTGCCGCTCCTTGGCACCTACCGGTTCATATACGGCATGCGCGGGGTCATCCCCTTTGCCTTTGGCGTTTCGAACATGTGCTGGCGCTTCTTTCTTGCCGCCAACCTTTTCACGGCAACGCTATGGTCGGTGCTGATCACCCTGCTCGGGCTGCACGCCGGAAAATTCCTGAGCGATCCTGCAGTCGTTGCAAGGCTGCCCCTGCTCGGCGCGGGCGCTGCTCTGCTGTTCGGGCTGGGGCTGCTGGTGCGAGGTCACTTCAAAGCCCGGTCCTGAGCGGCGGCCTGTCCGATTTCGGATCAGGACGCCGCCTCAGGCGAGACCACAAGCGCGGTCGATGCCTGGGATGGTGCGAAACGCGCCAGCTTCTCCGTACGCATGGGCCTCGTGCCGTCAAAAAAATCACAGGCCATGTAGTAGCGAAGATCGGAAAACCAACTGCCAGCCAGTTCAGGGCGGGACGAAAATCTGCGCAGCACTTCAAGCGGGTTGGAGAGCGCCATGCCAAAAGGCCCGAGCAATTCGGACGGATCCCGGAAGCATTCCCAGTCGCAGCGCCGACAGACCGGCTCGCCGCCCGGCAGATCCTTCAACTCCCAGAAGGGGCCGAGGTCCTCCGCGCTGCGGTAGCCGCACGGATAGGCATGCCCGGCCGTGGCATCCACAAAAAAGAAATCCAGACCACCGCGACAGGCATACGTCTGCCCGCCCTCCCCTTCTGACTGCCGCACAAGGGCGTCCAGTGAGGAAAGCGGCGTGAAGAGGCGGATGCGCGACCTGAAGTCCGGCACGACATCCTTGAGCGCCAGCAGCATGGCCTTTTTCTCCTCGGGGCTGAAACGGATGAAGGAATCCGAGGACGTGGCCTGGTAAACGGCAAGGTCTTCGTCACTCATGGGGTAGCAGCAGTTGGCGATGGTGAAGCCAAGATCCGTCGCAAACGTGAAAAAGCGGGTGAAAGCCTCGGAAAAACCCTGCCGGAATCCGTGCGCATCAAAGGGACCGTGCAAGGCCGGAATGCGGCCGCCGCAAAGACGGTTGATGCCCAGATTGACCGAGGGGTAAAGGCCGCTTTCGTGAAAGATGGGCAGGGCTTTGGCCATGCCCCGCACCACGCCGGGAAGACCCCGGTTTGTCTCATGGATGTCCGGATCGCTTGAATCGAGGCTGATCCAGAAATTGCGAATGCCGCTCTCGAGCAATTCATCGGCCGTGCGGCGCATGCGATCCCTGAAATCCGGTGCCTCGTGGCGCTGAAAGATGAACCCGTTGGTGCCGGTGCGGATGTAGGGGATACCAAGCTTCTTGGCGCGGCGAATCATGCCCGTCAGACGCGGCAGATCAAGCAGTGGCTCCCCGCCGGTGAACGACACGGCCTGCATGCCGAGCCGGGCCACAGTATCGAGAATGCGATCCACAAGCTCCGGGTCGAGACTGTGACGGGCAAAGGAATGATCCACGCTCATGCCGCATTGCACGCAGTGCGCATTGCAGCGGGTGGTGATCTGGATCACGGCCTGACCGGGAAGGCG